>NZ_NCUL01000008.1:375905-695634 GCF_002096455.1 Streptococcus oralis subsp. oralis | reverse complement strand
AATCCTTTGTTTTGTCTCAGAACCACAACTCCTTCTTTCATCTCCCTTATGAAATTTGGTTCTAAACTTTGCACTTGATTACCCAGCTTAGGTATACGTACAATTGCTACCGTAATAGATGCAATCACAGCACCCAATACGTCGATGGCAATAATAGCATTTAAATCCCAAACGGAGTATAAGAGTGCTGCAACTGCCGGACTAACAATATAGCTTATAGACTGCAAAGACTGACTATAGCCTGCGCATTTCGTTAGCTGTTCTTCTGGTACTAAAAGTGGTGTAACCGCATTGAGTGCTGGGGTATGAAAAGCTGTTCCAATGCTACGGATAAACAATACTATCATAATCATCCAGACAGGTAGCTCCATACAGAATGCAACAATAGCAAGCACTGCACCAGCTGCTGCGATAATTAAATCGGCACCAATCATTATCTTCTTCCTATCATGACGATCCACTAGCACACCAATGGCAGGTCCCAAAATCGCATAGGGTAAAAAACCTACTAATGAAGCCATAGACAAGACCATCGCAGATCCTGTTTTTTCTGTAAGGTAAAAAATAATCGCCATTTGCAGGATGGCACTAGTGATTAATGATACTGCTTGCCCTGCCCATATTGCATAAAATTTTCGTTTCCAATTGTTGTATTTTTCCATTTATATTATCTCCTGCATATTATTTTGCTTGAATTTCTATTTTGAATAGCATTCTAGGCAATAAAAAATGCAGGCCAAACCCCACAATGTGGCTTTTGGTCTGCATACATACAATTTGGAAACATTCATATTAAAGACATAGTTAAATAAAGGTATAGTTAAATAACCAATATCCTCACCGTAACTAATGAATGCTCAATATCGTATAAATAAGCACAACAAAAAAGCCTATCATCGGGTATAGATTCTGCTTTTTTTATTGCCAGCTTATCTTAAACGCATTGAGGCTGTCATAGTTTCGGTTCCTCCTACATCTTTGTTTATATCAATTTATAGTATAACACAACAAGATGATATGTTCAATATAAAAGTTATGGAATGAGACTCATACTTCCAATTCGATGCCAGATTTAAAGGATATGACGAAGTTTTCTTCATAGACTGTAACGCTCTGGATTATCTTCCTTAGTAGCAAGCGATTAGCTTTCACAAAATCTTCTGTTTGTAGTTTTAAAAATTCATCAGGATTTTCTAACTCAACCTCAAAATATTTCATTTTACATTCCCTCATTTCATTTATTGATAAATTGAGTTTGCAAAAAAGAGTGGACAATTTTTGTCTACTCTTAACCTTTAAAATAGTTTTTTTTAATCGATTTGAAGTTGCCTAAATTATTACTTATTCGGTAAAATGAAGTATTGCTTTCAACAGATTTCCTTCAACTACACTTCACTTGATTCAAACAAGGTGGGTACATTTCTATTCCCACAAACTCCTTGTCAATGGAAACAAACACGTACCCACAGGGTAAATGGAAATAGAAACTGATAATTTCTAGCTATCACTTCTACTCATTCCAAAAATTTTCTCACTCTGATACTTACCCACCATAAAGCAAAAAGCCTTGCAATCAAGGCTTTCATTATCCCTTTCGTTCAAAGGTTTCTAAGCTTTTACGAGCAGAGCGACACACTCAGCGGTTCGCTATCTCCGTTCTGTCTGCGTGCTAGCACTTGTCAATCACGGACAGCTATCGCATGGGCGGAAGTAAATGCTAATCTTCGTCGTTTTACTCCTTGACTAGCAAACTTACCGCCTCAACATGATGCGTTTGCGGAAAAAGGTCCACCGGCTGTACTCTCTTCAATTCGTATCCCAACTCTTGATAGAGTTTGATATCACGCGCCATGGTGGCGACATTACATGAAATATAAGCGATGCGGTCTGCTCCTGTTTGGGCGCTTGCTTTGATAAAGCTCTCGGTCAATCCCTTGCGTGGTGGGTCAACCAAGATAACGGTTGGTTGGATACCTTCCTTGAGCCAATTCCTCATGGCATTTTCAGCTGTGTCGCAGACATAGTGGGCATTTGTGATATTGTTTAATGCAGCATTCTTCTGGCTATTCTCAACTGCTTCTGGGATGACCTCAACTCCATAGACTTCCTTAACATGTTTCGCAACAGAGAGGCCAATCGTTCCAATCCCTGAGTAGGCGTCGATCACCACATCATCTGCTTTTAATCCTGCAAAATCAATAGCTGTTTGATAAAGTTTCTCTGCCATTTCAGTATTTACTTGATAAAAAGCTGGCCCAGCGATTTGGTAGTCATTTCCCAACATCTGGTCGATAATATAGTCTTGACCATAAAGAGTTTTCCACTCCTTGCCAAAAATCGCATTGGTATTCTGGTCGTTGATATTTTGCATGACAGACACGATCTCTGGGGACTGCTTGATAAGGTGTTCAATCAATTGCTCCACTCGGAAAACTTTCGGACGAGTTGTTACTAAAATGACCATGATTTGTCCTGAATAGTGCCCACGTCGCACTACAAGATTTCGAATCAAGCCAGACTGTTCCTTTTCGTCATAAGGTTTTAAATCAAAACGACGAAGCAAATCTCGAAGGGCTACTATGACTTGGTCAATGACAGGATCCTGGATAAAGAAATCTTCAAGGGGCATGAGATCATGCGAATTTTTACGGAAAAAACCAGTTTCCAAGACACCATTCACTCGACGAACGGGCACCTGGGCCTTGTTTCGATACTGGATTGGATGTTCCATGCCGAGCGTTTCAGCGACCTCTACATCTGCAATACCAGCAATCTTGTAGAGACTGTCTTTGACTTGCTTGGTTTTGAACTTAAGCTGCTCTGGATAGGCAAGATGCCCCAAATCGGCAATACCTGAGCGTAGATAAGCTAGGTCAAGGTCTTGGTTACGATGTGGAGAGTAAGTAAGGTATTCTTCCACTTTCCCAAAGCCAATCTTTTTATTGATTTTGAGGACACGCATAAGGATTTTCTCAGTTGGTAGAGCATTTTCTACAAAGAAAACCAAACCATCTACCTTAGTAACTCCTGCACCTTCATGGGTCAAATCAACAATTTCAACTTCTACAATATCATTTTTCTTTAGCATATTTTTCACTTTCTATCGGCCGACAAAAAAAGACGGCAACATTTCTGCTACCATCTATTATATCATGAAATGACCTAAGCACCAAAACTCTTGAAGAAGTTGACAATGGCTTGCCAAAGAGAGCTAAAGAAGTTGCCCCCCTCTTCTAGCGCTTTATTGGCATCAAAGTTGAGGTTGATATTTTTAAAGCTATCTCCAGCTTGGGATACAATGCTTTCCTTGAGGTCATTTAGGGTTTTAGTGAAGTCAGCATTGTTCAAAATATCACTCTTTGAGAGGTTAAGGGCAAAATTGATGATGATATTGACCTGGTTTCCTGTTATAACCTGATCGAGTTTGTAGTTTTTTAGCGTGTCTTCAACGATTTTGCGGACATCTTCTTCTGTCAGATTTCCTTTGGCTTCTTTTGCCTTTGCGATTCCTGCCTTGATGTCTGTCATGGCCGCATTTAGCTTATTGGCATCGTAACCTAACTTGTCCTTATTTTCAGCATTGATATCGGACAAGGCTTTTAGTTCTTCTTGGGCCAAGTCCTTATTGGCTTGCGGTACTTTAGCACCATTGGCCTCTAACGAGTAGTAAATCCCAGCTAGGGCGCTCTCTCCTGTAACTGGAATGGGTGCTGCAACTGTGATTTTGGCATGCTCCACTCCCAGAGTCACTGCTGCGTTACGGTACATATCCTGCGTCACCTTGGTGATATTTTCAGGCGTTTCAATCTTGACCTCTAGAGGTGATTTGTCACCTAGCTTTTGAATCTTGGCCGACGAATAGAGCTGTAGACTAGCATCATTAGCAACATTCATAATTTTCGAATAGATATCAGGTGTCATAGTTTTGATAGCTTTGGTGTCTTTTGATGCATCATAGCCAAGTTTGCTAAGAGTTTGATTTTTCTGGTCTTCAGATAGAGAAGAACCTAGGACATATTCTGGTTGTACATAGGTTTCATCGATTACTTTTTGAACATCTGTTGCTGCGTGGACACTCGTCATAGCTGTTGCTGCCCACAATACTGCAGCACTTGTTAGAAAGAGTTTCTTTCTCATAGGGTATTCCCTCCTTTACCTTTCTAGGGTAATAAAACAATCTTAAAGAAAGCTTATAGCGAAAAACACCTGGTCAAACCAGATGCTTAAAAGAAATTAAAGAATTTCATGATATAGAGGTTAAAGCGTACCTGTCTGGAGTAGTAATAGTTTCCTCCATTTTCATAGAGTTCTGCTCCGTGAAAGATAGAAATTGGGTTGATGTAGGTGTAGGTCTTCCCCGTAGTATTCCCAAGGATAGGAGCGACTGTTTCTCGGGAATAACGCTTGGCTAGAGCTAGAGTATTTTCCTTACCATTCTGAGCGATAAAGTCTATATAGGCAGGTCCAAAATTATAGGCTTGAACGGCGGTCCAGACATCTACTCCTTTGCTCTGTGCCAAATAGAGATTATCTGTTAGAGTCTGAACCCCTTGGCGAATACTAGAGGCATTGTCATTGATGGTATTGGTAGCGCCACTAGCAGACTCACTAGACTGCATGACATCCCCCTCTTTTCCTTTTGTTTCGGTATAAATCATAGCAAGCACCAACTCTTCATTGGCTGGAGTATCTCTTTCACTGAGGATTTCCCGAACCATGGGTTGGTAGGTCATGACTTGCTTTACATCCTGACGAATGTGATAAGCTTTGTATCCAGCAAAAAGAAGGACTGCTAGCACTAGCATTCTTCTTATAAATTTAAACATTATTTACTTTGAATATCCTCGATATTTTTGATTAAGATAGAATAGGTTCCATTGTCATTTTGGATAAACTCAACAGACTCCGCATCTTGATAGACGTTATTGGGAACAATGAGCTCAATCCCGTTTGACAAGGAAAGTTTTTGGTTTTCAAATTTCTTGAGTTGGCGACTGGCATCAATTTCATCGAACTGGACTGGTTCTGGTACGGCTTCCTTGACTTGATCAATAAAGCTCAAACGAGCTGTCAGATTGTTGTCAAAAAGGTCATTAGCCAATTTTTCAGGTGACAATTCATTGCTTTCTTCAAGATTGTTGAAAATTGCTGATTTGACCTTGGATTGAAACTGAAAATCATCTGTGTTAAAGGACTCAGCAATTCTCTGGGCTGTTTTTTCCAATTCCTTGATGGATTTCTTGGGAGAAATCTTAGGAGCGACAGCAAGAAGATTTTCTGAAAAATAGTTCAAAAAAGTCCCATTGTACTTGATGCGTTTCTCAATCAGGTGATACTTGCGACTTTGAAGATTGACGACCAAGGCCTCATCAGCTCCTGTTCCAAAACCAGGCAAGTTATTCTGAGTTAGCTTGATTGGATTATCAACTTCTCCTCCAAGGTGGGTCAAGGTTTCCCGCAGGGCAATTCGCAAGAAAGCAAAATGTTCAACGCCTTCTTTAGAAAACTGAACAAAAACCAAGTCATTGGTCTTGAGGTTTTCAGAAATACTGAACTCCTCTTTCCAGAGATTAGCCAGTGTTACTGATGTCTCCAACAAATCATCTGTGATGTGATTGAAGAAGGGATTTTCTTCTTCGAAAATCCCAGTCTTAGCTTCATCTGAATACACACGTTCAATTTTTTTACGCAGGTATTCCTCGATTTTTGGAGTGATATTGAGAAACTTATCCGCTAGAAACAGCTCGGTTTCATCTGGGCTGAACTGATGGATAATAGCTTTCTTAATATAAATGTCCATAAAAGTATTAGTCCTCGTATAGTGGGAAGGCATCTGTCAATTCTTTGACCGCACTTCTCACTTCTTCTAATACAGCCTCATTTTCTGCATTTTTAAGGGTTTTAATGATGAGTTCAGCCACTTTACGGCTTTCTTCTTCACCAAATCCACGTGCAGTGATGGCTGCTGCTCCGATACGAATTCCACTTGTCTTGAATGGTGACAAGGTTTCGTATGGAATTGAGTTTTTATTTAGGGTAATATTAACTTCATCCAGCAAGTTTTGAGCAACTTTTCCGTTTTCTACAACCTTAGTCACATCCACTAGGAAGAGATGATTTTCAGTACCACCTGAGATGATACGGAAATCAGGGTCTTTCAAGAAGACTTCAACCATAGCCTTGCTGTTTTTGATGACATTAGCAGCATATTCCTTGAAGGCTGGGTCCAAAACTTCTTTGAATGAAACCGCCTTAGCAGCAACAACATGCTCTAAAGGACCGCCTTGAATACCTGGGAAAATAGCTGAGTTGATTTTCTTAGCTAGGTCCTCATCATTTGTCAAGATCAAACCACCACGCGGTCCACGAAGAGTTTTGTGGGTCGTTGTTGTAGTGATATGAGCGTATGGTACTGGGCTTGGATGAAGTCCAGCTGCAACCAAACCAGCGATATGGGCCATATCGACCATAAGCTTAGCCCCAACAGCATCTGCGATTTCACGGAATTTTGAGAAGTCGATAATTTGAGAATAAGCTGATGCACCTGCTACGATTAGTTTTGGTTTTACTTCTTGGGCTTGTTTCAAGATTGCATCAAAGTCCAAGAGTTCCGTTTCAGGATCCACACTGTAAGAAACAAAGTTGTAGGTTTGACCAGAGAAGCTAACTGGAGCTCCGTGGGTCAAGTGTCCACCTGCTGCCAAATCCATCCCCATAACGGTATCACCTGGCTCAATCAAGGCCATGTAAGCCGCACAGTTGGCTTGGCTTCCTGAGTGAGGTTGAACATTAGCAAATTTAGCACCGAAAATTTCTTTTGCACGTTCAATAGCTAGAGTTTCTACCACGTCTACTACATCAGTTCCACCATAATAACGGCGTCCTGGGTAACCTTCAGCGTATTTATTCGTCAAGATAGACCCTTGAGCTGCCATAACAGCCTTAGAAACCACGTTCTCCGAAGCAATCAACTCAATGTTGTTTTGTTGGCGTTCTTCTTCTTTGGCAATAGCATTCCAGAGATCAGCATCGTATGCTTTAAAATCGTCTTTGTCAAAAATCATAGGTCTTCTCCTTTATAGTGTGACTGGTCCTTTAGTTTGTTTTTACAAGAAAGAAAATAAACTAAAAGATGCGAATAAACCGTTTCTGCACTTTATCACAAGTATAACCAACTTTTTCATAAAATGCATGAGCACCCAGACGGTGATCGGCAGAGTTTAAGCGGATAAACTCATAACCACGTCTTTTTGCTTCGTCTTCCAACCCTTGTAGTAAGCTTTTACCGATACCTTGCCCTTGTGCTTGAGGCGAAACTGCTAAGCCTAAGATATTAAATCCTGCTTTGGAATAGAGGGATTCATAAACTTCAGCATGGACATATCCAAGTAGGACATGGCTGGCTGCATCCTCATAGCCAAGTAGGAAATGATGGGAATCCTGAGATAGTCTAGCTAGTTGACTAGCAGTGTCCTCCGGACTAAAAGAATAGCCCAAAGCCTCTTTGTTAATCTCACATATAGCATTCACATCTGTTTCTTGCAAATCTCTTAGCATTTCATTCCTCCTCAAAAGAAATCTCTGGCAACCGAGCAAGAATATCTTCTCGTTTAATTGCGCCTTGGCGCAAGATTTTCACCTTGTCTCCAGACAAATCCAAAATAGTCGAATCCTGTCCAGTTAGAAAAGCGTCGTCCTCCAGACCCAGAACCTCTTGGTCAAAATCCTCTAGAATTTGAGCAAAGGTCACTCCACTTGCCTGACCTGAAATATTGGCAGACGGACCAATCAAAGGACCTGTCTCGCGAATCAAATCAAGCGTAATAGGGTGACTCGGCATCCGAAATCCGACAGTTGCAAGACCAGAGTTGACCCAATAGGGAACTCGGTCATTGGCTTCGAGGATAATGGTCAAGGGACCCGGTAAAAAGGCCTCTACAAGCTTTTGTAGATAAGTTGGCTGATTCTTTGAAAAGTGCAAGATGTCCTCTAGAGAAGCGACATTAAGATTGAGCGCCTTATCCCTGGGACGACGTTTGAGTTGGTAAACATGGTCGACAGCTTTTTCGTCTAAGGCCTTAGCAAAGAGACCATAAACTGTCTCGGTAGGTAAAACGACTGCCCCGCCCTTTGACAACTCTTGTCTAATCCTGTCCATCATCAACTACAACCATCCTATCTTGACCAAATTGGTCCTTGAGTGTTCGTATTCGTTTTTCAGGAAGATATTTCCTAAAAAGCGCAGGAACACTTTGACCTTGCTTGTATCCAATTTCAAGGTAAATCTTACCACCATCTGTGAGATAGTCTTTTGCATCTTCCGCAATTCTGCGGTAAATAGCTAGACCATCCTCATCTGCAAAGAGAGCTAGATGAGGTTCTGAATGCAAAACATTCAAACCAACCTCTGACTCATCTTCACGAGAGATATAGGGTGGATTGGATACAATTATATCATATTTTTCAGAAATTTCTGCAAAACAATCAGATTTTTTAAAAAATATATTAAGATTTTGATTTTTAGCGTTCTCTGATGCAAGCTGCAAAGCGTCTTTGGAAATATCTGCTGCTGTCACTGACCAATCTGGTCTGTTTTTAGCTAATCCAAGAGCTATGGCGCCACTTCCAGTCCCGATATCTAGGACCTTAAGATTTTCCTCAGGATTTTCAGCTAGGATAAGTTCCACCAACTCTTCTGTTTCTGGACGAGGAATCAAAACCCGCTCATCCACTTTTAACTGCATTCCAAAGAAATCTGCGTGACCAACGATATACTGAGCTGGTTTGTGAGCCGCTAACTGCTGGTAAATTTCTTCTACAAAATTTTCTTCCTCTTTTGTCACTTCCTGCTGAAGAGCAAAGACAAAGTCCGTAAAAGAGAGATTTTTTAGGCTACGGTAGACAAAAGAGAGGCTTTCTGCTTCCTCTCCTTGTCTCATCAACTCTTCTTCAAAATCTGAAAATAATTGAGCTAATTTCATTATTTGTTTAATTCTTCTAATTTTTGTGTTTGGTCATAAAGAACCAAGGCATCCACAACTTCATCCAATTTACCAGACAATATCGTATCAAGTTTTTGGAGGGTCAAGCCGATACGGTGGTCTGTGACACGGTTTTGTGGGAAATTGTAAGTACGGATACGTTCTGAACGGTCACCAGTACCGATTGTCGACTTACGCTCAGCGTCTTGTTCATCTTGTGCAATCTGAGCAAAATGGTCAGCAACACGCGCACGAATGATTTTCATAGCCTTCTCACGGTTCTTCTGCTGGGTACGTTCTTCCTGCATCTCAACCTTGATATTGGTTGGCAAGTGAACGATACGAACGGCAGTCGCAACCTTATTGACGTTCTGTCCACCAGCACCAGATGCGTGGTAGATATCAACACGAAGATCTTTTGGATCAATATCGTATTCAACTTCTTCCACTTCAGGCATGACTAGAACTGTCGCTGTCGAGGTATGAACACGGCCTTGACTTTCTGTCACAGGGACACGTTGCACACGGTGAGCACCTGATTCGTACTTAAGCTTAGAATATACAGATTGACCTGAAACCATGGCAACCACTTCTTTGAAACCACCGACACCGTTCATAGAAGCTTCCATGACTTCAAAGCGCCACCCTTGAGCTTCCGCATACTTTTGGTACATAGTTAGAAGGTCTCCGGCGAAAAGTGCTGCTTCGTCTCCACCAGCTGCCCCACGAATTTCAAGGATGATGTTCTTGTCATCGTTAGGATCCTTTGGCAGGAGCAAAATTTTCAATTTTTCTTCATACTCTTCTTTTTCAGCCTTGGCATCTTTGAGCTCTTGCTTGGCCATTTCCTCCAAGTCCGCGTCTCCACCAGATTCCTTAATCATCTCTTCGGCATCAACGATGTTTTGAAGGACTTGTTTGTACTCACGGTAGGCTGTTACCGTATCACGAGTTGAAGCCTCTTCTTTTGAAAGCTCCATGAAACGCTTGGTGTCCGAAACGACATCAGGGTCACTGAGCAATTCTCCTAATTCTTCATAACGGTCTTCTACAGCTTGTAGTTGATCATAGATGTTCATTTTTCTTCATTCTCCTTATTGATTTCAGGGGCAAAATAATGTTTTCGGCAAACCGAGATATAGGTTTCATTGCCACCGATCTGGATTTGTTCGCCATCATAGACTGGCACACCATCTTGAGTTCGCAACACCATAGTCGCCTTTTTCTTACAATACTGGCAAATGGTCTTAATCTCATCGATTTTGTCTGCTAATAGTAAGAGGTGTTTGGAACCTTCAAAAAGTTCATTGCGAAAGTCATTCTTCAAACCAAATGCCATGACGGGTATGTCTAACTCATCAACAACACGAGCTAGGTCGTAAACATGGTGACGCTTGAGAAATTGGGCCTCATCGACTAGGATACAGTAGGGTTTGACTTCCAAATCTCGGATTAAGCCATAGATATCTGTATCATCTTCAATCGCAATGGCTGGGCGTTTCATGCCGATTCGACTCGACACATAGCCAACACCGTCACGCGTATCCAGAGCCGAAGTCATAATCACAACTCCCTTTCCTTGCTCCTCGTAGTTATAGGCCACCTTGAGAATCTCAATCGTCTTACCAGAGTTCATGGTCCCATAACGATAATACAACTGTGCCATGCTTCTATTTCACGTCCATTTCTAAATTTTTGCTACATTCTAGTATATCATAATTTTCTGAAGCTTTAAACGGCAAAATGTGGTAAAATAGAAGAAATCAAAAACTAGTGGAGGAAGCTATTATGCCATTTGTACGCATCGATTTATTTGAAGGTCGCACGCTCGAGCAAAAGAAAGCTCTTGCTAAGGAAGTAACGGAAGCTGTTGTCCGTAACACTGGAGCCCCTCAATCAGCCGTTCATGTCATCATCAACGACATGCCAGAAGGAACCTACTTTCCTCAAGGAGAAATGCGCACCAAATAAACCAGCTTAAGCAGAATTGCTTAGGCTTTTTCAATCTCCAAGTAGCATCCATTGAAGAAATAGTCTAATTTTGTTACAATTTGAAGAGATGCTTGGATACATATCCAAAGAAAAGAAATACAAAAGGAATTAGTATGATTACACGTGAATTTGATACCATCGCTGCTATCTCTACTCCACTAGGTGAAGGAGCCATTGGTATTGTCCGCCTGAGCGGAACAGATAGTTTTGCTATTGCCCAAAAGATTTTTAAAGGAAAAGACTTGAGCAAGGTTGCAAGCCATACTCTCAACTACGGACATATCGCTGACCCTCAAACTGGTAAGGTCATGGACGAGGTTATGGTTGGAGCTATGAAGTCTCCAAAGACCTTCACTCGTGAGGATATTATCGAGATTAACACTCACGGTGGGATTGCGGTGACCAATGAGATTCTCCAACTAGCTATCCGTGAAGGAGCTCGGTTGGCAGAACCTGGTGAATTTACCAAACGCGCCTTTCTAAACGGTCGCGTGGACTTGACACAGGCTGAGGCAGTGATGGACATCATCCGTGCTAAGACAGATAAGGCCATGAATATTGCAGTCAAACAATTGGACGGTTCTCTTTCTGACCTCATTAATAATACTCGCCAAGAAATCCTCAATACACTTGCCCAAGTTGAGGTCAATATCGACTATCCTGAGTATGACGATGTTGAGGAAGCCACTACTGCAGTCGTCCGTGAGAAAACTATGGAGTTTGAGCAATTGCTAACCAATCTCCTTAGAACAGCTCGTCGTGGTAAAATCCTTCGTGAGGGAATTTCAACTGCTATCATCGGACGTCCCAACGTTGGGAAATCGAGCCTCCTCAACAACCTCTTGCGTGAGGACAAGGCCATCGTTACAGACATCGCTGGTACGACACGAGATGTTATCGAAGAATACGTCAACATCAATGGTGTTCCTCTCAAATTGATTGATACAGCTGGTATTCGAGAAACAGATGATATCGTGGAGCAGATCGGTGTTGAGCGTTCGAGAAAAGCCCTCAAGGAAGCTGACTTGGTACTACTAGTATTAAATGCCAGTGAGCCACTGACCTCCCAAGATCGCCAACTATTAGAAATCAGCCAAGATACCAACCGCATTATTCTGCTTAACAAAACTGATCTGCCTGAAGCGATTGAAACTTCGGAACTACCTGAAGATGTCATCCGTATTTCAGTTCTTAAAAACCAAAACATCGATAAGATTGAAGAGCGCATCAACAATCTCTTCTTTGAAAATGCTGGTTTGGTCGAGCAAGATGCTACTTACCTATCTAATGCCCGTCATATTTCCTTGATTGAAAAGGCCGTTGAAAGCTTACAAGCTGTTAATGAAGGGCTGGAACTGGGGATGCCAGTTGATTTGCTTCAAGTTGACTTGACCCGTACTTGGGAAATTCTCGGAGAAATCACTGGAGATGCCGCACCTGATGAACTCATCACCCAACTCTTTAGCCAATTCTGTTTAGGAAAATAAGAAAAATCCATGATCGTTCTTTCGGTCATGGATTTTATTGTCTTTATTAGTAATCTGGTCTAAGGACACCTGTTACAGTTGCCTTAGTTGCTTCGTAGTCGCCATCTACGACAACTTTGATAATGCGTTTAGCATCTTCTTCTGGTGCTGGAACTAGAGGTAATCGAGTTGGTCCAGCTTCGAATCCCATATAGTTAAGGACCGCCTTAACTGGAGCAGGACTTGGATAAGAGAAGAGGGCATTGACTTTAGGAATGAATTTACGCTGAATAGCTGCAGCTTTCTTCATATCGCTTTCTGCAATGGCAGTAAACATCTCGTGCATCTCATCTCCATTTGTATGGGAGGCAACAGAAATAACCCCATCCGCACCAAGGTTCATGGCATGGAAAGCATCTCCATCTTCACCTGTATAAATCAAGAATTCTTCTGGCTTGTGTTCAATCAAATAAGCCATATTTGCCAAGCTGGTACATTCTTTAACACCGATGATATTAGGATGGTCAGCCAAGCGAAGCATGGTTTCTGGAGTTAATTCCACTACTACACGCCCTGGAATGTTATAGATGATAATCGGTAGGTCAGAAGCATCTGCAATCGCTTTAAAGTGCTGATACATTCCTTCTTGAGAAGGTTTGTTGTAGTATGGTACGATAGCAAGTCCAGCAGCGAAGCCACCAAAGTCTGCTACTTCTTTGACAAACTCAATCGAGTCACGCGTATCATTGGTACCTACACCCGCAATCAAAGGAACACGTCCATTAACAATCTTTTGTACAGCCGCAAAGAGTTCCAACTCCTCATCGTGGGTCAAGGTCGGACTCTCAGCAGTCGTTCCAGCTAGAAGAATTCCATCTGTATGATGGGCCAATAAATGCTCAATCAAGGCTGGAATGGCATCAAAGTTGATGGAACCATCCTCATGGAAAGGGGTAATAAAGGCCGTGATGATTTTACACTCTTTTAAATCTTGATAAGACATGAGAAACACCTCTCTATTTCAAAGAAGGAGTTCATATGAACTCCTAAACGATATGACTATTTTAATTCAAATTTCAATTCAGCTGTTGGACGAACCAATCCACGTTCATGAAGAGTTTCTGCAATCTGAACTGAGTTCCAAGCAGCACCTTTGAGAAGATTATCTGAAACAACCCACATGTGGATTCCTTTTTCAGCATCCAAGTCTTTACGGATACGACCAACAAAGGTATCACGTGAACCAACAGCATTGATGGCTTGAGGATAGATTTGATTTGCTACATCATCCTCCAGAACTGCACCTGGGAAGGCTGCGATAGCTGCTTTGACTTCTTCGATTGGAGCCACTTCTTTTGTTTCAATGTAAACAGACTCAGAGTGAGCTGACAAGACTGGAATACGCACACATGTTGCAGACACTGCGATGCTATCATCTTCCATGATTTTCTTAGTTTCCTTGGTCATCTTCATCTCTTCGTAAGTGTAATCATTGTCTGTGAAGACATCGATTTGCGGAAGAGCGTTAAAGGCGATAGGATAGTGTTTCTTGTCACCACCTGAAGGCAAGATTTCCGCATGCAAATCACGTGGATTCACACCATCATTCAAGACTTCACGAAGTTCACGTTGTGTTTCAAGAATCGCTCCCATACCTGCACCAGAGACTGCTTGGTAAGTTGAAACGATGATACGATCCAAGCCCCATTTTTGACGAACTGGCTCAAGAGCCACCATCATTTGGATTGTTGAACAGTTAGGGCAGGCAATAATCCCGTTGTGGGCATCAAGTGCATGAGCATTGACCTCTGGAACAACCAAAGGAACATCTGGATTTTGACGGAAATAAGATGTGTTATCTACTACTACAGCTCCAGCTTGAACTGCGTATGGTGCATACTTAGCTGATGTCGAACCACCTGCTGAGAAGAGTGCAATATCAACACCCTCAAAAGCGGTCTCAGTCGTTTCTTCAATCGTAATATCTTGGTCTTTAAATTTCAAAGTCTTGCCTGCTGAACGTGCAGAAGCAAGGTAACGAATTTTATCGATTGGAAGTGTTGATTCTTCCAACATTTTTATCATCTGAGCTCCGACAGCACCTGTCGCGCCGACTACAGCAACTGTATATCCCATAAATAACCTCTTTCGGAATTTTCTAAAAATTTCTATAATAGATGTATTATACTACTTTTTCCAGAAATTGAAAAGCATTTTTGGGTTCTATTTTCTGAAAATTAAAAATCCCTAGTCATTGACCAGGGACTAAGAGGCATCTTCATGTGATGAGCAGGTTCACACAACTCATCAAGGTCCGCTCCTGCGTTATGACCTCCTTATGCTCAATAGTAGTCCGAAGACTACCTATCGACTCATCGCATCTACTATTCTACTAGATAGAGTCACTTTTGTCAACAGCCAAAACGCTTTAACTTCATTTATACAAGTGTACAAGAATAACCTTGGTTTCCCAAGGTTATTTCGTTTCTATCATGCTAATTGCCGGGATTGAACCGGCGACCTCATCCTTACCATGGATGCGCTCTGCCAACTGAGCTAAATCAGCTTACCTAAAAAGTATACTATAGTTCTATGTTCTTGTCAAGCGCTCTCTTTTAATTTTATGGAATGAAAAAAGCTAGATTTAGCAAGAATCTAGCTTATAAACTTCTTATTTTGTTAGATCGATTCGCTGTCCCAGTTTACCAATCAAAATCGCTCCCACGATAAGTGATGCAAACTCACCAATTCCAGTAGAGAACCATGTGAAAAAGAAGGGAGCTTCTGTCAAGATATGAAGTTCAGCTGCAATGGTAATCATTGAAATGGAGAAGAGGATTGAAAAGAAGAAATGGTCTTTTCGAATCAAACCATTGAACAAATAGTCTTTCTTATACTTGCTAAAAAGCCAAACACCTAGACTAAGGAAAACTAGAGTAGATCCCCCGCCGACAAAGACATCAATCATACCAAAAGTACTAAATAAGTTAGCAATCATGCAACCAATCGTCACACCAATGATGTATTTAGGGTTGTAAAATGCCAAGAAATTCAACATTTCTGAAATACGGAACTGATACGCCCCAAAACTAAGAACATTGATTGGTGGTGTAATAGTCAAAACCACATAAATAGCAGCAACAATAGCAATATCTGCCATGTCACGAACAGTTAAATTTTTCATGTTTTCTCCTTTGGCGGTTTCCCGCGTAAAATATGCTTGGTGAAAGAAGCTAAGCACCAAGGGTTGAGGTTATCAACCTTACTAGTATAGCACATTAGCCCGCTTTATGCTATACTAAAATCATGAAAAGACTAATAAAAGCTTTCTTTGATAACGAGATTCTCTCCTACCTATTTTTTGGTAGTGCTACTACTCTGGTTTCTATTGTATCGCGTTTGGTTATTTACCATATCAGCCACCAGGAAATCCTCGCAACTGCCCTCGCTAATATTATCGGGATTCTCTTTGCCTTTCTCACAAATGATACAATCGTCTTTAAACAAGAGAGAAGGAATTGGCCAACCCGCCTGGCTAAGTTTTTCTTAGCTCGTCTTTCTACTCTTGGTCTTGACGTTCTTTTAACTTATATCTTTGTTACAACCTTTCCTGACATTATTGGCCAGTTTGTCGAATTTAATATAGATAGGGTTAATACGATTGAAACTATTCTAGCACAAATCTTGATCATCATTTTAAACTATATTTTCAGTAAAATCTATATTTTTAAAGGGAACAACTGACCACTTTGAGCGTTCAAGTTGCTTTTTGTCACAATTTAGGATATAATAAATTAGAAAATTAGGAAAGGAATTTATGAAAATGTTAAAGGATCTTAAAGAATTTTTGCTTCGTGGTAATGTCGTTGACCTTGCTGTCGGTGTGATCATTGCCTCTGCATTTGGTGCTATCGTTACTTCATTTGTTAACGATATCATCACTCCACTTCTATTGAACCCAGCTTTGGAAGCTGCGAAAGTACAAAACATCGCTGAGCTTGCATGGAATGGTGTTACATATGGTAAATTCTTGAGTGCTATTATCAACTTTCTCGTTGTAGGTACTGTGCTTTTCTTCGTTATTAAAGCTATGGAAAAAGCGCAAAACCTTCGTAAGAAAGAGGAAGTGGTTGAGGAAGCACCTGCTGCTCCAACTGAACTTGAAGTTCTTCAAGAAATCAAAGCTCTTCTTGAGAAAAAATAAAACAGATAAAGGATTTAGCTTAAAGCTAAATCCTTTTTTCTTTACTCTTTTGGTAACTTCCCAGCCTTTTCGAGCATTTTCTTAATCAAGTAAGGCATCTTCACATTTTCACGGCCTTTTTTCTCAATGAGTTTTTTGACAAATTCTGGCATCTGAAGGTCGTCTGTCTCCTCCATGATGTCCTTTGTAGTTGCCGAAGGCGCTAACTCATCGAAGGTTTCTTCTTCTGGGAGAAAAGCTTTAAATTCTTTGTCTTCATTGGCTCGTACAGTAGCAACTAAAGCGTCAATTAAACGGCTATCTGTATTGGGCATAGGTGGGCGATGATAGGTGACACCTAATTCTTGACACAACTCATAACATTCTACATCGTTGTCAAACAAGACTTCAATGTGCTCACTGATAAAACTAATCGGGACAAAAATATAATGCTCTGGATGTTGCTTTTGTTCTCGTAAATATTCTAAGACATCTGGCTTAATCCAAGGGATTCCAATATCGCTTTCGCTCTGCCAAGTATTGGTATACTGGTCGGCTGTTAGGCCGAGTTGTTCAGCAATTAGCTTGCTATTATCGAAAATCTGATCGATATATGGATCTCCATAGTCTAAGGCAAAAATGGGAACACTGTGGGCTGAAAAGATTACCTTGAAAGACTCTTCTCCCACCTCATTTCGTAAAATTTTTCTAATCTCATCTGTCCAGAAGTCCAGCAAAGGCTGTTGTTGATACCAGTCCTTAATGACTAAAAATCGGATCTGCTGGCTTTCCAGAAACTTTTCATACCCCATGACTGAGTAAAAAGAATAATGAGGTTCCAAAATCAAGCAGATACATTCTTCAACACCATCTGCTTCCATCTGCTTGATCACGTCTGGAATAAAGGGACGAGAAAATTTGTTGGCAAAGTAGATACCGTACTCCTCGCCTAAACGTTCCTTAACTAAATCAACCTCCTCACGTGTAATCCGCTGCAAGGGCGTCCCACCGATAAGGACATAGTTGTCATAGAGAGTCTGAATCTCGTGATCTTGGGGTCTAACTCCACGACGAATGTTTGTAAAGAATTCTGCTACTCCTTCAAAACTAATCTCCTCTGGAGATCCAAAGGTCATCATTAATATGGCTCTTTTCATGTTATCATCCTTATGTTATTATTTTCACTATCTATTCTATCATGAAAGAAAGAAATAGTAAACGCTTCCGACGTCTACTATTTCTTTTGTTCTTTTGTCTTTCTATCTCGCCTTATGATTAGGATGATAACGACAAGGAGTAAAATAACGATAATCAGGAGTAGGAAGGCTAGGATGTAAATCCAATGGCTGGGAATTCCGTGATCAAAATACCGTGTTCCTACTGCTTCCCCACTCTTATCCTGTGCTACTTTTACCGGCGCATCCGTTATTTTAGCTAAAAGGATATGTCGTCCATTAGTTATGTTAAGGAAACAGGTGCTTAATAAAACAATCTTATCCGTTGAAGTCAAGGAAACATCTCGCTTGTATTTGGCTTTGCTTAGCAAATATTGATAGTAGGCCTGGTGTTCCTCATCGTTGGAACTCAAAGTTCGGTAAATCTCCGTGTCATAGGCATCCACTTCTAAAATCCCAAATATCTCAAGACCACGTTCACGACCATTGTAGTAGATAGAACCATAGCGATGCTTTTCAAAAAAATTTTGATCCGCAAATTTTTGGATCTCCCCAAACATAGCTCCAGAAGCCATGGAGTGACCATAGATGATGGTATTAAAGTCAGTAAAGTTGGGATTGAAACGATAGTCTAGGAATATAGAACCTGACACAGTATAATCACCAAAGGCATTTCGGTCAAGGTATTTGACATTGTCCTGACTCTGCAAGAGGGGATAGTCTACCTTGGTCCCATCGAGGCTAATCCAACCACAAACATCCTTGTTGAGATGCTGCAAGGTTTCAAAGCCCGTACTGCTGGCATCCTTTTCAATGGGATTATAATGATCGTAGTCGCTCGCAAGAGCTCTATCAGCTGTAAAAAGGCAGAAAAAAGCTAGAAAGAGGGAGAGAATGACCTTTATAATTTTGCGACTCGTATTTGTTTTCATATTTCCTTCTTTCTCCTTTCTAGCCTTGAAAATAAAAGAGCAAGAGAGGCTGTCCCTTTCTCTTTTATTGGTAGTTTAGTCAGTAATGGTATCTGCTCCTTCTTCCTTTGCTTCTCTTCTACGACGCAAGATCAAGTAGAGGATGATGAGCAAGAAGATCAATAGCAAGAGCAAGATAAACAAGATGATGTACCATATCCACAAAGGAATCGATGAGAGAAATCGTCCGAGCGACGAATCATCAAAGACACTGTATGGGAATGGTTTTGATTTTTTCGTATGGAAGGTGTTCTTTGGAACCGTATCCGTAATCTTGGCAACTACGATATGTCTCCCATTTGTTACGTCTAGGAAACAGGTACTGAGAAGGATGATATGGTCATTTGGCCCCAGTGTAATATCCCGCTTGTGGATGGCAACCGAGAGTAAGTGGTCGATATATTCTTGGCGCCGATCATCTCCATTAATACCTGGATCGTAGATGTTAAAGTCATAGGCGTCTACCTCGAGCATCTCAAAGATCTCAAGACCTTTTTCAACGCCATTATAGTAAATACTACCGTAGCGATGCTGGTCAAAAAATTCCTTATCAGAAAACTTTGCTACATCTCCAAACATAACCCCATTTTCTACATGGTGTCCGTAGATGATGGTATTAAAGTCTTCGAACTTGGATTCATTTCGAGCCTCAAGGAAAATAGCCCCTGTAGCTGCAAATTCTCCCTTGGAATCCTTGTTCAGGTATTTTTCATTGTCTTTGGCTTGAACTAAGGGATAGTCGATATTGGTGCCATAGACATTGATCCAACCGAGAACCTCTGGATTGACTTGCTGTAGCTTGTGAAAGCCAGAAAAACTAGCAAGCTCATCCTTCTCACTGGTACTAACAGGTCTATAGGCCTCATACTCACTTGATGAAGCCTGAGAATAAACCTGATTGGCATCCCAGAGGGCGTAGAAACCAAAGAGAAAGACTAAGGCTGTCAAGAGGAGCAAGATATGATTCATCAATGCATCTACAGCAAGTACCAGACGCCTAGACAAACTCCTTTTGGGTTTCTCACGCTTGATTTTCATCGGTCAAACCACTTGCTTAAGCTTGTCTGCGTTTTTTAGACAAAACAACAAATCCAGCCAAACCAAGACCAATCATCAAGATGAAAGGAAGGTTGTCAATCAAGAGACCAGTAGGGGTAACGTCTGGTAAGCTATTTGTGATAGTGTTATCGTTTGGTTTTTCACCGACTAAAATACTAGTTTGAGTAAAATCAGCTGAAGCTGTACCCGTTTGATTCCTTATAACTCCATTTTCATTATATGAGGCTGTTGCTTTATAACCTTGAGATCCTGATTCAACTAGTTTATAGCGAGTACCTGCAGGTAGATTGTCAAATACCAAAGATTGATCATGGTGAAGGGTAATTGTTTTTTCTTTCCCATTCTCAAATGTATAAGATGTGGAACCAACTTGTCCGACAAATGTACCTTGATCGTCTGTTGAAGCTTTTGTAAAAGTTAACTTAAAGGTAAAGTCTTTTGTTTTATCAGCCGAATCACCTTCTACCAATTTTTTGATTACTAAAGATTTTGCGCCTGGATTGAAATTTTCTGGTTTAGGTTTATTTGGTGTTGGTTCATTTGGATTTGTGATTTTACCCGCATTTTTCCTGTAAGTATTTACAAATAAATCATATTTATAAAGTTCGCCCTTCTCAGATGGTTTTACTTTAGCAGTAGAACTTGTAGACACTAGTTTGAAATATACAGATGAAATATAAACACCTGAGCTTTGCTTATTTTTTACAATAACGTGCATTTCATAGCTACGATTATCATATGTCATAGAATCAATTGGTACGCTATTTTTCAGAATTTGTGCCCAACCAACATTTTGAGTTTCTGCTACAGTATAAACATATTCTCCGGCGTGTGTGTAGGTTACGCTTTCGAAAATATTTCCAGTATCTTTCTTAATACTAGTTTGATTTGGTTGCAAAAGATCACTTTTAGAATAAACTACATTCTTTGCAGCTATTTTTCCATTTGAATCAGAAATCGTTTCATAAGGTGCACCATTTGATGATGTACCAGTTTTTGGGGTGAAAGTAAATGTAAAAGTTGCTTCAGGTGTTGTAATTCCTTCCGCAATATTCAACACCTTATTAATAGCTACTTTTGCACTTGTTTCACCATTTGCTTTGGCAGTTGCCACATCATTATCATCCGCAAATGTTGGCACTCCTCTAAAGACCGACAAGGCGGTTACAGCTGCAATACTTGCAGTAACTAATTTTTTCAAAAATGTTTTTTTCATGATTATTCCTTTTATTTTTAAATTTCTTTTTTCATAAACTGTCATCAAAAGCCCCGTCGCCTTAGGACTGTTACCACCTTGCCATGGGTATCCTGTATAGGAATGGTTCCAAAAGCACGACTATCTACAGCCGTTGTTCGATTGTCCCCGAGGACAAAGAGTTGTCCTGCTGGGACTTTCATTGGGAAGGTAGCCCCTTCCTTATAGAGCAGCGTTTCTTTGTAGATATCCTGCTCTTGTTGAGGAGAACCGTTGATGATGAGACCATTTTCGTTTATATCGATCGTACTTCCTTCGGTTGCTATGACACGCGCCACTCTTTCCTTGCCCTTATAACTATAGACGAGCAGGTCACCAATCGAATAACGTTTATCAAGCCTATAGTAGACAACCAAGTCGCCATCTTTTAAGGCTGGCTTCATGCCATCGTCATTGTATCTCAATAGTCCAAAGACAAAAAAGTAAAGGGTGGCCAGTACAAACCCAACCATCAGAAGCTTACTGACTAAGTAGAGGATATCTCCCCATACACTCGGCGGAGACTTATCCCGATTGACTTGTGTTACTGTTTTCTTATGTTTCTTTTTAAGTAGCATTATTTTCTCCTATGTACCACTAGATAGCCGAGTAGGATTGTAAAGAAGATACCTCCTAGAGGAAGGATTATTCCTAACATGAGTGTACTGCTGAGGAAGTCAACTCCGGTTTCAGGTACGCTATTCTTATTATTCGTGACTGTCGCGGACTTATCCCCATCTAGCTTGCCTTCTTGATTTTCATAAGATACCTGATATCCACGCGAAGAGTTTGATTCCTCTTCTACGGTATAGTGACTATCGAGTGGTAGCCCATAAATTTTTATGGTTTGATCTTTGTTGAGATCTATAGATGCTCGACCATTCGTAAATTGCAGAGGGGTTCTTTTATTATTTACCGTTGCAGTATAGGTTCCATTCAGTGGACTATTCTGAGCATCCCTAATGTTAATGGTAATCTTGAAGGATTTTAATAGGTTGGCAAATACACCCGTAACCTTTTTTGTAACTGATAAACTTGGAAGCTTGTGATTCGTGACAATACTGGTTTCGTCTTTATTCAGATCGCCCTCTTGATTCTCATATGTAACGTGGTAACCGTTCGTTGATGCCGCTTCTTCTTCAACCTTGTAATGGGTTCCTCGAGGAAGATAGCTTAGAATACCTTCCCAACGTTTTCGTTTTTCGACACGGATCTCCGCTTCACCATTCACAACAGTTATCTCACCGAAAGTTCCATTCAATGGTTTAGAATCAGGTGAGGTTAGTTTTACCTTAATCCTAAACTCTTTGTTCAAGTTATTTTCGGCTTCCAACACTTTCTTAATCGTCAGACTTGGCAATTGTTTATAGATTACCTTAAAGGATGGTTTAGATTCTGTACCAACATTTTTTATTTCTTTGGTAAAGGCGGGGACGTCCGGTGCAATTAAATCGTATTGATATCCTTTGGCAACTTTTTCAAAGTTCCTCGTTTCATTAGATACGTTTTTACTAACATTCACATTGGTCTTTCGATAGTCTTGATTATCAGGACCTCCGTTCTTGTTCTTTTGAACCAGTTTCAGCTCAACATTACTCGGTTGATCAGCTGTAATAACAGTTCTCGCACCCGTCACACCTTGCCATTCAACTTCAACTGGTACCGTTAATGGATCTGAGGGTTTAAAGGTTGGGTTATCAGAGTATTCTTTGGTCTTGGTTTGGGAGGTGCCTATTCCATAGGAATAAGTGACACTGGCACCTTTATTGGAGTAGAGTTTATTGACATCAGAACCTTCAGCATCACCAGCCTCTAGTTTTTTATCACCAGCAATGGCATCCAGAGCATCTTGACTAGATGTAACAGTGAATTTGAGGACATATCTAGCCCCATCTTCTAAGGAATAATTCGGAGAAAAGTTAGCCGTAACTTCCACTAATCCTTCTGACGTTGTCTTGGTATCAAAAGTTACCTGCTCTTCGGTTAATGTTTCACTACTACCATCCTTTTCTTTCACTACACGAAACTCTGACGATCCGTTCGGTAATAGCTGAACATACTTAGAAAGAACATCTTTGATGGTCACGTGGTGGATTCCCAGTGGCAGAATCTTATCAGTGATATCTTTGAAACTGTCTTGTAACTGGTCTTCATCATTTGCAGAGAATATTTCATTTGGAATGGAGGCATTATGTTGCCTCATATAATATTGCAGACTGGTAATACTGTCGACATTGTTTGAATAACGAAATTTAATCGAATAGAAACCATCAAGTGTTGGAGCCAAGCTATATGATAGACTATTTAAATTATTATTTAATCTATCCCAAAACCACTGGGGAGCTGTTTCGATATTAGGATCCTCGTTATTGTAGTTATATATAGTGTAACCATTGGCATCGTAGACCATATTCGCAAAGCCATCTGAAAGCAAAATAACGACTTTCTTAGCATTAGATCTTGCACTTCCCATTAACTGGTTGGCCAAGGTTAATCCAGCCCCAATATTGGTCCCGGTACCAATACCTGACTCAGTACCAATGGAATTACCTCCTGCAATACTCATGTTGTATACCGCTGTTTTAGCAGCACGAGCATTGTTACTCCATCCTAAAATCGTGTTAGCATCATCCCATGGTGAAACGCCATCATAGTATTTTGTCATCCGTTCATAGGGCCAGTATGGTCTAAAAAGTCTCCATTTATTTCCATCCCAATACTGATCATTCTTTTTATTGTCAATTTTCCCACCAAATCCTACCATAGATAAACGGTTATTAGAATTGGATAGAATGGTATCAATTAAGCCCTTACGACCATTTGTTCCTCTTAGAGTATTTTTCAATGCGTCAATCCGACTGATCGTCCGTCCATCAAAAGATTGGACATCCTGATTCTGCATACTTCCTGAGAGGTCTGCTACTAAAACAACATCCAAGGGATCCGTTTGGGTCTCCGTTCCCAGTTTGGAAGTGATATCCAATGACAACTCATACTTGTCATCCTGTCCCGATATCGGAGTAATTGTTTTATGAAGGGTTGTCTGAGGTTCTGTAGTAGAATCAGCATTTAACAGGCTTATCGGAGCACACAAAAAGAGAATAGCTAACAGTGTAACTAAACGGCGCGCAATAATTTGAACTTTCTTAAAATCGAAGCGAATGTTCATTTTATTCTCCTTAACTAGAATGTACTAATATTGTTACTATATCAATCTAGGACATTTACAAGATAATTGTACAATAAAGTTCACGCAGTGTCAATTAATATGATTATTTTTATATTATGTTAATTAATAAAAGAGTATGATTCTTCTTTGTCTTTCAAACTATTCTATGGTAAAATGAAAAAAGAATAAAAAAATCTCATAAAATATCAATGCATATATTTTAATCTAAAATATCCAAGATTTCATTTAAAAGTCTATTGAATTTGAATTATTATATTTTTTCAAAATTCGTGAAATTTTCAGAATGAGGCATTTCCCGAAGTTTGCATTCTATTTTATGATTGTTAAAGGAGTTTTTATGACTTATCCGAACCTTTTAGATCGTTTTTTGACCTACGTTAAGGTCAATACGCGTTCTGATGAACACTCTACTACTACTCCAAGTACGCAAAACCAGGTAGATTTTGCGACCAATGTTCTTATTCCCGAAATGAAACGTGTCGGTCTGCAAAACGTCTACTACCTTCCAAATGGTTTTGCTATTGGTACCTTACCAGCTAATGATCCCAGCCTTACACGCAAGATTGGCTTCATCTCCCACATGGATACTGCTGATTTTAATGCTGAGGGAGTTAATCCGCAAGTCATTGAAAATTACGATGGTGGAGTTATCGACTTGGGTGATTCTGGATTTAAACTCGATCCTGCTGATTTCAAGAGCCTTGAGAAATATCCAGGCCAAACGCTTATCACAACTGATGGCACGACCTTGCTGGGTGCTGATGACAAGTCAGGGATTGCTGAAATTATGACTGCTATTGAATATCTGACTGCTCATCCCGAAATCAAACACTGTGAGATTCGAGTTGGTTTTGGACCAGATGAAGAAATCGGTGTTGGAGCTAACAAATTTGATGCTGAAGACTTTAACGTTGACTTTGCCTATACTGTTGATGGTGGTCCGCTAGGTGAGCTTCAGTATGAAACTTTCTCAGCAGCTGGTGCTGAATTGCATTTCCAAGGGCGCAATGTTCACCCTGGTACTGCTAAAGGACAGATGGTCAATGCCCTTCAGCTAGCGATTGATTTTCATAATCAACTTCCAGAGAATGACCGACCAGAGCTGACAGATGGTTATCAAGGTTTCTATCATCTTATGGATGTGACAGGTAGTGTCGAGGAGGCGCGTGCAAGCTACATCATCCGTGACTTTGAAAAAGATGCCTTTGAAGCTCGTAAAGCAGCTATGCAAGCCATCGCTGACAAGATGAATCAAGAGCTTGGGAATAATCGCGTGACCTTAACTCTGACAGACCAGTACTACAATATGAAGGAAGTCATTGAGAAAGACATGACTCCTGTAACCATTGCCAAAGCCGTAATGGAGGATCTGGGAATCACGCCAATTATCGAACCAATTCGTGGTGGAACAGATGGGTCTAAGATTTCCTTTATGGGGATCCCAACTCCTAATATCTTTGCTGGTGGTGAAAACATGCATGGACGTTTTGAATACGTGAGTCTTCAAACTATGGAGCATGCGGTGGATACCATCATTGGTATTGTAGCTTATAAAGACTAAAAAAGACGAGGTAGCTCAGCTACTTCGTCTTTCTTTTTATTCGTTTGGTTGAGCACTTGGCTCAGTCTCACTTTTCTCTTGCTTTTCGCTTGATTGAGAAGCAGTTGTTTCACTGCCTTTCTCAGACTTAGATTGACTGTCAGTTTCACTTGCTTTTGAACGAAGTTCTTGGTTCAAGCTAATGATATCTTTAGCTAGAGTGAGGAGACCTTCTTTATCACTACTTTTAGCTGCGAGTTGATCAAATAGGGCATCAACACGTTCAAAGTCAGCATCGGTTCCTTTGTTATCCTCTAAGTACTTGTGAAGAGAGAGCAAGATATTATAGAGTTTTTGGTAGATAATCACCGTTTGTGGATCTTGTTCTGCTTCTTTTTTCTCTCGTTGGATAGTCGCTGCAATACGATTCAAGAGATCCTCAAGTTGTGTTTTAGCTTCGTCAAGGTCTGCATTTTCCTTTTCAGTAGCCGCTTTGATATTAGCTGCTTCTTCAGCTAGGGATTGTTTGACACCATCTTCTTTGACACGTGCTAGGAGTTGAGCAGCTTTAGTTAGGAGAGCATCCACTTCTTCCTTCTTAACATGACTAACCCGCTCTTCTGGCATAAAATCACCGTAGAGTTCTTTTAGGAATTCATAGATGGCGGTCTTAGCAGTTTGACTATCTACTTTTTCCGTATCTAGAATAGTCTTACCAACTTTTGTAGAAACGGGTTCTTCTTTGAGAGCTTCTTCTACTTCTAACTTAGTTTGGTAAATAGTTGGGAATAACTTGTTCAAGTCGGTTGCTTTGAGGAAAGATTGTGACTGGTAAAGTTCCCATGTCAACTTGGCAACACGGTTCCGAAGTTCTTCTCTCAAACGACCATCAGACACATGTTCGTAGAAGTACTTGATGTACTCTACTGTTGTAACCCCTGTCCGATCTCGGAAATCTTGCAAGGCCTGCAGTTTCGCTTCAATCGCAGTCAACTCTGTCTCATCCTGTGCTAGTTTTGCTTCCTGCAAATGTACCAAAAGATCTTTCTTAGGCAAGCCATAAGTATCTGTATCCAGTGTATTGATCTTATCTACAAGGGCTTGATACTTCTTATCTAAAGGTGAAGTTTCAACCGGTGCCATACTTTGATCCACATGGATATACTGTTTATCAAAGAGATCCAAGGCTGCTAGGTATCCAGCAGTTGAGTTTGTTGCCAGTTTTTTCATATTTTCGGTGAATTGCCCCAAAGCAAGTTCAACCCGTCTCTGCATGATTGGCTGGTCTTTGTAGAGACTTCTGCTATCTGCTAACAGTTGATCCACCTTAGATAGAACTGTTTGTTCATCAAATGCTCCAGGTTGATAGGCCGATTGTAGGGCCGGAATCTTATTTTTCAAAGCTACTTCATAGCCCTTAGTTTGAACCTTGATGTAGTGATTGTGGTCTCCGTGAGGAATCACAAAACTACCACTTTCTACCTGTAAACTATAAGGAGATACCCCATCACGTAGGGCAGTTGTATACAGTTCATTTAGGAAATCCAGTTCTGGGTTCCCAGTTTGGAGAGGAATACGAACATGTTCTTTTCGAACAGCATAGGGATGGATATGGGTTGGATCATAAGCTTGATCCGGATTTCCAAAGACAAAGAATCCATTTGAAATGCGAATCGCTTCGAGTGGAACCCCATAGGTCTGTGAGATATACTTGATTTTTTCTTCATCGCTAGCATCTCTTGAGAAACTTTCCACAGTCTTTGCAAGTGGTTGAACGTGCTGCGGCTGATGATTTTCTTTCAAGTGATCTTGGGCAGCTTTGATTTGGGCTGCAGTCAAGTCCTTCTTAAAGAAATAATGAGCGTGATCTCCATGAGAAACTACAAACCCTTGTTCATCTTCACTAATAACACGGTCAGCTGCAAAACCATGATCATGTTCTTCGCCGTGATGGTGGTCATGCTCCTCTCCATCATGGTCATGTTCTTCATGGTTGGTATCCTGACTTCCATGGTCACCGTCTTGGTCATGATGATCTTGTTGAGCTGGATGCTCTGCTGGTTTGCTAGGATTTTCTAAAGGTGTTGGCTTCCCACTATCGCTAGATAAAGGAATCATACGCGCAATCTTTTCTTCCAAGGCAGAAAGTTTTGTATATGGGATGAAATGATAGTGATTTCCGTGTGGAATCGCTACGCCACTTGGTGTTCTGCTTGAAATCTTAGTAGGATCAAAAATCAAGCCATCTGATTCAGCATAACGTTGACTACTTGGAAGAGCATAGAGTTGCTGCAATAGAGTTTGAAGACTCTCAGCTTGATTACTTGGTGTTTCAGCCTGTTGACTTGGGTTGGTAGTTTGACCAGTCGCGTTTGGACTAGGACGATAGTTAGTCACACTCGGCTGAGTTCTAGTTCCAGAGAGGTAGGCTTGGGCAGCAGCTAATTCGCTAGCAGACAAGGAACTCTTTGGGATATAGTGATAATGTCCACCATGAGGGACAATATAAGCATCACCAGTATCCTCTATAATATCAGACGGATTAAAGATGTAGCCATCGTCGGTAGTATAACGGCCTTGTGATCGCGCAAGTGTCACTGCACTGTTAGAAGTTGGTGCATCGTGAGTATGACCTTGTTTTTGGCGTTCAATTTCGTCCTTCGTACGAACATTATCAGCATGTGCCGCATCTTTAAGGTAGACATAATACTTGCCATCCACCTTGATAATGTAACCACCTTTGATTTCGTTGACAATATCAGCGTCTTTCAGTTGATAATTGGCATCTTTCATCAACAGTTCTTCGCTGAAAATCGCGTCAAAAGGAACTTTACCATTGTAATAATGGAAATGATCACCGTGTGAAGTCACATAACCTTGATCGGTAATTTTCACAACAATTTGTTCAGCCTGAATATCTTCTTTTTTGCTAACTTGATCTGGTGTCTGGGTCTCTGTTTTTTGAGTGTCTTGCTTCCCATTGACATAAGACACACGGTTATTATCTTTGTTTCCTTCTACCTGGTGTTGGTTCAATGCATAGATGCAAAGGCTTAGGGAAAGGACAAGAGCCGATCCTGCTGCAAGGTATTTCTTCTTCATTTTCATCATCTCCTCATTTTAATTCTTCTGCAAGAACATTCATGTTTTCTTCTAGATTTTCTAAGTAAGTTTTGTCATTTTCAGGATCTGCTTCTAAAGGATTGAGTGTCTTTAGGCTAACTCCTGTTGATTTGACCAAGGTCTCAGCGACTTTAGAAGAAGCATTGCTCTCAGTAAAGATGGTTTTGACATTATAAGTTTTGACAAATTCTTGGATTTCTGTCAACTGTCTCGGACTTGGCTCTTGTTCAGGGGAAATCCCTGCTATACCAAGTTGTTTCAAACCAAAGCGTTTAGCGAGATAAGAAAAGGCTGTGTGTTGTGTAACAAAGGTCTTTTGACTCGCTTTTTCAAAAATAGGCTGGTACTTCTTAGTCAATTCTTGGGCTTTAGCGATAAAGTTTTTAGCATTCTTTTGATACGTTTCCTTATTAGAACTATCAATCTCCGAAAGTTTGTCAGCGATAATCTGAGCTTCTTCACCTGCTTTTTCTGGATCTAACCAAGTGTGAGGGTCGTAGAGTGTTTTTTCATCGATGCCGTCACCAGCTTCTACATCTTCTAAGCCCGGTACACGCTCCAAGGTCATTCCTTCAGAAGCTTCTAAAACTTTAACTTTTGAGTTTTTCAAGTTAGGATCTAGGCTTCCAGCCCAAGATTCGAGCGTATGAGAATGGTAGACAAAGACATCTGCATCATAGATAGCAGCAATGTCATTTGCTGACGGTTCAAAGGAGTGAATCCCACTACTTGACTGAATCATCCGTACGTCATTCAAGTCACCTGATACCTCTTTGACCATGGCATAGATTGGGTAAAAACTTGTTACAATCTTCATCCCTTTTGCTTCTTGTTTTTCTTTTTGGCTACATGCTCCTAAGACAAGAACCAAGAGACCTACCACTAATAATAGAAATGTTCTTTTTTTCATCGTTACTCCTTAACTAGTATTTAACCATTTAATTAACTAGTAAATAGTTTATCTTTATTTACACTATATGTCAAGATATTTTACATATTTTCATGAAAAAAATGAGAACTAGAACTTACATTCTGTTCTCATTTTCGATTTTAACTTTTCTAGTTCTCCTATCCTGTTTTTAGGAGTTAGAAAATGTTGTTACAACTACTTACTCTCCCTTAACAAAGCCAATAATTTTTCAGCTTCTGCCATAATAGTATTGTTGTCCTGGGAGCCAAATAGCAGGTTATTTTTTAAGCCAGTGAGAGTTTCTTTGGCATTGGACTTGATAATGGGGTCTTGGATCTTTGCAAGTAGCTCTTCAGCCTCTCTCAGTTTTTCTTCAACCTTTTCAGTTTCAACCTGAGGTTCTTCTGGTTCCTCTGGTGATTCTTCTTCTGGCTCCTCAGTTGGTTTTGGAGATTCTGGTTTCTCACTCTGAGGTTTCTCTTCGCGAGGTTTTTCTTCCTCAGGTTTTTCTGTACGAGGTTTCTCCTCTGATGGTTTTTCCGTTTGATTGGTATCAGCTTGACCATTTTGGTTTCTTTGAACATGGTCACTTGCATTCCCCCAACCACTATCTGAATGCGGACGTTCGTTTGGATGTTCGACATAGTACTTGACAGTCGCAAAGAGATCCTCAAGAGTATACCCCTTAGGTGCCTCATAAAGTCCTTCGTCAAACCACTCAAATTTTATGTTATGGTAATGATCATAATGAGGAATGATTAAACTACCGTTTTTAACTTCCACGGTATGTTGGAGATTGTAAGGCATACGATCAAGCGGCACCTTCTTAGCTGCTTTCACGCGGTTGTAGATAGCCTCTGCTCCTTTAGCCTCCGTATTTCCTGGATTCTGATGGTCTGTTGAAGGAGGAGTCAAACCTTTCTCTTTAGCATAAGCCTGGGCTGCCGCTCTTTCGGCTTCAGACAAACTATCTTTCTTAATCCAATGACTATGGGTCATATGTGGAGCTACATAGGCATCCCCCTCATCACTGGTGATATCACGAGGATCAAAGATATAGCCATCTTCTGTTGTATACTTGCCTGCCAACTTGGCTACCTGAATCTCATCATCAGTGTAGGTAATTTGCGCATTTGGTTTTCCTAAACGTTCTGGATGACGAATCGGTGCTAGAAAGGCCAAGATATCATCCACCAACTTGACTTTATCACTGCTTTCATCATTTAAACGTTCCAACAGTTTATCCAAAGCGTCAAAATCAGCTTGGCGCCCTTTATTATCAAGTAAGTCCTGATGAATTCTTGCTAGTAAATCATAAGCCTTATTGTAAAATCCTCGATCATCAGATGGGAGATTGGTTTTCTTAGCTCCGAGTTTATGAGACAAACTTTCTTGCTTGGCTAGTTTACTATCAATTGCTGCTGCTGTTTCTGCTGAAAGCTTCTTGGCAGGAATATAACGTGAGGTTCCATTCTCCTCAAAGACATAGCCGTCAGCTACTTTTCGAATAGCCTGTTTAACTAATTTTTCGTCAATTGGATTGCTTGGAGTTGGTTGAGGAGTTGGTGCAGGTTGCGGGCTTGGACTAGGTTCCGGAGTCGGTTGTGGACTTGGTTGTTCTGGTCTTGAATCCGGCACCCTATGGTTCGAACTGTACTGTAGAGGAATAATACGAGCGATTCGTTCTTCCAATTCAGACATCTGTGAATAAGGGATGAAATGGTAATGGTTCCCATGAGGCACAGCAACTCCTCTAGCTGTTCGACTTGTAATCTGTGCTGGGTCGAAGACAAGACCATCAGATTCTACGTGTCGTTGGCTGAGCGGCAAGGCGTAAAGTTGTTTCAGAAGGCTATCAATATCCTCATCACTCTGACTTGCTTGGTTATCGTCGCTACTGTTGTTAGCTGTGTTCGTGTTCGTATAGCTGTTGCCTTGATTATTATAGGATGGAGTCCATCTATCTACATCGCTGCTAGCACTGTTGTTATTGGTACGGCGATAAGTAGGCGTATTTGATTGGCCACTTCTACCAGATAGAAAGGCTTCTGCTGCAGCCAATTCGCTGGCTGATAACTCGCTCTTGGGAATGTAATGGTAATGGTCGCCATGAGGAACGATATAAGCATCACCAGTATCTTCAATGATATCGGATGCATTAAAGATGTAACCATCATCTGTGGTGTAGCGTCCCTGTGAACGTGCCAAGGCTACCGCACCATCGTTTGCTGAAGTCCCTCTTTCACGATGCTGACTATGTTCTTGTTTTTGCCGATTGATTTCTTCTTTCGTACGGACATTATCCGCATGGGATGCGTCCTTAAGGTAAACATAGTATTTTCCATCTACCTTGATCACATAACCGCCCTTGATTTCACTGACAATATCCTCGTCCTTGAGCTGGTAGTTTGGATCATTCATCAGCAACTCTTCACTGATGATGGCATCATAAGGAACCTTGCCATTGTAATAATGATAGTGGTCACCATGTGAAGTGACATAGCCCTGGTCTGTTATCTTGATGACGATTTGCTCCGCATTGATGCCTTCTTTCTTGCTAACCTCATCAGGAGTCAGATTCTCCGTTTTTTGCGCCGCTTGTTTTCCATCTATATAGGAAACACGATTATTTTCTTTGACTGTTCTAGCTTGATACAGTCCCAACTCGTAAGAGCAAACACTTAAAATTAAAGCTGCCGCAGAACCAGCAAGGTATTTTTTATTAATTTTCATTGAAACTCACTTTCTTTTTGATATTTTTAGTTACAATTCATTTCTAAATTGCAGAAACTCCTCTCTATTACTTAACTGGTTAATAGTTTACTCCTAAATTTGCAACTTGTCAAGAATTTTATGAACCGGTTAAGTATTTTTTATTCTTCACCGCTACTTTCTCTAGAATGGACTTTATATAAGAAGAATTAGCTTGAACATTTTTTTAAAATATCAAAAAAATCCCTGCAACTGGGTTGCAAGGACTTTTTGATTAATCAAAATTAACGTATTCTTTTTGAAGTTCAAGAACTTCTTCCATTGTTGAGCATTCTGTAAGGGCACGGTTTGCGTACTCTTCCATCTTAGCTGTATCGAGTTTCTTCATCAAGCTACGTGTACGAAGTACTGATGTTGCTGACATAGAGAACTCATCTAAGCCCATTCCTACAAGAAGAGGAACAGCTTGTTGGTCACCAGCCATCTCACCACACATACCAGCCCATTTACCTTCAGCGTGAGCTGCTTTGATAACGTTGTTAATCAAACGAAGGATTGATGGGTTGTATGGTTGGTAAAGGTATGAAACTTGTTCGTTCATACGGTCTGCTGCCATTGTGTATTGGATCAAGTCGTTTGTACCAATTGAGAAGAAGTCAACTTCTTTAGCAAATTGGTCTGCAAGCATTGCTGCTGCTGGGATTTCGATCATGATACCAACTTGGATATTATCCGCAACTGCAACACCTTCAGCAAGAAGGTTTGCTTTTTCTTCGTCAAAGACTGCTTTCGCTGCACGGAATTCTTTCAAGAGCGCAACCATTGGGAACATGATACGCAATTGACCGTGAACAGAAGCACGAAGAAGGGCACGGATTTGTGTGCGGAACATAGCATCTCCAGTCTCAGAGATAGAGATACGAAGGGCACGGAATCCAAGGAATGGGTTCATTTCATGAGGCATATCGAAGTAAGGAAGTTCCTTATCTCCACCGATATCCATTGTACGAACGACAACAGGTTTACCGTTCATTCCTTCAAGTACAGCCTTGTAAGCTTCGTACTGCTCGTCTTCTGTTGGGAAGTCTTGAGAATCCATGTACAAGAACTCTGTACGGTAAAGACCAACAGCTTCAGCACCGTTGTCATTGACACCTTCAACGTCTTTTGGAGTACCGATGTTGGCAGCCAATTCAAAGTGTTTACCATCAGCAGTTACTGTTTTAGCGTCTTTCAAGAGCGCCCATTCAGCTTTTTGCTTCGCATAAGCTTCACCAGCAGCCTTGAATTCTGCTGCTTGCTCATCAGTTGGGTTGATAATAACCTCACCAGTGATACCGTTAACGGCAAGAATGTCACCGTCTTTAACGATTTCAGTAATATTGTTTGTACCCAATACTGCTGCAATTTCAAGCGTACGCGCCATGATAGCTGAGTGGCTTGTACGTCCACCAATGTTTGTTACAAAAGCTTTTACAAAGTTTTTGTCCAATTGAGCTGTATCTGAAGGAGTCAAGTCATGCGCAATCACAATCACTTCTTCATTGATAGAAGCTGGGTTTGGCAATTTTTTACCAAGGAGGTTGGCCAATACACGTTTTGTCACGTCGCGGATATCCGCTGCGCGTTCTTGCATATATGGGTTGTCTTCCATGCCTTCAAAGATAGTGATAAACATGTCTGTTACTTCTTTCAGACCTGCTTCTGCATTCACTTTCTTCGCACGGATTGTTTCCTTGATTTGGCTGATCATTTCTGGGTCAGCAAGAACCATTAAGTGAGCGTCAAAAACTTGAGCTGCTTCTTCACCGAGCGTACCTACTGCTTTCTCGCGAATAACAGAAAGCTCGTCTTGTGATGCCTGTAGAGCGGCATCAAGGCGAGCTTCTTCTGCGTTTGTATCTTCGACTGTAATAGTCTCAAATGACAAATCCGGTTGAACGAGTAGATATGCTTTTGCAACTGCAACACCATCAGATGCTGCGATTCCTTTAAGCATTTCTGTCATTTTCCTTATGCCAATCCTTCTTTTTCCATAGTTTCAGTGATAGCAGCGATTGCGTCGTCAGCATCTGCACCTTCAGCTGAAATTGTAACGTCAGCACCTTGGCCAACACCAAGACTCATAACACCCATGATAGATTTAAGGTTTACTGATTTACCTTTGTATTCAAGAGTGATATCTGAAGCAAATTTGCTAGCTGTTTGAACCAACAATGTTGCTGGACGTGCGTGAATACCTGTTTCTGCCACTACGTGGAAATCTTTAGAAGCCATAGTTTGACTCTCCTTTAGTTATTTCTTTTTTGGATTATATGTGATAACCCTTACAAGACTGTATTATATCACCTTCTAGATTATTTTTCAAGTGTTTTATGGACTTTCTTCTATTTCCTTTCAGATAACTTGCTGAAAATCTTCTATTTATCTTACCAATATACAGTATATAGTTTTTTTGTTTTGATAAACTTTGATAGTTCAATGAAAACCCAATTTTACACTCTGACAAAACACTATATCTTGTGCTTTGTTTTTGAAACTGTAACTTTTTAGCACAAGATTTAGTTTAAAAAGTTTGACAAAGTTTTTTTTTCTGATATACTAAGAAAGTAATCAATTTTGAAAGAGGAGTTACGAAAATGGTAACCGTTTATTCTAAAAACAACTGTGTCCAATGTAAGATGACCAAGCGTTTCTTGGACAGCAACAATGTCGCTTATCGTGAGATCAATCTCGACGAGCAACCAGAGTACATCGATCAAGTTAAAGAGCTCGGTTTCAGCGCTGCTCCTGTTATCCAAACACCAACTGAAGTCTTTTCAGGCTTCCAACCAGGAAAACTGAAACAATTAGCATAATCTTAGTACATCATCCAGAAGAGATTGCTTCTAGGGCTAACTTAGAGGCCTTTCTTTTGTAATTAGATAAAGGAAATTTTATGGGATTAAAACATCTTGAGGACGTAACTTACTTCCGTCTCAATAACGAAATCAACCGTCCTGTCAATGGACAAATCATGCTTCATAAAGATAAGGAAGCTTTGGATGCCTTCTTTAAAGAAAATGTGGTTCCAAACACTATGGTTTTTGATTCAATTACTGATAAAATCAACTACCTCATTGAACACAACTACATTGAAACTGCATTTCTTAAGAAATACCGTCCAGAGTTTTTGGAAGAATTGTCTCAATTTATCAAGGATCAAAACTTCCAATTCAAGTCATTCATGGCTGCCTACAAATTTTACAATCAGTACGCCTTGAAAACTAACGACGGTGAATATTACCTTGAAAGCATGGAAGACCGCGTCTTCTTTAATGCACTTTACTTTGCTGACGGGGATGAAGCGATTGCGACTGATATTGCCAATGAAATCATCCACCAACGCTACCAACCTGCTACTCCTTCCTTCTTAAATGCTGGTCGCGCGCGTCGTGGAGAGTTGGTATCTTGCTTCTTGATCCAAGTGACGGATGATATGAACTCTATCGGACGTTCTATCAACTCAGCTCTTCAACTTTCACGTATCGGTGGTGGTGTAGGTATTACTCTAAGCAACCTTCGTGAAGCTGGCGCACCTATCAAAGGTTATGAAGGAGCAGCTTCTGGGGTCGTACCAGTTATGAAACTCTTCGAAGACAGCTTCTCTTACTCAAACCAATTGGGTCAGCGTCAAGGTGCTGGGGTTGTCTACCTCAATGTCTTTCACCCAGATATCATCTCTTTCCTTTCAACTAAGAAAGAAAATGCTGATGAAAAGGTTCGTGTTAAGACCCTTTCACTCGGTGTTGTAGTACCCGATAAATTCTACGAATTGGCCCGTAAAAATGAAGAAATGTATCTCTTCAGCCCATATTCTGTAGAACTTGAGTATGGTGTGCCATTCAACTACATCGACATCACTGAAAAATACGATGAATTGGTCGCAAATCCAAATATCCGCAAGACAAAAATCAAGGCGCGTGATTTGGAAACTGAAATCTCTAAATTGCAACAAGAATCTGGTTACCCTTATGTCGTCAACATTGATACGGCTAACCGTGCAAATCCTGTTGATGGAAAGATTATCATGAGTAACTTGTGTTCTGAGATTCTTCAAGTTCAAGAACCAAGCTTAATCAACGATGCTCAAAAATTCCTTCAAATGGGAACGGACGTTTCATGTAACCTTGGATCAACAAACGTGGTCAACATGATGACGTCACCTGACTTTGGTCGTTCTATCCGTGCGATGGTTCGTGCTCTTACTTTCGTTACAGATAGTTCACACATCGTAGCTGTTCCTACTATCGACCACGGAAACAGTTTGGCTCACACCTTTGGTCTTGGTGCCATGGGGCTTCATAGCTACCTTGCCCAACAACTGATTGAGTACGGATCACCTGAGTCAATTGAATTTACAAGCATCTACTTTATGCTTATGAACTACTGGACCTTGGTAGAATCTAATAACATAGCGCGTGAACGTGGTATCACCTTCCACAACTTTGAAAAATCAGACTATGCTAACGGAAGCTACTTCGACAAGTACGTGACAGGCGAATTTGTTCCAAAATCAGACCGTGTTAAAGAACTCTTCAAAGATGTCTTTATTCCAAGTGCTGCTGATTGGGCTGAACTTCGCGAAAAGGTTCAAGCAGATGGTCTTTATCACCAAAACCGCCTTGCTGTAGCTCCAAATGGTTCTATCAGTTACATCAACGATGTTTCTGCATCTATCCACCCGATTACGCAACGCATTGAAGAACGCCAAGAGAAGAAAATCGGTAAAATCTACTACCCTGCTGCAGGTTTGTCAACAGATACTATCCCTTACTACACTTCTGCTTACGACATGGATATGCGTAAGGTGATTGATGTTTACGCTGCTGCGACTGAGCACGTGGACCAAGGGCTTTCACTCACCCTCTTCATGCGTAGCGACATTCCAAAAGGTCTTTACGAATGGAAGAAAGAAAACAAACAAACGACACGTGACCTATCTATCCTTCGTAACTATGCCTTTAACAAGGGTATCAAGTCTATCTACTACGTCCGTACCTTTACAGACGATGGTGGAGAAGTCGGTGCTAACCAATGTGAAAGCTGTGTGATTTAATTTTTGCTTGAGGAAACTACATTTTCTCAGATTAGTGATTCAATCACCGTGTTAGACTGGAATAAGCATCTATACTATGAAATAACAAAAAGTCGGGCTTCCGACTTTTTGTGCGATACTCCTCTAGAATTATGATAAAATAGAAATAATTGTGAGCTCGCAATATTAAACACAGAAAGAGATTTCAAATGGAAACTTACTACAAAGCCATTAACTGGAATGCCATCGAAGATGTCATCGACAAATCAACTTGGGAAAAGCTGACAGAGCAATTCTGGCTCGATACGCGTATCCCCTTGTCAAATGACCTAGACGACTGGAGAAAACTATCAAACAAAGAAAAAGACTTGGTTGGAAAAGTCTTTGGTGGTTTGACCCTTTTGGATACCATGCAATCTGAAACAGGAGTTCAAGCACTTCGCGCAGACATCCGTACACCACATGAGGAAGCTGTTTTCAACAACATCCAGTTTATGGAATCTGTCCACGCAAAATCTTACTCTTCTATCTTTTCAACCTTGAACACCAAGGCCGAAATCGAAGAAATCTTTGAATGGACCAACACTAACCCCTACCTACAAAGAAAAGCGGAAATTATCAATGAAATCTACCTCAATGGTAGCCCACTTGAAAAGAAAGTTGCCAGTGTTTTCCTTGAAACTTTCCTCTTCTACTCTGGTTTCTTTACACCGCTTTACTATCTTGGTAACAACAAACTAGCCAATGTTGCAGAAATCATCAAACTGATCATTCGTGATGAGTCTGTTCACGGAACTTATATTGGTTACAAATTCCAACTTGGTTTTAACGAATTGCCTGAAGAAGAGCAAGGAAAGCTCAAAGAATGGATGTACGATCTGCTCTACACTCTCTACGAGAACGAAGAGGGCTATACAGAAAGCCTCTATGACGGTGTTGGTTGGACTGAGGAAGTTAAAACCTTCCTTCGTTACAATGCTAATAAGGCTCTTATGAACCTAGGACAAGATCCACTCTTCCCTGATTCAGCTGATGATGTCAATCCAATCGTTATGAACGGTATTTCAACAGGAACTTCTAACCACGACTTCTTCTCTCAAGTCGGAAATGGTTACCTCCTTGGTGAAGTTGAAGCCATGCAAGACGAGGATTACAACTACGGTTTGGACTAATTTGACCAATCATTCAAAATATCATGGTTTGTTTAAAACAACCATGATATTTTTGTTTTTGTTTTATTTTGTTTTTTTCTATTTGATTGATTGAGCGTTTTATGGTAAGATAATAATAGTAGAAATCGAGGTGATAAGGATGCTAAAGCAAGAAAAACTAGATAGTATTCTAGAAGCAGTAAATACAAAAGGCACTATTACTGTAAAAGAGATTATGGAGAGTCTTGATGTGTCAGATATGACAGCTCGCCGCTATTTACAAGAACTAGCAGACAAGGATTTGCTGGTTCGTGTGCACGGTGGCGCTGAAAAACTTCGTACAGGTTCTCTCTTAAACAACGAACGCTCAAACGTCGAAAAACAAGGCTTGCAGATTGCTGAAAAACAAGAAATTAGCCGTTTTGCAGGGCATTTGATTGACGAAGGTGAAACTATTTTTATCGGGCCAGGAACAACCTTAGAATGTTTTGCTCGTGAGCTCCCAATTGATAATATTCGTGTTGTAACAAACAGTCTTCCAGTTTTTCTAATCCTAAACAAACGAAAACTAACAGATTTGATCTTGATTGGCGGAAATTATCGCTCCATCACTGGTGCTTTTGTAGGGACACTTACCTTACAGGATTTGACCAACCTTCAGTTTTCTAAAGCTTTTGTAAGTTGTAATGGTATTAAGGATAAGGCAATTGCTACTTTCAGTGAAGAAGAGGGTGAGGTACAACGAATCGCCTTGAACAATGCCAATAAAAAATACTTACTAGCAGACCACAGCAAGTTTAATAAGTTTGATTTTTACACTTTCTACAATATCTCAGAGATTGATACCATCGTTTCAGATTCCAAACTGAGTCAGGAAACATTTGAAGATTTGTCGAAACAAACAACCATTCTTTTATCAAAACCATAAAAATTCCCCTGCCTTTTGGCGGGGAATTTTTGTTGAATTTTATTCAATAAGTTGGGTCTCAGCTAGTTTCTTGTACCAGTGAGCCGATTTCTTTGGATAGCGCTCCTGAGTTTCAAAATCAACATAGAAGAGACCGTAACGCTTTTCATAGCCATTTGACCAAGAAAAGACATCCATCAGCGACCAGATAAAGTAGCCTTTGACATTGGCTCCATCAGAGATCGCATCTGCAATCACTTCCATATGTTTCTTAACATAATCAATCCGTCCATCATCGTAGACTGTTCCATCCACAAACTCATCTTTGTATCCGAGACCATTCTCTGTGATGTAGATTTTTTTGTAATTTGGGTAATCTTTCTTTACGCGCATGATTTGATCATACAAACCTTGAGGATAGATAATCCAGTCCCAGTCCGTACGTGGTACATAATCAGGCGCCACTCGACGTCCAACTCCCTTAATCTGATATTTAGAGCTTCCTTTTTCACCCTTACCGTTATGAATGATTTCTGTTTCGCCATCAAAGGCTTGCATCCAATCACTCATGTAGTAGTTAATTCCAAGGAAGTCATTCAGGTCTTTTGCAGCTTCTAGGACTGCGAAGTCTTCTTCACGCAAATCTAAGCTTCCACCATTGACTGCTAAGATATGGTTGACACCTTCCATTGTTTCTTCGGAATATCGTCCTAGATAAGTCGCATCCAAAATAAATTTATTGTGGATGATATCTTCCAGCTCAGCAGCGCGAACATCTGCTTGATTTTCAGGATCTAGAGGATACTTGGTAGGCAGGGCGTGAACCACACCAATTTCACCTTTATAGCCTTTATCTTTATATAGCTTGACTGCACGCGCATGCGACACCATCATATTGTGATGAGATTGAAAGACTTTGGCAAGATCATACTGGATACCTGGTGGAAATTTCCCAACCAAATACTGACCATCACCGATTGGTCCAATTTCATTAAAGGTTGTCCAATAGTTTACTTCTGGGAATTCTTCAAAACAGAAAGCCGCGTAGTCTACAAAGTGTTCAATGTTTTCACGGTTTAAGAAGTCTCCATTTGAATGTAGAGCTTCTGGCGTGTCAAAGTGATGGAGAGTCACGAAGGGCTCAACATGACGTTTGTGGCACTCTGCAAATAGATTATGATAGAACTCAACCCCCTTGTCATTAACCTTCCCATAACCAGTTGGAAAGATACGTGACCAAGCGATTGAAATACGGATACCATTGACACCATACTCTTCTGCAAGTTTGAGGTCAACTGGGTATTTGTGATAGAAATCACTGGCTGGTTCAGCAGTGTACCAGTAGTTATCTTTGAGGTATTTGTCCCAGGCGACTGGCCCTTTACCATCAGTATTGGTCGCACCTTCTGCTTGATAGGCTGCTGTTGCCCCGCCAAAAATAAAGTCTTTTGGAAGTGTTTTTGTCATTTGATTCACCTTTCAAGAAATAGAAATGAGATGGAGATAGAGTTGGGAGGAATTCCTCCATCTCACTTCTTTGCTATTTACCTTTTATTCTTCAAACTGCGCTTGAACAAAGGCAAGAGCACCTTTTCCATCGCGAGTCAGTTTAATGTATTGACCACCTTCTGTCTTGGCAAGTTTAATACCAAGCTTGTCGGTTTCGGCCTTCATGTCTTCAAAGTTTGAAGCTACTTGAGGAGCAAGGATAACTAGATCAAACTCAGGCAACATTTCACGGTGAGCACCATAGCCACCAGCTGCTGCTTTAACAGGAACCTTGTACTCCGCAGCTGCCTTGTTTAGAGCATTTGCAAGGAGACCACTTGTACCTCCTCCTGCACAGAGAACGAGAACATTAGTTTCTTCTGTGATTGTGTTTTGCGCTGCTTCTACACCTGCTTTTTCAAGAATCGCATCTGCTTTGGCAGTATTGAAGTTTGCAGCTACTTTTTCTTTTAATTCATCATTGGCTTTACCAGAACGTTCTTCTTCAAGAATTTGTTCATCATAAACCTTGAGGAATGGATAGTAAATGGCTACGTCAACAAGGATTAACAAAGCAGCAAGTACAAATGACAAGAATTGGAAGTTTGTACCGAGAACAATACCGAGCGGACCTGGTGTTGTCCAAGGAAGGTTGGCTGTAAATGAGTTCATGCCAAGTGTTTCAATGAAGAATTTAAAGATCCATACGTTGGCAATTGGCGCAAAGATGAAAGGAATAAAGAAGATTGGGTTCAAGACAAGCGGTGCACCAAACAAGATTGGTTCATTTACACCAAAGAAAGTTGGAACTACTGAAGCACGTCCGATTGCACGGTTACGTTTTGATTTTGTTAACCACATGAACATGAATGGAACAACCAGTGTCGCACCAGTACCACCCATGGTAACGATAAACATTTGTGTACCAGAAGTAAGAATCTTGTCAGCGTGCATACCTTGTTGGAGAAGGTTCAAGTTGACTTCGGCATTTGCATAGGTAATAGCTGCGATTGCTGGTTCAACGATAGATGGACCATGGATACCAACAAACCAGAAGAAGGCAAAGGCACCAAAGATAATCGTAATACCTAGATAGCCATCAGCAGCAGAGAATAATGGTGCAAAGAATTTACCGATTGATTCAGCTACGCTTGCACCAACAAAATGGCGAGCTAGTAAATCAAGGACATAAAGAGAAACAACAGATAGAGTGAATGGAATCACATCTTTAAAGACTTGTGAGATATTGGGTGGAACTTCGTCAGGCATGCGAATAGTGACGTTGTTCTTAACACAAACCTTATAGATTGCTACAGTAACAAAGGCAGCAAGAAAGGCTGAAAGCAAACCTTTTGTCCCCAAGAATCCAGTAGCTAGGCCATTTTCGATAGGATCAGCTGCCAACATCAACAAACCAACAATCGCAGCCAACAGTGTTGACATATAGTTGATTTGGTTGGTTTTTTCCATGCTGCGGTTTACTGAGTCGGTCAATGACTTAGCTGTTGTACCAGCTACCAAGAGAGCCAGAATCCCCATTGAATAGCTATAAGGTTTCATTAGGAAATTAACAACATCATCAGACCATTTAAAGCCCCATGAGTTTGGTACAAAAGCAATCAAGATAAAGATACTTGAGAAGAGAATAACGGGCATACCAGCGATGAAACCATCACGAATAGCACGAAGATAGATATTACGAGATAATTTCTCAAAGAAAGGCTTTCCTTTCTCGATAAATGAAATTAGTTTGTTCATTACTTAACTCCTCTCTTGTAGAGTTCGATTAAATGGTGCATCAAATCTTTTAACAAAATGGTAGTCATCAAGTGGTCTTGGCCATGCATCATGGTCACGCTATAAGCCAAATCCTCACCAGCTGCTTCCTTGGTCAATAGACTTGTTTGCGCGTGATGAGCCTCGGCGATACAGCCACCAGCTTCCTCAACTAAGCTATCTGCTTTCGCAAAATCGCCAGCTTCAGCAGCCTTCAAGGCTTCCAATAGTTTCGAACGAGCATCGCCAGCATAGGCTACGATTTCAAAACCTAACAATGTTACTTCTTCTCTATTCATGATAGAATTCTCCTTATGTATTTTTAATTAAATTTTTATGACAATAAACGTTGGATATGTAGAACTAGATAAACTCGTTCACTTTTATACAAATCAAGACCCGTATGTTGCGTAATCACATCATAGATCTTGGAACCAATCTCGAACGCTTTTGGATAGGATTGTTTAATATGATCTTCCATATCCAGAAGTGATTGGTTATCATCTCTAGATCTGTCTAAATAATCCAAGAAATAATTCAAATGAATCATAAAACGATCATAGAAATGATTATTCTCTTTGGTTCGTTGAATTGCATAACCCTTTAGCACTTCTTCAACATTCCTGAGAATTTCTTTCCTCTTATCAATCGACTCAACCACTTGAACTTCATTTTCCCCTTCGGCATTGATGAAATGATAAGCGATCCGAATAATTTCATCCTCAGGGAAATGATCTGTCAACTTCTGACAATAGATTTCAAAGGCTTCCTTTGCGATTTGAAAAGCGACAGGATACTTAGTGGAAATATCTGGCAGATTACTATCCTTGTACCTTCCTTGTGCTAGAGCTTGGTAAGAGCAGTAAATATGATCTGTCAAGGTTACGTAGAGATACTCTTGAATCGGATAATGATATTTCTTTGATAGCTTATCAATGATTTCATAAGTCACTGTGATAAAATCAAGCGGAACATCTTTGAGGAGAGCCATAAAATTTTCTCTGGACTCTTCTGTCTTCATCCGAAAGATTTTCTCGACCTGATTTTCAGCAATTAAGTCCCCTTTCTTCTTTCCAAATGCAATCCCTTTACCAATCACAATCACTTCTTCTCCTTTGTCATTTCTGACAAGTGAAACATTGTGATTCATTGGGTTTAGAATTCGATACATGGCAACCTCCTTTTGCATCTTAAAGGTATATGAGTATAAAAAATGATCACAAATGAACTAGAAAATCAGCCGATTTCTAATTCACCTGTGATCATGCCTAATATTACTTAGTAACACTCACCTTGTATTAACTTGTGATTTAAGTATAGCACAAGTAAGTTTTTTTGTAAACCTTTACATTCAACTTTTTTTAAAATTTTTATTTAGATCAATGTTCCTAAGATTAGGGGGAAAACTTATACACGTTCAGTCCATGAAGTCGCTGTGGTTTGGAGAACTTTGTTGAGTTCGTCAATGTTCTCAAATCCAGTTGTGCGTAGCCATTCACGAGCTGCTGCTTCACCGTCTTTGATGTAGGCTTCAACTGATCCTGCCCAGGTTGCACGGCCACAAAGAACGCCGTTGAAGTTTGCGCCTGATTCGTGAGCAAAGACAAGGGTTTCTTGGAAGAGTTTAGCTGACACACCTGCACTCAAGTAGATATATGGCAAGTTAGTCGCTTCATCTTGTGCTTTGAAGAAGGCTGCTGCTTCCTCACGAGTATGAACGATTTCTCCATCACCAAAGCCTTCAACGTATTTGACGTTGACTGGAACTTCCACTTTCAAGACATCGATGTTGAAGCGTGGGTCTGAGAAGACCTTCATAGCACCAATAACCTTGTGTGGCTTCACTTTTGCGTATTCTGCTGAACCTGCATCAGCAATTTTTTCATCGTAAGCCAAGATTTCAAGGAAGAATGGAATATCTTCTGCCACACACTCTGAACCGATGCGTTCAATGTAGGCTTGTTTTTCTTGGTTGAGTTCGTCAGCGCTGTCTACGTCATAGTAAAGCAAGAACTTAACAGCGTCTGCACCTTGTTCTTTGATGCGTTTTGCAGACCAAACATCCAAGCAGTCAGGCAAGCGTTTAGTGCTAGTTGTATCGTAGCCAGTTTTCTCATAAGCAAGGAGAAGACCAGCATTTGGATCAAGCGCTTTTGTAGCTGGAAGACCATACTCTGGGTCAAGAAGCATAGAGGATGCGTATTTTGTCAATTCATCTGCAACTAAGACTTTGAGTTCTTCCATTTGAGCCACTGTCGGCTCTTCTGTTTGGTATTGAGCCATAAGGCGTTTCAAAGCACCACGTTGGTCAAAGGCAAGAGCGGAGATAATGCCATTTTCATCTGAAAGTTTTTCTAAGCGTGCACGTTTTTGTTCTGTTAAAGCCATTTTATACCTCTTTTACTATTAATTGATCATATAAAGCTTGATAGTTGGCCATATTGACATGACCTGTCATCTTTTCTTGGGCATTGAGCATACCAAGGACATTGGCCTTGATGAGGAGTTCTTGATCAGATTCCTTATGAAGAAGACCTGAGGAAATCCCTGCCACAGTAGAATCTCCAGATCCAACAGGGTTCACTACCTGAATTCTTGGAATATCAACCTTGTAGAAAGTATCCCCATGCTTTGCAAAAGCACCATTTGCACCAAGTGAAACAATTATCCACTCAATCCCTGCAAATAAAGGCTCTTGAAGAACTTCTTTTAATTCATCCAACTCCTCAGAAACTTCTTTCCCAAGAAGCTGAGACAATTCTTCGTTATTTGGTTTAATAACTGTTGGTTTGTGTGGTGATTCAAGAATCGCCTGAAGAGCCCCACCTGAGCAGTCTAGAACAACTGGTTTTCCTGCGCGATTAGCAAGTTCTACTAAGCTTGCATAGTAGTCAACTGGAAGACCTGCTGGAAGACTACCAGAGATGGCTACTACTTCCACAGTGTCAAGAAGATTTTCGAAATGAACCAAGAAATCTTGCCCTTCTTGTTCCAAAACTTCAGGCCCTTTTTCAAGGATTTCTGTTTGGTTGTCTCCGTGCAGAATAGCGATACAGTTACGAGTCTCTCCTTGAATGGAGAAGAAACGTTTCGTTACTTTATCATCGATATGCTCTACTAAAAACTCACCAAGTTTACCACCGACCAAACCGGTAGCAACAACAGAATCACCAAATTCTGAAAGAACTCGTGTAACATTAAGACCTTTCCCACCAGCTGTCTTGGTCACGTCTACCACACGGTTGACAGTGTCAATTTTTAATTCATCCAAAGGATAAGAAATATCAATGGATGGATTCATTGTGACTGTTAAAATCATGCGTCACCTCTTAGTCGTGGTATTCACCGCGATCCCATTTTTCAAGGAATTCTGTAAAGAAGTTTGCATCTGCTTGATGAGCATTGTGAGTTTCAACGTGCTCAATTTTCGCAATCAATTTTTTGTTTTCTTCTGATGGTTTGTATTCAGCATTGATGAAAGCTTCAATGATGTCGCACATGAGCAATTCACCAGTGATTTTACCACCAAAACCAATAACGTTGGCGTTCAATTGTTCTTTTGCATAAAGAGCCGTTGTCATATCACGAACCAAGGCAGAACGAACTCCTGGAACTTTATTTACAGCGTTGTTGATACCAACACCAGTACCACAGATACATACCCCAAGATCAGCTTGACCGCTTGTAACGGCTTCACCAACTTTTTTACCAAAGATTGGGTAGTGAGTACGTGTGTGGTCATAGGTACCAAAGTCGATGACTTCATATCCTTTTGATTTCAAAAATTCTGAAACCGCCATTTTTTCATCTGTTACGATGTGGTCACATCCAATTGCAATTCTCATTAGTTATTCCCTCCGATTAATTATATAAATCTAATATCATTTATCCTTACTCAAGAAAAATCAAGATTAGCTTAGGAAGCGAGCTGCAAGCATAACTGAAGTTAGCTAAAGTGAGCTGACGACAGATTATCTTGATTTTTGAAGAGTATTAGCACATTTTGTTCAACATGTCGACCCTGATTTGGTGACGTCCACCATCGTATTTACCGTTAACAAATCCTTTAGCAATGTTTTTAGCCAATTCATCACCAACAAGTTGTGCACCCATAGTGATCATACGTGAGTTGTTGTGTCCACGAGTCATATAAGCTGAACGTTCATCTGAAACTTCTGCAGCAACCATTCCTTTGATTTTTGTTGCGACCATAAATGGACCAGCACCATAAGCATCAATCACGATACCAAGATTTTGTTCTTCTTTGTTTACTTCTGCAGCAACAGCAAGAGTCACATCAACAAAATCTTGACCTTCAGCTGTAACATCCACAACGTGGAAGTTTTCTTTTTCCAAGAAGTCTTTCACAACTTCTTTCAATCTCAAACCTGCAGCATCTGCACCGATAACAATAGACATATTGTATACTCCTTTTTATTTTTCTAGGCTAGTAAAGACTTTTATAGTTAGCAGTTTACCTACAAAAGACTTTCTAGCAGTTTAGTGACAAATTTGATTGAATGAGATGAATATCACCTTATCCAAGTCCAGGAAATCAAGTTCCTGGAAACAAACTTTCTCCTCAAAAGAGAATATAACAAGTGATTGTTTGTTTGTTACAAACATCATTTGTTGTTTACAAACATAATATACTCCTATTTATAGAAAAAGTCAACAGTAAATGTTTGTTTTTGTGGTTTTTTATCTAAAATATTTCAATATCAAAGCCAATCTGATCTACTTGACCAGGTTTTAGGAGACGAACGTTTTTCTTATCTTCTAAATGATCTCCTTCTTCAAGAGATGTTGACAAGCCAGACCAAGGTTCAAAGGCAATGAAAGGTCCCTTATTCAAAGTTGACCAAATGATGAGATTTGAAAACTCTTGGAAATGTACTTTTAATCCCTTCTCATGTTTATGAGAACGAAGGGCAATTGTTCTGGATTGCAACTCATCCAAAGTCACTGCATCAACACTGAACAAATCGTAACTGAGATCCACTTCCTTTTGCGAATCCAACCATGGACTTCTATCTTGAAAGTCTAACATGCCAGTTTCTGGGAAAGGACGGGGAACAGAGCAAATCTCTTCTTTCTCAAACTCTAAATAGTAATCTTCATAAGTTTCGCCATCTAGCAGAGGACAATTAAATCCTGGATGTCCTCCTATAAAGAATGGCATTACTTTATTAGTTTCTCTATTGAAAACTTTGTATTGAGTACGGACAGTCTTGCCATTCACTAGATAAGTGATCTCAAGGCGGAAATGATAAGGATAGTTCTGATAAGTATTCTCATCATCTTCGATAGCAAAGGTTACACTGTTTTCTGTTTGATCAACCAAGTCAAATTCTTTTTTACGGACCAAACCATGGCGAGGAATGTTTCCTTTCGTCTCCGTTCCATCTGCATGACTGTAGAAGGCTGTATCTTCTCTTAAAGAGCCACAGATTGGAAAAAGTACTGGCGCTTGTCCACTCCAGTAAGTGGCATCTCCTTGCCACAGATACTCAATGCCTTCTCGATCCTTGATCGACGACAAGGCGCCACCTAAGGTTTTAAACTGGACCGTTAACTGGTCTGATTTGATTTCAATTACCATAATATTCTCCAACTATTTTTAGATCTTTATATAAAAAACTAGGTTGCCACTCCCAATGTAGGAAATTAACAACCTAGTTTTCACAATTTACATTTTATAGGAGCGAATTATTTAGCATTTGCTGCGTATTCTTCGTTACGTTTGATCATTTGTTTTCTATACCAAGCAAAGATACCTACATAGAATACAAGGAAGACTGCTGCACCAAGGATTGCTTTGATATCACCTGTTGTAGCATTACCGATTGCCCAACCAAATAGTTTTTCAATTGGTCCTTCAAGAGTTGAGTGAGTAATCAATTGAGATTGGTTCACACCTTCTGGGAAGGCACCTACACCTTTAGCAAGTTCTGTTGCGAATGGTGCGATAAGAGTACCTGAAAGAAGGAAGAGAGGCAACAAGAGTGTTCCGAAGATAATCATACGGAGCAATTTACCACGTGTAACAACCAAGAGAGCTGGAGTCACACCCATAGCGATGATACCTGCAAGTGGCAAGATACCATTTCCGACGTTTGAAAGAAGCACAGCTTCTACTAGCATGATTGGAGCAAGTACGTTTGCACAAGCCCAGATTTCAGCACGACCAGCGATGAATGGCCAGTCAAGACCGATGTTGAATTTACGTCCTTGAAGACGTTTAGTAGCAACGTTTGTAATACCTTGTGAAAGTGGTTCTACGGCTGCGATGAACCAAGATCCGATAAGTGAGAAGAGTTCCAAAGCTACACCGGCTGTCAAACCAAGAGACAACCAACCTTTAATAACAAGTTCCCATTTATCGGCTCCTTCTACACCAGCAACTGGGTGTGGAGTCCCCATCAAACCAATAACAATACCAAGGATGAAACCGATAAAGAATTTAGATCCCCAGAAACCGATTTTTTTGTTCAATTTTGCAGCGTCAAAGTCATATTTATCGAGACCAGGCAATACTTTATCAAAGATTTTATCCAAGACCATGATAACTGGGTTCATCATGTAGTTCATGTGAGTTGAAGTCATTGGTGATGAACTTGGTGCATTAAGAAGGTCGTCGAAAGTTGGTTTCATCAAATCAGAGTTGATGATTTTCAAAATACCTACAAGGACAACTGCTGCAGTTGCGATGAAGAGTGAAACCCCTTGGCTAACTCCATTGTTGTCTGCGTACCATTTGATCAAAAGACCAGTGATTGACAAGTGCCAGATATCGAAGATATCGACGTCAAGTGTATCTGTTTTCTTCATTGCAAGCATCACAATGTTGACAATCAACATTACAAGCAAGAAGTAAAGTGTCCATGCAGATCCCCAAGTGATGGTTGCAAGTGGTGCCCAACCAACGTCAGTGATGTTCAATTGAATACCAGTATTTTCAACGAATTTTGCAAGTGATGCTGAGAAAGCTCCGTTGAGCATACCGATGATAGCACCGATACCAGTAAGGGCGATGGCAAGTTTGATACCACCTTCAAGCGCTTTGGAGAATTTCACTCCAAATAGTAAAGCCAATACTGTCAAGATGATCAGCATGATGATAGGACCACCCATTTCCAAGACTGGCTTGAAAATCTTATTGGCTAGTTCGATAATGACATCCATAATAGTTCCTCCCGTTTTTTTAGTTATATGAATGTTAACAAGATAAAGAATAAATTAGCTTAGTCCGTGTTCTTTGATAGCTGCTTCAATATTGTCAAATACTGGAGCGCTCATCGCTGGAATACGGAACAAGATTGGTCCAGCTTCAATTACTGGAATACCAGGTTCAAAACCAAGGTCAGTTGCAGCGATTGGTGTAAAGATATCGTAGCCCTTGATAAGGTCTTCGTTTACATCTTTCACCATGACGGCATCACAGTGAACGTCATAACCACGGTTTGAAAGTTCTTCTTCTAGAGCACTTTTAATTTGGTGACTTGAGTTAACACCTGCACCGCAGGCAGCAAGAATTTTAATCATTTGGATTTCCTCCGATTTTTTTTAATAGACAAGATTAAGCGGTTGCTTCAGCAATGTAAGCATAAAGTTTTTCTGGTTCGGAAATTTTTGATAGATCTTCCAGATGTCCATTTCCTGTGAAAAAGTCCATCAACTGAGCCAGAATATTTGTTTGACTTGAACTTGAGTTGTTAATGATAAAGAAGAGTAGGGACACTGCTACTTCCTTATCAGGAGCAATCATATTGTGAAAAGTTACTGGTTTTTCTAATCGAACAACCACTACTTTCTCAGCTAGATTATGAACAATATCTGTATGAGGAATCGCTACATTTGGCAAGTCCTTTCCTAGAAATTCCATATCTAAACCAGTTGGAAATGACTTTTCACGCGTGATCAAGGCTTCACGATAAGTTGGAGTGACAATTTCTCGTTCTTCCAACAAGCTTGCTACCTGATCAAAGAGTTGTTCTTGATTATCCGCTTCTAAGCAAAACACCAGGTTTTTGTCAAAGAAATGATCTAATCCCATAACATTTTCCCTTCTTTCAATTATCTTTTATGCTATAAGTATAACACTATATGAAATCGTTGTCAATAATTTTTGTTTTATTTTGTTCATTTTTTTATAATTTTTGTTTCATTTAAAGAATACAATCAATATCAAACATTCTTGTTATAAAATACACAAAAAAAGAAGGCTCAAGCCTTCTTCTCATTCCTTACTCAATGGTAGATAAAATCTCTTCTAACTTATGGTAATCTTTTACACTATCAATTTCATAGATGCTATTTCCTTCTAATTCTTCGACATAGACATCCAATTCTTTGATATTATCCTTAACCATGTTGTCCCAGTAGAGATCAACAAATTCACCACTTTCGTAAGCTTTGTCAATAAAGCCAACAATCTTCTCAGCAGTTGGTGCATCCCAGAATGAAACTCCGCTCAGAATGCGACCAGCTTTGCTGTCAACAATAATGTCTTGAACCTTGTAGTCATCACCGTAAACCAAGAACCACTCGTTCGTACAGTCTTCACGATAAACGCTAAAATAGGTAGAACGTTTAAGATCGTTTCGAAACATATTTTTGAAAAGATAGTTATCTGCATCGATGACGTAGCTGTTAGCCAAATCTTCTTTTACTAGATAAAGTGAGTAAAAGTTATTGTAATCAGCATACTTGTCGTTAAAGACTAAACGGACACCATATTTTTCTTTTAGGTAGTCAAATTGTTCTTTGAGGTAACCGACAACGATGATAATCTCATCAATTCCTCTCTCTTTCAAAAACTCAATTTGGTATTCTACCAAGGGTTTTTGATTAACCTTAACCAAAGCTTTTGGTGTATTTTCAGTCATAGGGCGTAGGCGAGTTCCTAAGCCCGCTGCTAAAATAATCGCTTTCACACGAATCTCCTTTATTCTTTAATAATAATATAAACACCAGCCATAACAATAAGTGAAGTGATGATTGTCAGCATATCTAGCGGTGCACCCAAGAAAATAACTGCAAATAAGACAGTCCAAACTACATAGCTCACATTCAAACCTGTCGCTTTCGCAGGTTGCAAACGATTAATGGCGATATAATAAGCTAAGTAGGAAATCATATCAAAGGCCGCAAAGACAATCAAGAGGCCGAATAATTGCCCATCTGCCACTTCTGCAAATGAATGGTGAGAAAAGAGCACAATCACAAGATAGGACAAGAATGAGGTTACTTGTCGAATTAACAAGGCTTCAATTTCACTTAAATCACTTTCCATAGCATAGGAGCTGAGAACACTTTCACTCCCCCAGGCAATGGCACAGATAAGGGCACAAAGAATCCCAATGTAAAACGAGTTAACTTGTTCAACCTTGTAGGTTTGAGCAATGATCGCTGCAATAATCAAGAAAACACCAAATACTGTATTCTTTGAAACCTTGTGTTTCAAAATGAAGAAGGCGAGCAAAACTGAAACTGCTGGGTAAATAGCTGATACAGATGAAGCTAGAGAACTACCGATATATTTAACTGCATAAAGATTGGCCTGCATACCAATTGGTCCTGCTAGTAAAGCTCCGATAATTACACTCACATTTCGAATATTTAAGAAAATCGAGAGACGAACTTTTCTTTCTTTTACCAAAAGAAAAGCTAACAAGATAAAGATACTCAAGAAATCATGAGCAGCAGCCACCACAAAGGGTGAAAGATTTGTAAAAATAGAAAAGATATAAGCACTAATCGTTAGACCTAATCCCCAGAAGATACCAGAGAGCAGACCAAAGGAAACACCATTTTTATTCTTCATCCTAACCTCCATAATAAGTCAAACCTTCGACAGCTCTTTGGTAACGATTGACACCGTAATCTCCAAAATCAGCCCCTTGAGCTTCTTTGTACACTGTCCACAAACTCCAGATAGTATCTTGCAAGATTTTATAGATACGAATCTTCTCACGTGATACAGGCGTTTTGTCACTTTCATAGTAGGAAAGGAAATCATCTTCCTCTTGCTTTGTAAATTCAGACTCTAAGAAAAGAGCTGCCAAATCCCACATCGGGTCATTCATAGAAGAGTATTCCCAGTCAATCAAATACAAACGACCTTGTGGTGACTCGATAAAGTTTTCTGGTACCAAATCGATGTGACAGGACTTTCTATCAACACCCAAATCAGCCAATCTCTTTTCTAGTGAAAATACATCTTTTCTTACAGCTTCATAGTTTTCATAAGGGATAGGTCCCTCAATCAAGGATTCATATTTGCTGATTTCCTCAAAAGGAGCAAATTCTCCTCTTAATTCTTTCCCTGAAGCGTGGATGGTTTGTAAAATTGGTGCAATCTTTTCAAACTTGGACTTAATTGATGTTGAATCAAGAGTTACTGCTGATTCGATGTACTCATTTACTTTGATCCCTGACTCAATATCAAAGAGGTAATTTTTGACATCTAAATCTAAATCCTCTAAAAGTTCAAGATTGTACTTTTCATTTTGACGATTGATGAGTTTTTCAGTCCCTTTACCAAAAAATTTCACAATATACTGTTTGTTGGTTGTTTTAACCAAATAGTTTTGGTTGGTCATGCCTCCCAGCTGTTCAACACTGAGTACTTCCTCTTCATCAGATAGTAAAGAAGAAATTTTTTCTTTGATGAGTTTCTCCACAATTAACCTCCATCTTCTACACTTCCCACTTAAATACTGTTTTGAAAGCAGTATTTAGGTCTGTAGCAAAGACACGGTGAATGTCCTTGATTTCTCTCACAGGCTCTTCAACATAAAGGATATTCTTCAGACGATTCGCAAACTTTTTAACTTCCATCATTTGAATGGCCTTCTCAAAATCGACGCGTCCTGAACGAGATGAGCCTACTAATAACAATCCTTTTTCCAAAGCATCTCGTGTATTGATATTAACCTTGTATTCGCTCACTCCCATCATGAGAATCGTTCCCTGTGGACGAATATAGCGAATCAAGTCATTGATAGCTGGTCCTGTACCATCACCACCGCAACACTCAAATCCATGATCAAAGGTCAAATCCTCTGGGATATTATCCGTGATGTAGCACTCTTTTGCAAAAGAGAAGAGTTCCAGTTTTTCCCAATGGCGACCAATCACGATAATCTCTGCTTCTGGTAGAGTGTAATTGATAATATTCGCAACCACAAAGGCCAAACTACCATCTCCGATAACAGCGATGCGCTCTCGCTTGCTATGAGCGAGATGCAAGAAACGATCCATAGCATGCATACCGACACTTACAAACTCAGTGATGGCAGCAACTGTATCTTCGATATCATTATAAGAAACGACTCGGTCTTTTGGAAGAGAGACAAATTCTCGCATAAAGCCATCATAACCACTAGATAGGAAGTAGGTTCCTGTCATGTAGTTCTCGTAGAACTCCTTGTCACTCTGCATAGGCGGTTGATTGGGAATCATAACTACCTTTTGACCAACTTCATAAGTCCCAGTTGGATCGGAAATAACAGTTCCACAAGACTCGTGAATCATGGCCATTGGAAGCTTTTTAGCCAAAATCTTTGGATCGCGTTTCCCTTGATAATAACGTTGATCTGCATGACAAACCGCCATATAATTTGGACGAATAAGGATATGATTCTCCTGATCAATGTCCTCTTCTTGGTATTTTACATTGATAAACTTTGGTTTGGTCAGTTGATAAATTTGATTAATCATAGCCTTAGTCTTTCTCAATCATGCTTTTCGCGATTTTCAGGTCTGTCACAGTTGTGACTTTAAGATTTGAATATTCCCCTTTAGCTAGGGCAACGTCTTTTCCTTTGATAACAAAAATCTTACATGCATCTGTCAGGATTTCCTTTTCTTGGTCAGATAGGGAACCATACAAATCCATGAAATCCTTGCAGCGGAATGTCTGAGGTGTTTGACCTTGATAGAGGTGAGCACGATTTGGAATATCAGTGATAAACTGACCATTAGTACTTTCAACAATGGTATCAACTGCTTCTACTACTGTGTCAACTGCATCATGATTTTGAGCCAGTTTGATATTGTCCTGAATCATGCGAAGTGTGATAAAAGGACGAACAGAGTCATGCGTAATCACGATATCTTCTGGAGTGATTGGACGGTAGGCATCAATAGCTTCTATAATCTTCTCGATACTGGTATTGCGATCAGCACCACCCTTTGTAATGATGATGCGATCCTTGTGAAGAGAAAGATACTTGTCAACCAAGTCCTCAGCATGAGATACCCAATCTCCATGAACTCCAACTACAATTTTTTCAATACTTGGTTCCAAAACAAATTTTTCAATTGTGTGGATCAAAATAGGACGATCACCCAACTCCAAGAATTGTTTTGGTAAATTACTGATTCCCATGCGTGTGCCAGTTCCTCCGGCTAGGATTCCTGCATAGATCATTTATATTCTCCTTTAGTTTATTCTAAAAAACTCATTATCATCTATTATATCACAATCTGCCTCCATCATGAAGAAAAGACAGTGAATCATTTAGTCTAATCAACACACCATTTAAGGTAAAAAGTGAACAATGTGTTACTAAATCCGGAAAGACCATAATAAATCAAGAAATAAAATTAGGTTATCCTCTATATTATCCATTCAACGTTCGGTTAATATAGAGTTCTTTAGAATATAATAGAAACCTTAAAGAAAGCTTAAATGAAATTATTTGTTTAGCAAAGAATACTAGGTGTGCATAGTAAATTTCTTAAAAGTTGTTTGAGAGACTCATTATAAAAGGTCATATATCTCATGAATTAAACAAATAATAGACTTTTGCCCCTAAAATTGATAAAATAAAAAGAAAAATAATAGAAAAAAGGAAACTGTAAACCGCCATGATGAACATGCAAAACATGATGCGCCAAGCACAAAAACTTCAAAAACAAATGGAACAAAGCCAAGCAGAACTCGCTGCCATGGAATTTGTTGGAAAATCTGCTCAAGACCTTGTCCAAGCAACTTTGACTGGAGACAAAAAAGTTGTCAGCATTGACTTCAACCCAGCAGTTGTAGATCCAGAAGATCTCGAAACACTTTCAGATATGACTGCGCAAGCAATTAATGCTGCTCTTGAACAAATTGATGAAACGACTAAGAAGAAACTCGGTGCTTTCGCTGGAAAATTGCCTTTCTAATCCACAAAAAAAGAGAAACAGATGTTTCTCTTTTTTTCTTAGAAATCAAAGAATTCCATTGCTTTCTTTAAGAGTAATTCCGTATATTCCGGATCGTCTTGAGCCATTGTGACTTGTGACTGGACCATTTCAAGATCATCAGTAATCATGCCATCTGCACCGAGACGAACTGCTTTATCAAATGCCTCCGAACCATTTACGGTCCAAACGTAGAGACTCTGATCAGTAGTCCAGAGTTTATTGACAAAGTATTCATCCAAGGTTGAATATTCCATGGTATAACCAGTTGCCTTGGTTCTTGGGAAAATACTGTTATAGGGGAGAATGAAGTAAACTGGAATTTCAGAATCATAAGTCAACACTTTATCAATCACATGATAGTCTAGTGATTGCATCTGATGTCCATATTTCTTGATAGTCGCTCCATACTTTTCGAGGAAATGATCCATCATTTGCGGACTATCTTTTTTACTGGTTTTAATCTCAATCAGCAATTTTTGGTTTAATGCATTGGCGCGTTCCAGATAAGCATCGAAACTGGAAATCTTTGTCTGATAACCATTCTCGTAAATATCTGTATTTGTTAATTCATCTAGAGTCAAATCTTGCGGTGTAGCATTAATACCTGTTAAATTTTTGAGGTTGGCATCGTGCATCATCACGAACTGACCGTCTTTCGTTTCCTGCACATCCATTTCAATGAGATCTGGTTTTAGTTGAGCTGTTTTTTCTAAAGACTGCACAGTATTTTGAACACCGTTTTTATTACTTACTCCTCTGTGCGAAATCACTAAAGGTGTATTGGTATCCGGAGATTCCAGATAAACGTAGCCTTCTATGGCAAAAATGATGCTTGCACACCCCATGACACCCCATCTCATCAGATGATCTTTCTTTCGCCTTGGCATAATCTCTAGCTCTTCTCCTGTAAGGAAGGAAACAAACTTCACTAGGAAATAAGTCAGGGTCATGTAATGGAGGTTTTTAATCAAGATAAAATTAATCACACCAAGAATCAAGGATTCTTTTTGAGTAAAATTATCCATTACAGCCTGAGCAAAGAGCAAGGGAATTAACAAGACAAAGAAGAAGAGATAGGTTTTAATGATAATGAGTAGGAGATGCCAAGAGAAGAAAAGGACGTTTTTCTTCGTCTTTTGGAGACTATATTTCACACTTTCTCTTACGGTCTTTCTTTCAAAGAGAATCTTAGGAAGGGCAAACATAAATCGGACAGAGATGTAGAGAAAGATCCAAGCGGATGCTATGATCATCAGACCTACCAGCCAATGCTTACCTTCCCAATAATTCACAATAAAATCAGGGATAATAATTTTGTTGAGGTAGTAGATTTTTAAAATCTTACGGATGAACGGGAAAAGCATAGCAATGTAAAAAAAGACAAAAGTCATCTTACAAAAGCTCAATCGCTTAACGAATATAAAGCTCTGGTGAAATACTTTTCTACTATACTCAATTAAAGTTCTCTTTTCATGATAGAGAAGGTGACGAGCCCCGATAAACAAAAGACAGATCTGGAAATAGGCAACCAGGAGATTGATTGCAATTAAAATAAGAAAGGCTAAACTGATAAAAGGCGAGCCTTGTATAATCGCCCAAAAGTTATTGTAGGAGATAAACAAGTAACCAGTTTGTCTCAGAAGGATGCCAGCAATCCATGAATTCAATGGTAGCCAGACAAACTCAACCATCATAAATATCAAGAAAAATAGAAATAAAATCTTATCTAGGTTATAGTATATCTTCCTAAAACCTAGCTTTTTAGGTTTTTCAGGTTTCATAGGCACTCCTAGTCTAAAAATTGGGATAAATCTAAGCCACCGAAAGGATTATTCATCGAAAAACTACTCTGGTCTTCTATTAATAGCTTTCCTTCATCCGATTCCAAAAAAGCTTCGTAAACACGCGCCGTCATGCGGGCGTCCTCTAAACTGTTATGAGACTTCCCGTGAAAGCCTAAAAAATTTGCAACAGTTTGCAATTTAAGATTGGCTATGCCGTGTAGATCAGAACTACGGCGTTCAAAAGCCTCCTCATATAGATCAACCTTATACTGGTCACGATAATCAATACCGTGCTCCAAGATAATAGGCAAATCACTCTTAGCTGCATTGTAACCAACGATAGGTAAGTCACCAACAAATGCTTGAAAGTCCTTTAAAACTTGTTCTACCTTTGGCGCATCTTTCAAGGTTTCAGCTGTGATTCCAGTCAAACCATTGATAAAACTCTTCAATGGTGCTGTAGTATAAACATAAGAATCAAAAGCAGCACTTTCTTGTCCATCTTGAAAGCGGACTGCTGATACTTGAATTAAATGGGTAACTCCCTCGTGTTGATTGAATTCCAAATCAAAGGAGATATAATCTCTTAATTTTTCCATTATTTACCTCAATTACTCCCCAAACTAAACTATAAATAATAAAAGAAGCCATTAGGTTAGTGAGTAACCCAAACAGCTTCTTTATTTTCCTCCAAAAAGTCGAGCAAAAAAGCCTTTTTTGGTTGCTTGGACTTCTTCTTTTGCTTGGTCCAACTCGAGTTTCAAGGTTTCTTGATCTTTCATCGCTTGAAGAGTTAACTGTTGCTGTTGGTCCAACTGTTTGTCCTTTTCAGCAATCTGGCGGTCTTTGATACGCATCTGTTCATCTTTTTCTGATAACTGGCGGTCTTTTGCCTTGAGCTGCTCGTACAAACGAAGAATTTCAGCATTTTTCTCATCAACCAAGATTTCCATCAGTTCACGTTGTTTGACATCATCACTGACAGGCTCATCTTCAAAAATTGTTTTTTTATAGATTTCTTCTAGCTTGATCAAGCCACTTCGAGTAACTACAGTTACACCTTTGTCATTTTTTTTCGTGTCCTCTTCTGGAAGTTCTTTGACACGATTGTTGATTGCTTGACGAGATAGTCCTAAGACCTCTGCAATCTCACTGACGGTCATTTCAATACTCATAATATCCTCTGAAACGTTTTCTAGCTTTTCTTTATTTAAATCTTATCATAAGCTAGATAAACTGTCAAATTTCCGCTTAATCTAAGGCCTTTAAAAAGGCTAGTAAGACTTGGGCAGAACGACGTCCAGCTTCGATAATAAACTCATCAAAAGAGATAGAGGCTTCGTGATTGGCATTGTCACTCATAGCACGAATGACTAGGAAAGGTAGGCTAAGAGCCCGAGCCGCTTGAGCAATGGCTGCCCCTTCCATTTCAACTGCTAAAACATCAGGGAAGTGGGATTTGATACTAGCAATCTTATCATCCCCAGCTATAAAGCTATCTCCTGTAGCAATCAAGCCTAGGTGCCAGTTTTGGTCCAACAGAGATAGACTCTCTTGGATTTTGGCTACAAAGGTTTTGTCTGATTCAAAATAAAGCGGTTGTTGCGCCATTTGGCCATAAGCATAACCAAAAGCAGTCACATCCACATCATGGTAAGCTAGTCTATCTGCAATCACGACATCACCAACAGCAATCCCTTCAGCAAGAGCACCTGCTGATCCTGTATTGATGATAGCTTCTACCTGAAAATAGTCAGCTAGAATAGCTACACTCATAGCCGACATAACCTTCCCTATCCCACTCTGAACTAAGACAACTTCTGTCTTGCCAACAGAGCCAGTGTAGTATGTATTTCCGAGGACTTGGACTTCTTGAGGTTTATCCAAATTCTGAGTCAAATATAGGAGTTCTTCTGGCATGGCAGCAATGATTCCAATTTTCATTTCAAGTCCTTTCAATTACAAGAGTTTCATCGCTAAAATTAACAAAATCAAGAGTAGGATGACTGCAAACAAGATGCGATTGAGTTTCGAATTAAAAACATTTCTCTTAGTATTCTCAATGCGGCGACTCTTATGAATCGTTGGTTCTACTTCGATTGTAAGTGTATCTTGACTAAAACCGTGGTCTCTAGAGCGTGAATAACCAAAATGTTGTGAAGACGTTGGTAGGATCTTTGTTTCCTCATCATCTTGAAGAGGTGGTCCTGAGATTTTCTCGCCACGATTGGCACGTTCAATCATTTCGTCTGTTAATAAAGGTTTTCCCATGGGTTTCTCCTCTATTTCTTTTGTAGTTCCCAGTACTGGATTGCCATAATGGTCTTGGCATCACAGATATGACCTGACTGGATTAGGTTTTTGGCCTCCTCTAGGCTTACTTCTAAAACTTCCAAAGTTTCATCATCATCTTGTGGGCGAGGATTTTCCACCTTGACCAAATCACTAGCGAGGTAGAGTTTTAGTTTTTCATTACAAAATCCAATCGCAGAATAGAAATCGTACAACAGTTCTAACTTACCAGTGTATGCAACTTCTTCTTCCAATTCACGAAGGGCCGCCGCCATTGGATCAGCATTTTCACCAAGTTCAAGTTTACCAGCAGGAATCTCATAAGAAACAGCCTCGATAGCTTTTCGGTATTGCTTAACGAGAACGATTTTGTCTTCAGCTGTCACAGCTAGTACACAAACAGCTCCATTATGAAAAATTAAGTCACGTTGGGCAGTACCCTTTCCTTCTGGTAGTTCCACCTGGTCTTGTACTAGTTTGAAAATAGGACCTTGATAGATTTCCTTCCTACTAATCGTTTTTTCTTCAAATTCCATGACAAACTCCTACTGGTTCTTAGGATGATGAGGTAAGCGTGTTGCGTACTCATCTTTGTTAACTTGTCGTCCACGGCCGATAGCAATGGCATCTGCAGGAACATTCTTGGTAATGGTTGAACCCGCTCCAACCAGAGAATTATCCCCAAGTTCTACAGGAGCAATAATAGTTGAGTTTGAGCCAACAAAGACATTATTGCCAATCACAGTCTTATATTTGTTTTTCCCGTCATAGTTTACTGTAATCGTACCAGCACCAAAGTTAACATGACTACCTACTTCACAGTTTCCAATATAAGTCAAATGACCCGCCTTGGTATTTTCACCGATTGAAGATCCTTTTACTTCAACAAAATTTCCAATGTGAACTTGAGCAGCCAGACTTGAACCTGGACGAATATGGGCATAAGGACCAACAGTCACGCCGTCTGCTACCAAACTTTCCTCAATCATAGAGTTGGTAATCACAGCTCCAGATCCAATGGTGCTATCTACAATATAAGTTCCATTTGTTAAAATAGTCTCCGCACCAATCTTCGTTTGACCTTTCAAGGTAACGTTGGCTTCGATTTGAACTTCAGGAGCAATCTCAACATCAATGTCGATGTAAGTTGCTTCAGGATTGACAAAGCTGACACCGTTAACCATGTGCTTTTGATTAATACGGCGGCGCATCACTGCTTCTGCAGTCGCAAGAGCTACACGGTCATTTACCCCAAGACTTTCATCAAAATCCTTGAGAGTATAGGCACCAACCTTTTCACCCGCATTACGGAAAATACCAATCACGTCAGTAATATAGTACTCACCTTGGGCATTGTTGGTGTTGATGTTTTTAAGGGCTTCAAAAAGACGTTCATTGTCAAATACATAAGTTCCAGTATTGATTTCCTTAATTTGCTTTTCAAAGTCTGTAGCATCTTTCTGCTCCACAATGCGAAGAACTTCAGCATTATCATTGCGGACGATACGACCATATCCAAAAGGATCAGCTGCTTCAGCTGTTAAAATCGTCGCCACATTTTTATGATTGATATGGAAATCCAAGAGGTTTTTCAAGCTTTCACCTGTAATCAGAGGAGTATCCCCAGCAATAACCAAGGTGTGGCCAGTACGATTTTGGAGAATAGGCTCTGCCATCATGACAGCATGCCCAGTTCCTAGTTGTTCTGTTTGGGTAACAAAGTCTGTCTGACCAGCTAATACTTGCTCAACTAGCTCAGCCTTGTGACCAACTACAGTAACTGTTTTTTCAGGTTGAATAGCACCAACACTACGAAAAACATGTTCCAACATCGAAATTCCTGCTACTTTGTGAAGTACCTTTGGAAGATCTGATTTCATGCGAGTACCTTTACCCGCTGCTAAAATAATGGCATAATTTGACATAATCTTCTCTTTTCTCTAGAAATTCCCTTATATTATACCATAATTTAGTTTCTTAGGAGTAAACAAACAGAGAAATAGGGAAAAGACGCCCATATATTCACTTTTTACGATGTTTTCTTTGATTTTTTTATTTATTTACGTTAAACTAATTAAATATGAGAAAAAAGATTAATCCAGCTATTATTTTTACTTTATTTACTATATTTATAGCTATTTTGATCCTCAATAAACCAACTTATGAAGACCATCCCGTCAAGTCAAAACCAAATGCTGTCCAGGTTGAAAATCAGGCCTTGCATAATCTTGACAAACCTATTATTGATGTCTCTGGTTGGCAAAGACCTGAGGAAATCAACTACGATACCTTGTCTCAAAATATTTCAGGTGTTATTGTTCGTGTCCACAATGGGGGTCAGCATACTGAAACAAATAATGCCGCCTATGCCAATGGTGTCGATAAAGCCTATATAAATCACATTTCAGAATTTCAAAAGCGCAATGTTCCAGTTGCTGTTTATGCCTATCTAGCAGGTACTAGTAAGGAAAAAATGGAAAAAGCTGCTGAGGTTTTCTACAATGCTGCTTCTCCATACAACCCTAGTTACTATTGGCTCGATGTTGAAGAAAAAACAATGTCCGATATGAACGAAGGGGTTGAAGCTTTTAGGGCTAAACTAGAAGCCCTTGGCGCCAAAAATATCGGAATTTACATCGGTGTTTATTTTATGAAAGAGCATAGTATCAATACAGATAAGTTCTCTGCTGTCTGGATTCCATCTTATGGAACCAATTCAGGTTACTTTGAAACCACGCCTAATACTGATTTAGACTATGACCTCCATCAGTATACTTCCAAAGGAAGCATTGCTGGATTCGAGCATCATTTAGATATTAATCTCATTTCTACCTTGAAGGAAAAAGAAGAAACCTTCAGAAAACTATTTTTAAGACCATAAGACAAGTGAAAATTGCTCTCTTTTTCACTTGTTTTTTCATTTTCTTCTCGTCTGTGTTATAATTGATAGAATAGAGAAAGAATTTTATGAAGTTGAGGATTTTATGATGTTTTCATGGATTGCAAGAGTTATTAAAGGAATCGTCATCGCCTTAGGATTTATCCTACCCGGAATTTCTGGCGGTGTTTTAGCAGCTATTTTGGGAATTTACGAGCGAATGATTAGTTTTCTGGCTCATCCCTTTAAGAATTTTAAAGAGAATGTACTATACTTTATCCCAGTAGCAATCGGGATGTTGCTAGGCATTGGTTTGTTTTCTTATCCAATTGAGTATCTGCTAGAAAATTACCAAGTCTATGTTTTATGGAGTTTTGCTGGAGCTATCATCGGTACAGTTCCTAGCCTCCTTAAAGAATCTACTCGAGAGTCTGATCGGGATAAGATTGACTTAGTCTGGTTCTGGACTACCTTTATCCTTTCAGGTGTCGGGCTCTACGCGTTAAATTTTGTTGTTGGTTCTCTCAGTGCTAGTTTCGCTAGTTTCATCTTAGCGGGTGCTCTTTTAGCGCTTGGTATCTTGGTGCCTGGTTTAAGTCCGTCAAATCTACTCTTGATTTTAGGATTGTACGCTCCAATGCTAACTGGCTTTAAGACCTTTGATTTATTCGGTACTTTCCTTCCTATCGGAATTGGTGCAGGTGCAACCCTCATCATTTTTTCAAAATTAATGGACCATGCCTTGAACAACTACCACTCCCGTGTTTATCACTTTATTATTGGAATTGTGCTATCAAGCACCCTCTTGATTTTGATTCCAAATGCTGGAAGTGCTGAAAGTATCCAATACACTGGACTTTCTATTGTGAGCTATGTTCTCGTCGCCTTCTTCTTTGCGCTTGGCATTTGGCTTGGTATCTGGATGAGTCAATTGGAGGATAAATATAAATAATGGCAAAGAAAGTTAAGATTAAAAAAACCTTGGTCGAACAAATCTTGACCAAGGCGGGTATTGACCATACTGGTATACAAATCAACGCGCTTGAGGGAGAACTTCCTTCAGAATATGATCGAACTCATATCTTTAAAACCTTGGCTCTATTAGGGGACAAAACGGGGCCAATCATCGGAATCGTTCCCATAACAGAACACCTCGCTGAGAAAAAACTAGCAAAGGTTTCTGGTAATAAAAAAGTCAGCATGATTCCTCAAAAAGACCTAGAAAAAACGACAGGCTATATTCATGGGGCTAATAACCCCGTCGGCATTCGCCAAAAACACAATTATCCTATTTTTATTGATCAGACTGCTTTGGATTTGGACCAAATGATTGTCTCTGCTGGAGAAGTTGGGCATAGTATTATCATCCGACCTCAAGACTTAGCCAGTTTTGTAAAAGCGGACTTTGCTGATATCTTGGAGGAAAGTAAGTAATGAAACTCTATTTTGTCCGTCATGGTCGCACCCTCTGGAATCTTGAAGGACGTTTTCAAGGTGCTAGTGGTGACTCTCCCCTTCTTCCAGAGTCCATTGACACACTAAAACAACTGGGGCAGTATCTTAAGGAAATTCCTTTTGATGCGATTTATTCTAGTGATTTACCCAGAGCAGTTAAATCTGCTGAAATTATCCAAAGTCAACTCCTAGCCCCTTGTCCTTTAAAGAGCATTCCTAACCTACGTGAATGGCAACTTGGCAAACTAGAGGGATTAAAAATTGCTACGCTCAATGCCATCTACCCACAACAAATCAAGGCCTTTCGCTCTAATCTGGCTCAGTTTGATACGAGGATGTTTGAAGCCGAATCTCTCTACTCTACGACTCAGCGAACCATTCAGTTTATCAAATCTCTGAAAGAAAGTCCGGCTGAAAGAATTCTGATTGTCGGGCATGGGGCCAATCTCACTGCTAGCCTTCGTACACTTTTAGGCTATAAAGAGGCTCACCTTCGCAAAGATGGAGGCTTGGCCAATGCTAGTCTGACAATTTTGGACACTGAGGATTTTGAAACCTTCACTCTGGAAAGATGGAATGACACTTCCTATCAAAGAAAATAATGGAACTTGATCTTAATAGTCAAGTTCTTTTTAGTTTTCAAAGAATATCCGTGAATTTCTCTGCTATTTATGATAAAATGGGAGTATCGCAAAAAATGACTCATCGTATCAAATTTTGAGTAAAATTAGGAGGAACCCATGTCTACAGAACATATGGAAGAACTAAATGACCAGCAGATCGTTCGCCGTGAAAAAATGGCTGCGCTCCGTGAACAAGGAATCGATCCCTTCGGAAAACGTTTTGAACGTACTGCTAACTCTCAAGAACTAAAAGACAAATTTGCAGAACTTGATAAAGAACAATTACATGAATTAAATGAAACTGCTACTATCGCTGGACGCTTAGTAACCAAACGTGGAAAAGGGAAAGTCGGCTTTGCCCATCTTCAAGACCGAGAAGGTCAAATCCAAATCTACGTTCGTAAAGATGAAGTTGGTGAAGAAAACTACGAAATCTTCAAAAAGGCTGACCTTGGTGACTTCCTTGGTGTCGAAGGTGAAGTCATGCGTACAGATATGGGAGAACTTTCTATCAAGGCAACTCACATCACACACTTGTCTAAAGCACTTCGCCCACTTCCAGAGAAATTCCACGGTTTGACTGACGTTGAAACAATTTATCGTAAACGTTACCTGGACTTGATTTCTAACCGTGAAAGCTTTGAGCGCTTTGTCACTCGTTCAAAAATCATCTCTGAAATCCGTCGTTATCTAGATCAAAAAGGTTTCCTTGAAGTGGAAACACCTGTTCTTCACAATGAAGCTGGTGGTGCTGCTGCTCGTCCATTTATCACCCACCACAATGCACAGAACATTGACATGGTGCTTCGTATCGCGACCGAGCTTCACTTGAAACGCCTTATCGTTGGTGGTATGGAACGTGTTTATGAAATTGGCCGTATCTTCCGTAACGAAGGAATGGATGCTACTCATAACCCTGAATTCACTTCTATCGAAGTTTACCAAGCTTATGCTGACTTTCAAGATATCATGGACTTGACGGAAGGTATTATCCAACACGCTGCTAAGGCAGTTAAGGGTGATGGTCCAGTTAACTACCAGGGCACTGAAATTAAGATCAACGAACCATTTAAACGTGTTCACATGGTAGATGCTATCAAGGAAATTACTGGTGTAGACTTCTGGCAAGACATGACTTTCGAGGAAGCTAAAGCTATCGCTGCTGAGAAGAAAGTTCCAGTTGAGAAACACTACACTGAAGTTGGCCACATTATCAACGCCTTCTTTGAAGAGTTTGTCGAAGAAACCTTAATCCAACCAACCTTTGTCTATGGACATCCAGTAGCAGTATCTCCACTCGCTAAGAAAAATCCTGAAGACGAACGCTTTACTGACCGTTTCGAGCTCTTTATCATGACTAAGGAATACGGTAATGCCTTTACTGAGTTAAACGACCCAATTGATCAGCTTAGCCGTTTTGAAGCTCAAGCTAAAGCTAAAGAGCTTGGTGATGATGAAGCAACAGGCATCGACTACGACTACATTGAGGCTCTTGAATACGGTATGCCTCCAACAGGTGGTTTGGGAATCGGTATCGACCGTCTCTGCATGCTCCTCACTGATACAACTACTATCCGTGATGTATTGCTCTTCCCAACAATGAAATAACCCCTTATCCTCTGGTACTTGCCAGAGGATTTTTCGATGCAAAAAGAGACTGAGGAAAAACTCAATCTCTTTTTCTTATTCTTGATTTTTAACTTGACTGGTGGCTACATCTTCCCCAAACCATTTCTGGCTGATTTCCTGGAATTTTCCTTCTTGGTATAGTGAGATAAAGGCTTGGTTCAATGCATCTAGCAAAGTTTTATCAGCAGGTCTAACACCCACTGCAAAAGCTTCACTTTCAAATCCAGCTGAAAAGACATTGTAGTCATTTAATATTCCTTCAGACTGGAGATAATAATTGGCATATACCCGGTCAATCAACAAGGCATCAATCCGATCATTTTTCAAATCAATTAAGGCTTCATTGAAACTTTGGTATTGATTAGCCTTCTGGTCTTTCACTCGATTCTTGAGTAGTTCTGGTTGTCCTTCAAAATTCAAAAAACCAGAAGATCCAGCCTGGGCCCCTAAAACTTTGTCAGTCATATCCTGAACTGAGTGGATGTTTTGAGACTTTTTAGAGACCAAAACTTGTTGATTTTCCATGTAAGGAATGGTAAAAGCAACCTTCTCTTTTCGTTCATCTGTAGCTGTATAGCCATTCCAGATGGCATCAATGGTACCATTTTGTAGCTCGGTTTCTTTCATATCCCAGTCGATGGGTTGAAATTTAATCTGAATTCCTAGCTTTTCAGAAACAGCTTGGGCCAGGTCAATATCAAAGCCTGCATACTGGCCATTCTTTTCCTCAAATCCCATGGGAACAAAGGTATTGTCAAAGCCAATGGTAATGCTTCCCTGTTTTTGATATTTGGCCCAATTATCCTGATTTGGATCACTTGCCTTCTGAGTACAAGCCGTCAGGAAGAAGCTAAAGAACAGAGCAAGTACAAGGGCAATTTTCTTTCTCTTCATAGGCACCTCCTAGTCCTACTTTGGATCAACCTTAAGGATCTGATCAGCAATGTTTTCCGCAAACTGAAGATCGTGGGTCACAACAATCTGAGTCATCCCACGCTCTTTATTTTGAAGGATAAGTTTTTCTACTTCTAATCGCAATTCTGGGTCTAAGGCTGATGTAGGCTCATCATATCCAATAATTTCTGGGTTTATCATCATAGCGCGTGCTAAGGCCACCCGTTGTTTTTGCCCACCTGAAAGTGAGAATGGAAAGGCATCTGCATGTCCAGCTAACCCAAGTTGTTCTAACAAACCACGCGCCTTCTTCTCAGCAACTTCCTTCCCCATGCTCATTGTTTTTATAGGCGACAGAGTTAAGTTATCTAGAACTGACAAATGCGGAAAAAGTTGAAAATCTTGGAAAACAAATCCCAGAAGATTGCGCTTTTCTAGTTCGTCTATAGCTAGCGATTCGCCGTTATAGTAGATTTCCCCTGAATCGATGGTTTCCAGTCCAGCTAGCATACGTAATAGGGTTGTCTTTCCGCCTCCTGATGGACCTACGATTGCAAGGATTTGCTTTTCAGGAATTGATAGGCTGAAGTTGGTTAAGATTTGTTTACCACCAAAGGCCTTGTTAATGTTTCGTAATTCTAACATAGCAATCCTCCTATCTGTAATAACTGTACTTCTTCTCAAGTTTTTTCGCTACAATGGTTACAAGACCAATCATGATTAGATAAATCGCTCCAGCTAAAAACATAGGAACAAGACTGGCATCTCGATTGGCTGCTGTCCGACTTGCTAAAATCAAATCTGAAATCCCAAGGGCATAAACCAATGAAGTATCCTTGACCAAACTCATGATTTCATTAAAGACGCTCGGTAAGACAATCTTTGTAACTTGAGGAAGAATGATATATCGCACTGTGTCAAAAGGACTAAACTTCAAGACCTTAGCAGCCTCATATTGACCTTTAGGAATGGTTTCAATCCCACCACGAAAGATTTCAGCAAAGTAGGCTGCATAGTTCAATACAAAAGCGATCACAGCAGCAGGCAAACGATCTAAACGTATCCCAATGCTAGGGAGAACATAGTAAATAAAGATTAATTGCAAGAGCAAGGGAGTCCCTCGCATCACCCAAATATAAAGGTCAATCAGATAATGGAGGGGTTTCCAACGAACTTGCAAAGCAAAGGCAACGACAATACCTAAAGGAATTGAAAAGATCAAGACCAGAGCAAAGACTTGAAGAGTCATACTTGCACCATTCAATAAACTTGGTAATATCTCAAACATATAAGACATACTGCACCTCCTAAAAATTATTGTTCCTATTATAGCATAAATAAACAATTTAGCAAGGGTTTTTGTAAAAAAATTCTATAATTCTTGAACTATACACCTTTATCTAAGAAATCCGTGCGAAATATCATCTTAAAAAATTAGAAGAATTATAAGGATTCTAGACGAGAATATAGGTTTAACTTCTAGTTCTGAGAGGACCATGATCAAATTTTTTTATCAAATATCTATAAAGATTTCATTGATACAGAACGCTGTTTACTCTCATTCACTTCTTACCTCTAAAGATATAAAAAAAGAACCACTTTATAAGAATAGTATCATTTCTACTATCCATACAAGTGGCTCTTTGATGATGCCATAGCAAAGGCATCAAGATTTTTCAACTAGATTATTTAACTTTTTTGAAACGGAATAAGAGAATGGAACCAAACGCAAGTACTACTCCTACAACAGTAAGCAAGATAGTCATTTCAGATGTACCAGTATTTGGTAGTTCTTTATTTTCTTCTGGTTGTTTAGGTTTGTTATCTGAAGAACCTGGAGTCTCAGCAGCATAAGTATTTGTGATGGTTGGATTATTACCTGTAACTGTTGCTACAAGTTGACCTTGACCATTGTCTGCAACTTTTACTGTTACTGTATAAGCATTTTTATCATAAGTTACACCAGTTTCATTACCAGCTTTTTCAGTGATCGTGTATGTGTGAGTTCCTGTAGCAGTGTATTCAATCGCTGGGAAAGCAACTGTTCCATCTGCAGTATTCTTAGCTGTAGCTACAAGTTTGTCGCCTTCTTTCAATTCAAATTCATATTTATCTGCCTCAAGAGTTTTACCATTTAGGACTTTTTTAGCAGTAATTGAAGTTGTTGCAGATTTAGCAGAATACGAATTTACAAAAACTTTATTGTCATATTTAACACTTGCAAACTTCTCACCATAAACATCTGTTACAGTAACTTCTGCGTTAATAGTCTTATCATCGTAAGCAAAACCTGGTTTTTGATCATTAACTTCTTTGATCTGATACTTATAAGTACCCACTGTAGAGAATTTAACGGCTTTAAATTTCACTTTGCCATCTTTATCATTCTTAACAGTTTCCACAACTGATCCGTTTGGATCAAGTAGTTGGAAGCTAAATTCTTCAGCAGCTAAGTCTTTTCCTTTTAACTGCTTAGAAACCTCAAATGAAACTTCTGTAGAACGTGAACCTGAACTAATACCTTCAGTTGTGGTTAATGGTGCAAAACCTTCTACATCAAAGTTTTCAGTCGAAGTCGTAATTTTAACGTTATTGAAAGCTTTCTTTGTTGTATTATCAACTGGAGCTGTGATACGAGTCTTATAAACTACATACAAACCTTGGTTGATTAGATCACCATTACCATTTGGAGTAATAGTGAAGCGATTAGAATCTTGAACAACAATGTGACTTGGATTCAAAAGAGGATGATGTTCATCCTTACCCCATTCAGTAAAGTAGTAACCTGTAATCTCACTAGCTAATACTTGCCCTTCAGGGATTGTATCTTGAATCGAAACGCCTTCATAAGGATTAGCATATTTGTTTACGCGAATATACCAATTAATATAATTTGGATCGTTCGTATCTTGAACTCCCCATTTAGTAAATCCTGTTGGATCCTCATCTGGAACAATACGAGTCAAATTGTATACTCCTGCTCCAGGAATGTCGATTGGATATGATTTATTGAGTTCAACATTATCAGCCCATACAACAGTAAATAAGGCCGAAATTTGTTTCTCTTCAGGTAAGTTAGCAAAATAATCTTCGTTAGTTACCGTTACAGTCGCTGTATTTACAGACTTATTTGTCGTTAACTCAGCAACTTTAGTGACTCCATCGTTACCAAAGATTTCAGTAGTTGAATCTGTTTCAATTTTGAATTCATTTGGAACTTTATAAACCATAAAGTCACCATTCTTCAACGTTGTTGAGTTGTCGAATTTGTAGGTGGTTTGAAGGTAAAATTTCCCTTCACCATACTCTGCACCGTCAACTAACTTATTATTGTTAATTGTCGGTACTGTCGTTAGCGTATAGCTACTAGATGGTAGTTCAGCAGCTTTAACCACATTGCTAGTTCTTAGTACTGGGATAAATACTGAAGCTACTAACAATAGCGCCATGAATGCATGAGAAAGTTTTTTATTAATCTTTTTCACAACATTTGCCTCCTTTATTTTTGGGGATAGATTCCCTTATTTATTATTATATATTCTTATATAAATTTGTCAAGTATTTCATAGTAGTTCGATGTTCAAATCATACCTTTAAACTCTTATTTTATAGGGTGTAGCAGGCTTTCATCGTTCAAAACTTCATCTAAATTGGCTATAAGAAATTCTAACATTTATATTATATTAGTAAAAAAGAAAAGACCTCTGAGGTCTTTCAAATCATTCATTTAAAGTCATTCGTTTCTGTTAATAAAATTTTACAAAAAATAGAAATCCTTAAAGTGTCTCTAATAGTTCTTGCATCTGAACATCATCTGGAACGAGTTTTAAATAAGCTTCAGCTTGCACTTTGGCTTCTTCAAAATACCCCAATTCACGTAGGAGATAAGTATACTGCTCCAGAAATTCAGGATTATCCTTGAGATCAAGCGATAGTTCCTGATAGAGCTCATAGGCCTTATCTAAATCCTCAATTTCCTGATAAGAACGGGCAATCATCCACTTGGTCAGGAGGTTTTCAGGTTCTTGACTTTGGAGAGCAATGATATCTTCGTACCGCTCTTGTTCCATATAAATGGTTGCAAGGCGAAGGAAAATTTCTTCTGTATCCTCTGCATCTTCTTTGGCAGTAAGGAGAAATTGCTCTGCACTACTAGGATCATGCAATTCATACGAAAACTGAGAAGCAGCCAGTAAGAGCCGAGTTTCAAATGGATTTTTCTCCAAACCTTGTTTAGCGATACGAAGGGCCTCTTCCACCTGATGTTCCTTATGCAAAGCTTGACTATAACCATATTCATATCCTTCAAAGTCAGGTGAAATGGTATCAATCTGCTTAAAGTAAAGAACAGATTTTTGATACTCTTCTTGGTCAAAGTAAAGACTAGCCAGTTCAAAGGCAGTTTGGTCATCGTATTCTAATTCTAAAGCTTTCTCTAAGAATTCAGTTGCAGCTTCAAACTTACCTAACTGGGCATAAGCATAACCAATTCGTTGATAGGTTGAGACACCCGTTTGCTCATAGATGGAGCGATTGTCTAATTGAGCATAGCCCTGAATAGCTTCCTGATAATTCCCTAACTCGCTATCCAACTCAGCCAAACCAAAAACTAATAAGGGATCGTCTGAGTAGTTTAGGGCTTCCAGTAACTTTTCACGCGCTACATCTGTCAATCCTTCCAACTGATAGAGGTCAGCCTTCAAGGCCAAAGCCGACACGTACCAGTCACTTTCGGGTGTGATTTCCTCAAGGTGAGCAAAGGCTTCCTCAACATTGCCATCCTCACTAGCAATACTTGCTAAATTCAGATTCACTTCTGGAAATTCTGTAACGATTTTTTGGTAAATTTCTTTTGCTTGAGGATAAAAGCCAATTCCCTCTAGATAGCTTGCTAGTTCGTAAAGAACTTCACTTGAATCTGTTTCGAGGGCTTTGTGAAAATACTGATCCGCTTTGATTAAATCCTGTTCATCCAAAGCCTGGAGCATGTGTTGACTATTGTTCACTCTTGATTTCCTCCCCTTCTTCTTCATACAAACCGCTGACTTTTTTATACCAGTTAAAGATAGCTGAGATAACGACCTTGGCAGAAGCATAGACAGGAATTCCCAGCAAGACTCCCCAAATACCAAACATAGAACCTGAAGTTAGGAGAACAAATAGGACATTGATTGGATGGATGTTTAGCTGACTACCTAAAATAAGCGGAGAAACGAAGCGACCTTCAATCGTTTGTTCAACAATAAAGACAATAATCACTTTCAAAAGCATCACAGGTCCTGCTATCAAGCCCAAAACCAAAGCAGGCAACATGGCAAGAAAACTACCCAGGTAAGGTACTAGATTGAGGATACCAGCCGTGATCCCCAGAGTCACAGCATATCTGAGACCAATAATCTTAAAGAAGATAATAAACATAATTGCCACGATAATAGCAACTGTAACCTGCCCTCTAACATAGTTTGACAACTGTTTATTAACATCTGACAAAACTTGTCCGACAGGTTCTTTTAACTTGTTTGGGATGAATTTAGTCAGGTAATCTCGCAAGCCTTTCCCATCTCTCAAAAGATAAAAGAGCATGAAGGGTACGATAATAACCGCAACAATGACCTGGGAAACGCTACTGATAAAGGCGCTAACCCAGTTAACAGCTTGAGAAGAGATTTTGCTGGCCCACATGGTCGCCTCACTAGAAACATTGGAAAGAACCTGCTCCAACTGTGGTCTAAAATCATCTGGCAAGCGTTTGGTTACAAGGTCATTGATCACCTTATCAGCATCTTCCAGGTATGTCGGCACATTCTTCGCAAAATTTAAGACTTGACGTTGCAGATTAGGAATTGCGACTGCCAGCCCCCAAATGATAAAGAGTCCAATAACAACAAAAACAATACTAATGGCAAGGACACGATTGATCTTGTGCTTCTCCATCCAGTCAACAATCGGATTGAGGAGGTAATAAAGTAAACCAGATAAAATAACTGGCAACATGACAACTCCTAGAAAATCCAAAACTGGTAAAAAAATAAAACTAATCTTACTTAGAATAAAAATGTTTAGCCCCAGTAACAAAGTTACTAAAAATACAGTGATGGCTTTATTATCTAAAAACCACTTAAAAAACCAAGATAGGCTAAAATGTTTCTCTTTATGTTCCATAAATACATCCTTTCTGTCATTCTCTCATTATACCATTTTTAGACTAAAATAACTCTTTTTTAAAGTGCTTACATGGATGAATCTGATGCTTCATGACTGCCATTTTGTGGTATAATGAACTTATCATTATTAAGAGGTATGGACATGAAAGAAACTGTTTATTTTGGAACTTACACTCGTCGCTTATCTAAAGGGATTTACAAGGCAGATTTTGATACAGAAACAGGCCAGCTTGCAAATCTTGAACTCTTTGCTGCTGAACCAAGTCCGACCTACCTTGCCTTTGACCAACAGCAACACTTATACACTGTAGGGAGCCAGGATGGCTTAGGTGGAATCGCTGCTTACAAGACAGATGGCGCTTTGCTAAATCATGTGGTTGAAGAAGGCGCTCCCCATTGTTATGTGGCAGTGGATGAAAAGCGTGGTCTCGTTTATGGGGCCAACTATCATAAAGGTCAAGTTCTCGTTTATAAACGTCAAACGGATGGTAGCCTCATCCAAACAGATCTAGATCAGCATAGTGGACAAGGCCCTCATGAAAACCAAACTTCTCCACATGTACACTTTACAGATCTAACACCTGACCAGTATCTCGTCACCTGTGATCTAGGTACAGATGAAGTAACGACCTACGATGTTAGTCCAGAAGGAAAACTAAGTAAGCTCCACACTTATCACGGCCAAGCTGGAGCAGGTGCTCGCCACATCGTTTTCCACCACCACTATAAGATTGCCTATCTCATCTGCGAACTTAATAGCACTATCGAGGTCTTGATTTATGATGGGGTCGGTGAATTTGAACGCATGCAAGTCATTTCAACCTTACCAGATGGATACGAAGGCTTCAATGCTACTGCTGCCATTCGTCTTTCAAAAGATGGCAAATACCTCTATGCATCTAACCGAGGTCATGATTCCATTGCAGTCTATACAATCCTCGCTGATGGTAGCTTGGAATTATTAGAGATTGTACCAAGTCATGGTAAAAATCCACGTGATTTCGACCTAACTCCTGATCAAGAGTTTCTCATTGCTGTTCATCAAGATTCTGATAACGCAACCGTCTTTAAGCGCAATCCTAAAAGTGGTCGTCTTGCAGAACTTTCTAACGACTTTCATGTCCCTGAAGCAGTCTGCATCAACTTCCCACATTAAAAAAAATGAACTTGAGTTTCAAGTTCATTTTTTTATAGTCTATTTCCGACATTGATACGGTTGATAGCACGTTGCAATGCGATTTTTGCACGACGCTCTTGGTCAATCAAATGCTTGTCATGGGCTTCTTCGATTTCTCGTTCAGCGCGAAGTTTTGCACGTTCAGCACGACTGATATCGATATCACGAGCACGTTCTGCTGAGTCTGCTACAATAGTAATGATGTCATTGGCAATCTCGATAATTCCTCCGTTCACTGCAATCCAGTTCACATGAGTATCATCATCGATACGTTTTACCTTCACTTCATCAACCGCTAAAACCGCAATCATATTTTCATGTCGTGGCAAGATCCCCATCTCACCATCCAGAGTTCGTACCGATACAAAGCTGGCATGGTGATCATAGACGAGGCCATCTGGTGTCACGATCTGGACAGTTAAATGAGCCATAGATCACCTCTTAAAATCCCATTTTTTCTGCCTTAGCAATGACGTCTTCGATTGAACCGACACCACGGAAGGCATCTTCTGGTAACTGGTCATGTTTTCCTTCAAGGATTTCCTTAAAGCCACGAACTGTTTCCGCTACTGGCACATAAGAACCAGGTTGACCAGTAAATTGTTCTGCAACGTTAAAGTTTTGAGACAAGAAGAACTGGATACGACGGGCACGTGCAACCAAAGTCTTTTCTTCATCAGAAAGTTCATCCATACCAAGGATAGCAATGATATCTTGCAATTCATGGTAACGTTGAAGGACACGTTTAACCTCAGCAGCAACTGCGTAGTGCTCCTCACCAACAATCTCAGGTGCCAAGGCGCGTGAGCTTGAAGCTAGAGGGTCAACGGCCGGGTAGATACCCAACTGTACCAACTTACGTTCCAAGTTTGTTGTTGAATCCAAGTGAGCGAAAGCTGTTGCTGGCGCAGGGTCAGTGTAGTCATCCGCTGGCACATAGATAGCCTGGATAGAGGTTACAGAACCCTTCTTAGTTGATGTGATACGTTCTTGCAATTGACCCATTTCCGTAGCAAGTGTTGGTTGGTAACCAACGGCTGAAGGCATCCGACCCAAAAGGGCAGATACTTCTGAACCAGCTTGAGTGAAACGGAAGATATTGTCGATAAAGAGAAGCACATCTTGGCCTTCTACATCACGGAAGTATTCAGCAATTGTCAAACCAGTAAGAGCAACACGCATACGTGCTCCAGGTGGCTCATTCATCTGACCAAATACCATGGCTGTTTTCTCGATAACGCCTGATTCTTTCATTTCCCAGTAAAGGTCGTTCCCCTCACGGGTACGTTCTCCAACACCGGTAAATACTGAAATACCACCATGTTCTTGGGCAATGTTGTGAATCAACTCTTGGATCAAGACAGTTTTACCAACTCCGGCACCACCGAAGAGTCCAACTTTCCCACCTTTAAGGTAAGGGGCAAGAAGGTCGATAACCTTAATTCCTGTTTCCAAGATTTCAGATGAGGTAGACAATTCATCAAAAGTTGGAGCTTTCTTATGAATTGGCTGACGCTCAGCGTCTTCAGCGAAAGGAGCATCCAAGTCAATCGTATCCCCCAAAACGTTAAAGACACGTCCCAAAGTTTCTTTACCTACTGGCACGGAGATTGGACGTCCTGTGTCCAAAACTTCCATTCCACGAGTCAAACCATCTGTTGATTCCATGGCGATCGTACGGACCATACCATCACCCAACTCCAAGGCTACTTCAAGGACGATTTTTGTTTTTCTTTCGTCATTTTTGTAGACGACAAGTGCATTATTAATCTCAGGAAGTGTTTCCCCTGCTGCAAACAAGACGTCTACAACGGGTCCGATAACCTGAGCAATTTTACCTGAACTCATCTCCTTCTCCTATTCTATATAAGATACTGTCGGTTCCTAGTTCAACTAGGTCCTAATACTCTTCGAAAATCAAATTCAAACCACGTCAGCGTCGCCTTGCCGTACTCAAGTACAGCCTGCGGCTAGCTTCCTAGTTTGCTCTTTGATTTTCATTGAGTATAAGTTCATTTTAATACGAGGGAGGCAAAGCCTTATTCTAAGGCACTAGCCCCCGCTACGATTTCTGTAATTTCTTGTGTAATCGCCGCCTGTCTAGCACGGTTATACTGGATTGTCAAATCATTGATGACCTTTTTGGCATTATCGGTCGCCGTTTGCATGGCTGTCATACCTGCAGCATTTTCAGCTGTCTTGGCATCGATAATAGCCCCGTAAATCATACTTTCAGCATACTGTGGCAACAATTGCTCTAGAATCTCATCACGGCTCGTTTCCAACTCAAATGTCAAGCTATACTCTTCATCCGCTTCATTTGGATCCAAGTCAACAATCGGAAGCATTTGTTCCACACGCATTTGACTTGTGAGAGTATTGACATGATGGTTGTAGCAGACGTATAATTCATCAAAAAGTTCGTTTTGGTACATCTCAATCGTTTTTGAAATAATTTTACGAACTTCATCAAAACTAGGCTGATCTGCCAAGCCACGTAGTTCATAGATTGGCTGAATACCTCGAGCCTTAAAGAAATCAGCTCCCATACCACCGATACAGATTATCTCAAAATCTTTACCATCTGGATGGTATTCTTCTTTCAACTCCATAACGGCTTTAAGGATGGAAGCATTATAACCTCCAACCAAGCCACGGTCTGAAGTGATAACGATATAGCCTGTTTTCTTAACTGGGCGACTGATGAGCATCGGATTGGTTGAACCACCAGATCCGTTACCATGCAGAATATCCGTCAAAAGCTTACGGACCTTCTGAGCGTAAACTTGAAAGTTGCGCGCTGCTTCTTCAGAGCGACCTAACTTGGCAGCCGATACCATTTGCATGGCATTAGTGATTTGACTCGTATTTTTGGTTGAGGCGATTTTTGTTTTAATATCATTTAGAGATACTGCCATCTGACACCTCTATTCTTATTGGAAGCTGGATTGATTGAGAAACTCTGTAATCGCAGCATCCAAGACTGCTTCATCTGGCAAGTCTTTTGTTTCACGAATAGTTTCCAAAATCTCTGGATGTTGTGCATCAAAGAAAGTATGGAACTCTTCCTCAAAACGAACAATGTCATCTACTGGAATCGTATCCAAGAAACCATGTGTCAAAGCATAGAGAATGGTTACTTGTTTCTCAACAGGTAGTGGTTTATGAACAGGTTGTTTCAATACTTCCACAGTACGACGTCCACGGTTTAACTTAGCCTGTGTTGCTGCATCCAAGTCAGAACCAAACTTAGTGAAGGCTTCCAACTCACGGTATGAAGCAAGGTCGATACGAAGTGTACCAGCTACTTTCTTCATGGCTTTAATCTGTGCCGAACCACCTACACGGGATACAGATGAACCCGCATCGATGGCTGGACGAATACCCGCATTGAAGAGACCATCACCAAGGAAGATTTGTCCGTCAGTGATAGAAATCACGTTGGTTGCGATATAGGCAGAGATATCTCCCGCTTGTGTCTCGATAAATGGTAGGGCTGTAATAGATCCACCACCAAGTTCATCAGAAACTTTAGCTGAGCGCTCAAGCAAACGGCTGTGAAGATAGAAAACATCCCCTGGGAAGGCTTCACGACCTGGTGGACGACGAAGCAAGAGGGAAAGCTCACGATACGCGACCGCTTGTTTTGAAAGATCATCATATACGATCAAAACATGCTTGCCTTGGTACATAAACTCTTCTGCCATAGCAACCCCAGCATAAGGAGCTAGGAAGAGCAATGGAGATGGTTGTGAAGCAGAGGCAGTCACAACGATTGTGTAATCCAAGGCACCATACTGACGAAGTGTTTCTACTTGCGTACGAACTGTTGATTCTTTTTGTCCAATCGCTACATAGATACAGATCATATCTTGCCCTTTTTGGTTCAAGATTGTATCAATTGCAATGGTTGTTTTCCCTGTCTGACGGTCACCGATAATCAACTCACGTTGACCACGACCAATCGGTACAAGCGCGTCAATAGCTTTCAAACCTGTTTGCAATGGTTCTGATACAGACTTACGTTGCATAACGCCAGGAGCCGGCGCTTCTACTGGACGAGACTTATCAGTATGGATTTCTCCAAGACCGTCAACTGGACGACCAAGTGGATCCACAACACGTCCAATAAGGCTCTCACCAACAGGAACTTCCATGATTTTACCTGTACGGCGAATGGTATCGCCTTCACGAATATCTGTAAAGTCACCTAGGATGATAATCCCAACGTCTGTTGACTCCAAGTTCTGCGCCATCCCATAAGAGCCGTTTTCAAAAATCAACAGCTCCCCACTCATGGCATTTTCAAGGCCGTGAGCACGCGCAATTCCGTCCCCGATATAGGTTACAACACCTGTTTCAGATACATCAAAATTGGGTTTGAAATTTTCAATTTGTTGCTTAATTAAAGCGCTGATTTCTTGTGCGTTAATTGCCAAAAGAACACCACTTTCTATTTCAAATTTTCTTTAACAACTCGAAGTTGTTGTTTAATACTCACATCAATTGTCTTGTGATTAGCAAAAATGACAAAACCACCAATGAGTCCTTCATCAATTTGTTCTTTGACGCTCCGCACTTTCAGAGACATTTTTTTCTCTATCAATGGGAGCAGACGTTCCTTCTGTTCATCTGTTAAAGGATGAGCTGAAGAAATCGTGACTACAAAACGATTGGTCTCTTTTTCAAGGCGATTCAAACAATCTGCAATTACTTCATAAAAAAGATTTGCTCTGTGATTGTAAACCAGAACTTGAATAAAGTTTTGCATTAAAGGTGACACAGAGTCTTGAAAGAAACGAACTGTTTTTTCCTTATCTGACTCATCGACTGCCACCTGAGCTAAAAAAGAAGGTAAACCCGTTTCTTCTGCGACTTGCTTGATTTGATCCAAGTCTGAAAAAATCCGGTCCTCTTCTCCTTTTTCAATCACTAATTGGACAAAAGGCATGCTGTATTTTTCAATTACCTTTGCTGTTTTCTTGTCCATTAGGCTTCTCCTAGCTGATCGATATACTGATCAATGAGTTCCTTATGGGCATGACTGTCAAGGTTTTGTGAGATGATTTTCCCAGCTAGACTAACTGTCAAATCTGCCACCTCGCCCTTAACACTTTGTAAAGCTTCAGCTTTATTTTGCGCAATTTCTTGGTTGGCTTTTTCTTTTAAGCGCCCTGCTTCAAGTTTAGCTTCGGCTAAAATATCGGCTTTACTTTTCTCAGCAGTTCCCTTTGCATTCTCGATAATCGTTTTAGCTTCGGTACGGCTACCTGCTAACTCAGCTTCACGTTTGTTAGCTAGTTCCTCAGCCTTTTTACGGGCTTCCTCGGCACCATCAATATCTGAAGAAATCTTTTCAGCACGTTCATCCAAGATGCTGGAAATATTTCCCCAAGCATATTTTTTCACTAAAAAGATCAATAAAAGGAAGGAACCAGCGATAAGAATAAAGTCACCGATAATGGTACTAATAGTTAAATCCATCTTCTAATCCTCCTCTACTTACTCTTCCCCTTCATTTATTTTTTTACCAATGTACATAGATGACAACATGGTAAATACATAAGCCTGAATACATGAAATGAAAATTGAAAAGGCTGTCCATAACATGTTTGCGATAAAGGCAAAAGGATACCAATACAAAGCATTTTGTGACAAGGCTAATAGCAATCCAGCTAAGACCTCACCGGCAAAAATATTTCCGTAGATCCGAATCGCCAAGGAAGCAAAATTGGTGAACTCTTCTAAAATGTTCATCGGAGTCATAAAGCCAGGTGTAACAAATGCTCTCAAATATTCTTTAACGCCTCTACGACGAACTCCTTCTACATGGGCGATCAAAGTGATCAAGAATGATAGGGATAAATCGTATCCAAGGTTGGCTGTTGGAGAAGTCCACAAGTTATAACCGTTTGTTGTTTGTACTTTTGCCATTAAGCCGATATTATTGGCAACCAAGATAAACAGAAATAGAGAAAACAGAAATAAGGAATAATCCTTGATGTATGATTCTCCAATGTTTGGTTTGGTAAAACCAATCACAAAGTCGTAAATCATCTCAAGAGCATTTTGTTTGCCCTTTGGACGGATGGTCATTTTACGACTTGCCCAGTAGACAAAGGCAAAAACCATCAAAACAGTTACAAGAGACATGGCAAGCAGGGTCAAATCAAAGGATATTGGTCCAATATTAACGGTTGGATTCAAACTTTCTTCCATGGTTTGACACCTCCATTTCTAAATAGAGTTGTCTATTTAATGACAAATGACATCGCCAAGGTTACAAAGAATGTTCCTTCGATAAAGGCAATCCCCATGATCATCAAACTACGCAATTGTGGGATGATATCTGGTTGGCGTGCTGCAGACTTGAACAAACCGTTCATCAAAAATCCTTCTGCAAGGGATACACCCATACAGGCAAGACAAAGACCGAAAAATGTTAAATTCATGATAAATTCTCCTTTTTTATTTAAATTTACTTACTTAGTTTAGTCCTAAAAATTGGATTTGTCAACTTTTTACTTACGTTGAAAGCGTTTCAGGTAATTTATTTCTATTTTTGCTATTTTTACCTTATTCTATAGAAAGTTTTCCCATTTTAGATTGCGAGTTTTTCTTGTTTTTACTATATTTTCTGAAACAAACTGAAAAATCCAAGTTAAGAACTTGGATAGATTCATTTTATTTAAAATAGTAGGAATAGTGTTGTTTACAACCTGGATTAAATGGAGCGCTACAATAAGGACAAGCTATCTGTTCTTGATACTCTTGAAAAGTCATTGTCCTCTTACAAACCCCACATAAAATCGGTTGATCCTCAGAAAGCGCCAAGGGGTAGGGAGAAAATACATGTGTTTCCAGAGCATTGTGACATTGATAGCATGCGTAATATTTCTTGCATTCATAACACTGGAGTGAAACAATATCCTTTTCACTATGATAATGAACACATCTGCTTTCATCATCTGCCAATATACCTTGAGCTTGAATCATTCCCTTTTCCTTATCTAGGCACGAACTGTAACACTTGTCCCGTCTTCCTTATAGAGGTTGATGAGCCCTTCTTTCAGAGCACGAACCATGTCACCTGCTTGTACAGGTTGTGGAACCTTGATTGTCAAGAGTTCCATTGGATTTGGAGCACGATCGATTTTATTTCCCTTTGCATCGTGAAGATTCTCAATATAGGTTTCAAAATGTCGGAAACCTGGTCCGTAAAACTCAACTTGGTCGCCTTCGTTGATGACGTTCCGTTGACGAATGGTTGCTGTCTGGGTAGCATCATCATAAGAAACAACTTCCGCAACAAACTTATACTCAGGAATCTTACGGCGAGCACCAAACAACTGTTCATTTTCTGTAGGTGTACCATAGTAGAATCCTGTTGCCAATTCACGCTGGGCAACCTTCCACATCTCATCCACCAAGTCCTGTTTGATAGCTTCAAACTTCTCAGGACTTTCAAGATAAGCATCCACAGCTGCCTTGTAGCAGTTGGTTACTGTTGAAACATAGTGAATAGACTTCATTCGACCTTCAATCTTGAGACTATCTACACCATTTTCAATCATATCTGGGATATGGTCAATCATGGACATGTCAACGGCAGACATCGAAAATTCTTCTGGGATTTCACCTTTAAGACTCTTACGTTCTTGACCAAAAGGCATATCGTAGAGGTCGTATTTCCAACGACAAGACTGAGAACAGCCCCCGCGGTTAGCATCACGCATACTCATGTGGTTTGAAAGCGTACAGCGACCTGAGTAAGAAATACACATGGCTCCATGGACAAAAGCCTCAATCTCAACATCTGTACGTTTGCGAATCTCTGCCAATTCTTCCATTGAAACTTCACGAGCCAAAACCACACGAGTTAGACCAAGTTCTTTCCAGAACTCTAGAGTTTCATAATTGGTCGCACTGGCTTGGGTTGAAAGGTGGATTTCAAGACCTGGTGATTCGGTTGCTGCAATCATGATCAAGGCCGGATCTGACACGATAACTGCCGCAATCCCGATATCACGCAACTTACGGAACCATTCGCCTGCACCAGCTTCATTTCCTTCGTGCATAACCATGTTAGCAGCCACATAGACCTTGGCACCGTACTTAGCAGCGAACTGAACACCTTCTTCCATCTGCTCAAAGGTAAAGTTTCCAGCACGGCTACGAAGACCATAGGCCTGTCCACCGATGAAGACTGCGTCCGCACCATATTGAACAGCTACTTTCAGCTTCTCTAAAGTTCCTGCAGGTGATAAAACCTCAGGACGTTTTAATGTTTTTGTCATTTTTTCTCCTATTTGCAATATAAAAGTTTGACGTTTTTCCTTCTCATTTTATAGTAAATAAGCGATAAAATCAAGCCTAGGCAGATTGTTTTGACAATTCTAATCTTTTCTAAAACAAAAAACTAGCCTTTCTAGACTAGTTATTTTCAAGATAAAATTCAAAGCGTTCGCCCACGTATTGACTCTTTACATACTCGAAAGCCGTCCCATCTTCAAGATAAGAGACCTGAGTCAAGGCTAAAATGGCATGCCCCTTTTCAACTTCTAGATAGTGAGCAATTTTTTCCTTAGCCAATCTTGCATAAATGGTCTGTTGGGATTTGCCAATCCGATAGCCATGTTGCTGCAAGGTTTGGAAGAAATGACTGGTGATTTCTTCTTTTTTGAAATCCTTAATAAATTTCTCAGGAATGGATGCGACTTCATAGACTAGCGGAACTTGGTCAGCGTAACGCACCCGTTCCATACGGATAATATTCTCTGTCGGAGTAATCCCTAGCTTTGCGACCTCCTGCTCATTTGGAATGGTTCTTCTGTAAGAAATGAGTTGACTAGAAGGAACTTTCCCCTGAGATTTGACAATCTCCGTAAAACTGGTTGTCCCACGCATTTTTTCTTGGACACGAGTGCTAGAGACAAAAGTCCCACTTCCTACTCGACGCTCCAAAACTCCTTCCTCAACCAAGAGAGAGATAGCCTGGCGTAATGTCATCCGGCTAACTTGAAACTGTTCAGCTAAATCTCGCTCACTTGGAAGTCTCTCTCCGATTTTCCAATGATGCTCATCTATATCCTTCTTGATCTGATCGTGGATTTTCATATAAGCTGGTAACATGATTCTCACTTCTTTTCTTTATTTTCTCCATTGTACCGTATTTGCTAATAAAAAGTCAAACTTTGCCTTGTTTAGTTGGTAATTCGCCCCTATTTGTGATAGAATATTGAAAAAGATATTTCTTTTGAGAAAGGAAAAAGATGAGCAACATTTCAACTGACTTGCAAGATGTCGAAAAAATCATCGTGCTGGACTATGGTAGCCAATACAACCAGCTGATTTCACGTCGTATTCGTGAAATTGGTGTTTTTTCAGAGCTAAAAAGTCACAAAATCTCAGCCGCAGAGGTTCGTGCGATTAACCCTGTAGGGATCATCCTCTCTGGTGGACCAAACTCTGTATACGAAGATGGTTCATTTGATATTGACCCAGAAATTTTTGAACTTGGCATTCCAATTTTGGGAATCTGCTATGGTATGCAACTTTTAACTCATAAACTTGGAGGAAAAGTTGTCCCTGCAGGTGATGCTGGTAACCGTGAGTATGGACAATCACCACTTACCCATACCACTTCTGCCCTCTTTGAAGGAACTCCTGAAGAACAGATTGTTTTGATGAGCCATGGCGATGCTGTTACAGAGATTCCAGCTGATTTTGTTCGTACTGGAACTTCTGCTGACTGTCCTTATGCAGCTATTGAAAACCCTGACAAGCACATCTATGGTATCCAATTCCACCCAGAAGTTCGCCATTCTGTATACGGAAATGATATCCTTCGTAACTTTGCCCTTAACATCTGTCAGGCTAAGGGTGATTGGTCAATGGACAACTTTATCGATATGCAGATCAAGAAAATCCGTGAAACTGTAGGTGACAAACGTGTTCTTCTCGGTCTATCAGGTGGTGTTGACTCTTCTGTTGTTGGAGTTCTTCTTCAAAAAGCGATCGGTGATCAATTGATCTGTATCTTTGTAGACCACGGTCTTCTCCGTAAGGGAGAAGCTGACCAAGTTATGGACATGCTTGGTGGTAAGTTCGGTTTGAATATCGTCAAAGCAGACGCTGCAAAACGCTTCCTTGACAAACTTGCTGGCGTTTCTGACCCTGAACAAAAACGGAAGATTATCGGTAATGAATTTGTTTATGTCTTTGATGACGAAGCTAGCAAGCTAAAAGATGTAAAATTCCTTGCTCAAGGAACACTATACACTGACGTAATTGAGTCTGGTACAGACACAGCCCAAACCATCAAATCACACCACAATGTTGGTGGTCTTCCAGAAGACATGCAGTTTGAATTGATTGAACCATTGAACACTCTTTATAAAGACGAAGTCCGTGCCCTCGGTACTGAACTTGGCATGCCAGCCCACATTGTATGGCGCCAACCATTTCCAGGACCAGGACTTGCTATCCGTGTCATGGGTGAAATCACTGAAGAAAAACTAGAAACTGTTCGTGAGTCTGATGCTATCCTTCGTGAAGAAATCGCTAAAGCTGGTCTTGACCGCGATATCTGGCAATACTTCACTGTCAATACAGGCGTTCGTTCAGTAGGTGTTATGGGTGACGGTCGTACATATGACTATACCATTGCCATTCGCGCCATTACTTCTATCGATGGTATGACAGCTGACTTTGCCAAGATTCCTTGGGAAGTCCTTCAAAAAATTTCTGTACGTATCGTTAACGAAGTAGACCACGTTAACCGTATCGTCTACGATATTACAAGTAAACCACCAGCAACCGTTGAGTGGGAATAAACCAATCAAACACAAAAGAACTCTGAATTGGATTCAGAGTTCTTTTTTAGGTAAGCACTTCTGCTTTCCTTTTTTTATTTGCGTTTTTTCTTCGCTTTTTTCATTTTGTTGGCCATGCGTTTCATAGACTGTTTCATAGCAAATTCACCGATTTTACCTTTGAGTCCGCCACCAAACATCTGGCTCATATCTGGCATTCCTGCTCCTCCGAGACCTGACATATCCGGCATTCCACCTTGTCCCATCATGCCTTCAAGGGCAGACATATCCATCCCTCCCATATTTGGCATATTTTTTGGAAGGTTATTTGGATTGATTCCCATTTGCTTCATCATTTTGTTCATATCCCCAGACATGACACCTTGCATGAGCTGTTTGGCTTGATTAAAGTCCTTGATAAATTTATTGACTTCGACAAAGGTATTTCCAGAACCAGCAGCTATACGACGGCGACGACTTGGATTTAACAAATCGGGATTTTCACGCTCCTCAGGTGTCATGGAAGATACAATGGCGCGTTTTCGCGCAATTTGACGCTCGTCCACCTTCATGTTTTGAAGTGCTGGATTGTTGGCCATACCTGGAATCATCTTGAGCAAGTCTTCCATTGGTCCCATATTTTGCACCTGATCCAATTGATCAATGAAATCATTGAAATCAAAGGTGTTTTCGCGCATCTTCTCAGCCATTTCAAGAGCTTTTTGCTCATCGTATTCTTGAGAGGCTTTCTCGATCAAGGTCAGCATATCCCCCATACCAAGGATACGGCTTGACATACGATCTGGGTGGAAGGTTTCGATATCTGTTATCTTTTCACCCGTACCAGTGAACTTGATAGGTTTTCCAGTGATGTGGCGAACAGACAAGGCCGCACCACCACGAGTATCCCCATCAATCTTGGTAAGGATAACCCCAGTCACTTCCAACTGAGCATTGAATTCACGGGCAACATTAGCTGCTTCCTGACCGATCATGGCATCAATGACGAGTAAGATTTCATTTGGCTGAGCCAGTGCTTTAACATCTCGAAGCTCATTCATCAAAAGCTCATCAATCTGCAAACGCCCTGCCGTATCAATCAAGACATAGTCATTGTGATTGGCCTGTGCTTGTTCCAAACCTTGGCGAACAATCTCAACAGCTGGTACTTCTGTTCCAAGTGCAAAGACAGGAACATCAATTTGTTGTCCAAGTGTTTTCAACTGATCAATAGCTGCTGGACGATAAATATCTGCCGCAATCATCAAAGGACGAGCATTTTCTTCCTTCTTGAGTTTATTAGCCAATTTACCAGCAAATGTTGTTTTACCAGCCCCTTGCAAACCGACCATCATGATAATCGTAGGAATTTTAGGTGACTTGATAATCTCTGCCGTATCAGAACCTAAAACAGCTGTCAGTTCCTCATCCACGATTTTGATAATCTGTTGGGCAGGATTGAGGGTATCAATGACCTCGTGTCCGACTGCACGTTCACGAACCTTCTTGATAAAGTCCTTTACAACAGGCAAAGCAACGTCGGCTTCAAGCAAGGCCAAACGAATCTCTTTGGTTGCTTCCTGGACATCAGCCTCAGATATTTTTCCTTTTTTACGTAGATTTTTAAAGACGTTCTGTAAACGTTCTGTTAAACTTTCAAATGCCATTTTTTTCTCCTATGTTTCATTAATTCGGTGGAAAACGTCCAAAATCTTGTAAACAAACAAGTTCTTCTGGAGTGACTTCTTTCATTATCTCATTTGGATATCCCCAACAGCTAAATCCCTCTTGAAGAGCTCGAGAGATAGAATCAGACGAGAGGATTTGTAGCCTTGTTGGAAAAGGAGTCTCAGCCGCTAATAGTTTACAGGGTATACCTTTGTAGATGACTATACTCCCCATACTTATTCTCTATTATCAATACTTGTTAAAATTTCTATCTGCTCCAGCAGAAAGTCATCCTTGGGATAACGCTCCAAGATCTGGTCAAAAATCTGACTGCGGACAATGTAGTCCGAATACATGTGCAGTTTCATCTCATAATCTTCTAGAATCTTTTCCGTCCGCTTGATATTATCATAGACAGCCTGACGACTGACACCGAACTCTTCAGCAATCTCAGCAAGACTATAATCATCAGCATAATAGAGTTCAATATAGTTCATCTGCTTGTCTGTCAAAAGCGCCGCATAAAATTCAAAAAGGGCGTTCATACGATTGGTTTTTTCGATTTCCATAACTTTTATTATACCAAAAAAACGATTATACTGCTAGAGTAGAAGCACTTCAAATAGAATAAGAAAAAAAAGAACCTTGCAAGGCAAGATTCTTTTAGTGTCTGACTTAAATAATTGTTCTTCTGGGAACTTAATCGAATTAAGCTTCGATTTCTGTAACCATACCTGAACCAACAGTACGTCCACCCTCACGGATAGAGAATGTAGTACCTTGTTCTACGGCGATTGGGTGGATCAACTCAACGTCGATAGTCACGTTATCACCAGGCATTACCATTTCAGTACCTGCTGGAAGTTCGATTGAACCTGTAACGTCAGTAGTACGGAAGTAGAATTGTGGACGGTAGTTGTTGAAGAATGGAGTGTGACGTCCACCTTCTTCTTTAGTAAGGATGTAGACTTCACCTTTAAATTTAGTGTGTGGGTTGATTGAACCTGGTTTAGCGATAACTTGTCCACGTTCGATTTCGTCACGTTGAACACCACGAAGAAGGACACCTACGTTATCTCCGGCAAGACCTTCGTCAAGTTGTTTACGGAACATTTCAACACCAGTAACAACTGCTTTTTGAGTTTCTTCTTTGATACCAACGATTTCGATTTCGTCGTTGACACGAACAGTACCACGGTCGATACGTCCTGAAGCAACTGTACCACGTCCAGTGATTGAGAATACGTCTTCGACTGGAAGAAGCAATGGTTTTTCAGTGTCACGTTCTGGTTCTGGGATGTACTCATCAACAGTGTTCATCAATTCCATGATGATGTCTTCGTATTTAGAGTCACCTTCAAGCGCTTTAAGAGCTGAACCTTGGATAACTGGAAGATCGTCACCTGGGAAGTCGTATTCTGACAAGAGGTCACGGATTTCCATTTCAACCAATTCAAGCAATTCTTCGTCGTCTACCAAGTCAATTTTGTTCATGAAGACGATAAGGTGTTTAACACCAACCTGACGTGAAAGAAGGATGTGCTCACGAGTTTGTGGCATTGGTCCGTCAGTTGAAGCTACTACAAGGATAGCTCCGTCCATTTGAGCGGCACCAGTGATCATGTTTTTAACGTAGTCCGCGTGTCCTGGAGCGTCGATGTGAGCGTAGTGACGTTTTTCAGTTTCGTACTCAACGTGCGCAGTGTTGATAGTGATACCGCGTTCGCGTTCTTCTGGAGCAGCATCGATAGACGCATAGTCTTTAGGTTGGTTAACTGCTGAAGGCAAGCGACGTGCCAATACAGTTGTGATAGCTGCAGTCAAAGTAGTTTTACCGTGGTCAACGTGTCCGATAGTACCAATGTTAACGTGTGGTTTACTACGATCGTATTTTTCTTTTGCCATTTGAGTAAAAGCCTCCAATAAAATATATTTTATAGATAGACAGTAGGCAATACAGTCTAACTTTCCTTACTATTTTATCAAATTTCTGCTAAATTGCAAGTGTTTTACACATATTTTGTGAATTAATCTAAATCTTATCAAATCCTGTTCTTCTGCTTCTTTATGGCAATATGAATTCAAACTTATTTTGTTTGGAAGATAGTATTTTCAACAAAAAAATCAGGTTTCCCTGATTTTAATTTGATTCTGTTTTTTCCAGTTCCTTAGCTTCTTTATGGTTTTCATATAATTTCGCTAGGAACTTAGTAATTTCTTTAAAAATGGAGTAAGTAGGTACTGCTACGACCATCCCTATGACACCGTAGATATTACTTGACAGTAAAAGGAGCACTAAAATCGTAATCGGATGCACTTTCATAACCCCTCCAACAATACGTGGATAGAGAACATTTCCGTCAATCTGCTGAATAATAAGCATATAAGCAACCGCAATCAACATACGATGAGGATCCGTGAACACATTGGCAATCACCATTGGAATTAAACCAATACTTGGACCAACATAAGGAATTAAATTTGCGATTCCAGAAAAAATAGCAAAAACTAGGGCGTACTTTAATCCGATAACGCTATAGCCAATATAGGCTAAACATCCAATAATAACCGCATCAATCGCAATTCCACTGATATAGCGCGCTATGGTTGTATTGAGATTGGTTAAAAGGCTAGAAAGATTCAATTTGTCATGTTTTAAGACGGTACGTTCCAACATTGGTAGCAACTTATGACCATCCAACAAGAAATAAATCAAGAATACAGGGGTCATAATGAGAATCAGAACTGTACTAAACAAGGCTGAAAGAACGCTTCCTAAACTATTGCTGACGCTATTCAGGATATTCTGGAGGATATCCACATAGGAGAGATTCAGTTGTTGAATTGTTTGTTGAATATCAATATTTTGGAAGACTGGATTCATGGACAAATCAATGATCAAATCTTGTAGTCTACTATAGATGTTTTGACTAGAAATAATCAAGCTGGTCAACTGATTAATCAAAATCGGCAAGAGATAAACGACCCCTACAACGATAGCACCAATTAAGGCACAAAGAGTGACCAAGACACCAATTAGACGATTGATTTTACATCTCTTTTCTAAGAAAGTAACGACTGGATTTGTAATGTAGTAAAAAAATCCACCAAGCAAAAATGGAATCATGATGGTATTCACAACCGTTACGAAGGGAGTAATGATGGCTCCCATTTCTCGCCAAAGATAGAAAATCAGTGTTAATAATAAAATTTCAGCTGTCCAAAAAAATAATTTGTTTCTACGGAACATAGGTATCCTCCTTCTCTCTATTTTACCATATTTCTGAAAAAGATAAGTTGGCTTTAGTAAAAAAGCGAGAATATTTTTTTTCTTTATGATAAAATAAAGCTAATATGAAAAAAATAATTTTATCTTTTATGACACTTTTAGTTTTTGGAACAGCTTCTACTGTTTCTGCTCAGGAGTTTGATGTTGCTGCTAAACATGCCATTGCCGTCGAAGCTACAACTGGAAAAATCCTCTATGAAAAAGATGCAAATCAGCCTGTAGAAATTGCTTCTATTACCAAACTGGTTACAGTTTATCTGGTCTATGAAGCTCTGGAACAAGGAACTATCAGCCTATCTACACCTGTTGATATTTCGGACTATCCTTACAAACTTACAACTAATTCTGAGGCGAGTAACGTCCCTATGGAAGCCCGAAATTATACTGTTGAACAGCTATTAGAGGCTACAATGGTATCCAGCGCGAACAGCGCTGCGATTGCACTAGCAGAAAAGATTGCTGGTTCTGAGAAAGACTTTGTAGACAAAATGAGGGCTAAACTTCTTGAATGGGGAATTCAAGATGCAACTATTGTAAACACAACTGGTTTAAATAATGAGACACTTGGCGATAATATCTATCCTGGTTCTAAAAAAGACGATGAAAACAAGTTGAGTGCCTACGACGTTGCAATCGTCGCTCGTAACCTCATCCGAGATTATCCTCAAGTTTTGGAAATCACCAAAAAACCAACTTCTACATTTGCAGGACTTGAAATCCACTCAACCAACTATATGTTGGAGGGAATGCCTGCCTATCGTGGTGGTATTGATGGACTAAAGACAGGTACTACTGATAAAGCTGGTGCTTCATTCGTTGGAACAACTGTTGAGAAAGGGATGCGTATTATTACGGTTGTTTTGAATGCAGATCAACAAGATACCAACCCTTATGCACGTTTTACTGCTACTTCTGCACTTTTAGATTATATTTCTGCAAACTTTGCCTTAAAAACTGTTGTTCAGAAAGGTGAAGCATACAACGATAGTAAAGTAACAGTTCTTGATGGTAAGGAAGATAATGTGACAGCTGTCGCTAAGTCAGACATTTCCATCGTCCAACGCATCGGAAGCGGTACTACACCTACTCTCCAATTCACACCGAAATCAACATCAGAAATGGCTCCACTGGAAGAAGGCAAGGTTGTCGGTACTCTGACCTATGATGACCAGGATTTGGTTGGACAGGGCTATCTTACTTCCGACAAACCATCTTTTGAAATGGTTTCTGAAAAGAAAGTAGAAAAAGCCTTCTTTTTGAAGGTTTGGTGGAATCAATTTATCCGCTTTATCAATGAAAAACTATAAAAAAAATCGCGAACAATCGCGATTTTTTCTTTATTTCATCTCTTTAAAAGCCGCTTCTGCATCAGCATTGCTAATAGCACCAAATTGGATTTTTCCGATTTTACCCTGACTGTCAATCAAGTATTCCGTTGGAATACTACGAATTTGGTAGGCTTGGAAGGTAGTTGCTTGCGTATCATATAGAACTGGAATATCCTTGTATCCTTGTTCTTGATACCATTTTGGAAAGTCTTGAACTGTTTTTTCACCTTGTAGACCAGGTGCAATGACACTCAAGATTTCAAAGTCTCGATCTTGTTTGACAGCTAGTTCCATCAACTCAGGCATGCTTTTTTTACATGGTCCACACCAAGAAGCCCAGAATTTCAAATAAACCTTTTTCCCTTTATAGTCTGATAACTTCACTTCTTTGCCATCCATAGACTGCAAGGTGAAGTCTGGAGCATCCTTACCGACTGCGATTTGTTGTACAGCAGGCTGTTTGGGACTGCTTGTCTGTTTGGTCTCTTTTTCACCACAGGCAATCAATAAGAATAGAGACATGAGGCTCAATCCAGCAAAAATAACTTTTTTCATTTTTTCTCCTTTTATCCAAGAATTCCTGACAAGGCATTTAACTGCCCTAGCATTAATAATAATCCCATCAAAATAATCAAAGCTCCCCCGATTTTCTTTAGTAGGATCATATGGGGTTTTAATTTACTAAAATAGGGCATAATCCAGCCCGAAGCCAAGGCCAAAACAATGAAAGGAAGGGCCATTCCCAATGTGTATACTAATGTTAACACGGCACCTTGCCAAGCACCATTGCCACCTGAAGCTGCTAGGGCCAAGACTGAACTTAAGACTGGTCCGATACAAGGGGTCCAACCAAAACTAAAGGTTATCCCAAGTAAAAAGGCTGACAGATAGTGATTAGACTTGGATTGTTTGAAGGTGACTGTCTTTTGAACCTCCAGTTTATTGAAATGTAAGATTTCCATCTGGTGAAGCCCTAAAAGAATAATGACTATTCCCATAGCATAACGAAACCAGTCTGCATAGAGCATGTGCCCTAGGAATCCAGCTCCAAATCCTAAAATAAAGAAAATGAGGGAGATTCCTGCAATAAAGCACAAGGTTCGAATTAAACCAGACCATGCAACGTCTCTTCCAAAAAAGCGAAAGCTTTTCGAATTTCCCTGATCATCCAGTAAAATACCAGCATAGACAGGTAGCAAAGGAAAGATGCAGGGTGAAAAGAAGGACAGGATACCAGCTAAAAAAACGGATACTAGAAATATAATCGACTCCAACGAATTACCTACTTTCTCAAAATTCTAATCCTATTTTACTACAAAAGAATAAATTTGTAAGAAGTCTGCTACGCTTATTTATTTTGACTAAATTTGACACAAAAAAGGAGCTAAGCTCCTTTATTTTAATACGTTCCTTCTTCGCCTTGGCTAGTCAAGATAACTGGACCGTCTTTGGTAATCACGAACTGGTGTTCATATTGGCAAGACAGGCCGCCATCTATAGTCTTATGAGCCCAGCCAGTCTTCATATCTGTATCAATTTCCCAGTCACCAGTATTAATCATGGGTTCAATGGTTAGTACCATTCCTTCACGGAGACGGAGTCCACGGCCTGCAATACCGTAGTTAGGAACCATTGGCTCTTCATGCATTGTTGGACCAACACCATGACCAACCAAATCACGAACGACACCATAACCGCGACTTTCAGCGTATTCTTGAATGGCTGCACCGATATCACCGATACGATTGCCAACAACTGCTTGCTCAATTCCTTTATACATAGCTTCCTTGGTCACGTCCATCAGGTTTTTCACTTCTTCAGACGGTGTACCAACCGCATAAGCCCAACATGAGTCTGCTAAACCACCAGTATAACTTTGGGTGTATTTTTTCATTTGCTCAACATTGTTGAAGTTGAGTTTAGATACATTAAGGTCGGATTTGGCAATCGGACCTCCCAGTACCATATCAACCTTGAGCAAATCGCCATCTTTCAAGATGTAATGACGTGGAAAAGCGTGAGCTACTTCGTCGTTGAGAGAGCAACAAGTGGCATAGGGGTAATCCATGACTGCACCATCTACTCCAATCTGTAGAGGAAGGAAATTTTCCTCTTTACAACGACGACGAACGTACTCTTCAACTTCCCACATATCCACGCCTGGCTTAATCAAATCACGTAAGCCGATATGGATACTTGCTAGGAAATCACCAGCCTTGTCCATGGCTTCGATTTCACGTGCTGATTTTAAAGTTATCATTTTTTCTCCTAGATTCTAATTAATTTTAACCGTAACATTTGCTTTTGAAACAATCTGATGACCATGATAAATATCATAATCAATAATAGCTGAGCGTCTCGTGTGGTGAATAATCCGAGCCTGAATCCGCAGAGTATCATCTATCTGTACAGCCTGCAAGAAATAAATCAACATCTGTTCAATGATGAGATTACGTCCGCTATTGACAACGAGGTCTTGGGTCATATGGTTGAGGATTTCAGCCAAGACTCCATTAGCAAGGACCCCATTTTTCTCCAACATGAAAGGCTCAACAGTAATGACGACCTCATCATGATGATAAGAGAGTTTTTGCCCGATTTGCTCGGAGAAAGTCGGCAAAGCTGAAACTTGGGAACGACTCATCTTTTCCATGACATCTCGTCGTGTTACGACACCGAGTAAGGTTTGGTTACTTCTGACAACGGGAACCATCTCAAAGTCTTCTGCAATCATCCGTTGACTGACATTGGCAATATTGGTCGCTAAACCTGTTACGAAGATACTTCGTGTCATCACCTTGTCAATCGTTGTACTGGGAGACTTGTCTCCTGCGTCACGCATGGTAACAACTCCAACAACCACTTGGTGTTGGTTAATGACTGGGAAACGACTACTTCTGTTCTTACGGACCAAGTCTAGATAATCTTTGACCGTATCCGTTTCTCTCAAAAAACCATACTCATGACTGGGACGATAGAGCTTTTCGACTGTCAGAATATCGGTTTTGATTTGAACATTTGAGAGGGCTTTGTTAATCATGGTCGCTACTGTAAAAGTGTCATGTTTACTTCTTAGAACTGGAATCCCTTTTTTATTAGCCAACTCAAGAACATCGTCCTGCACATGAAAACCACCTGTTACAAGGACTGCATTTTCATTTTCCAAGGCTAAAAGTTGAATGCGAGTGCGGTCTCCTACGATCAAAAGACCACCATCATGGAGATAGGACAGGATATTTTGCTCTGTCATAGCTCCAATGGAGAATTTGCTAAACTCTCTCTCCAACCCTTCCTGACCAGCTAGAACTTCAGATGAGGTGACCTCAGCGATTTCAGCATAGGTAAGCCGCTCAATAGCCACTTTTTGGGACTTGACTCGTATGGTTCCACTACGTGGCCGAGTTTCAACAATTCCACGATTTTCAGCTTCTTTGATAGCTCGGTAGGCTGTTCCGTCACTAACACCTAGGTGATTTGAAATACTACGAACACTAACTCTCTTCCCAATTGGTAACTCTTCCAGATAAGACAAAATTTCCTGGTGTTTACTCATTGAACTCTCCTTTTACGTAACGAAATTCAAGATAGTCCCTCATTTTTCGTGTATAGCGATCGCTCCCCTTAAACTGTCGTACGAGGCTAAAGCCCGATTTTAAGGCTACTTTTTGGCTAGCTTGATTCTCCAGATGAGTGATGATGGATAATTGTTTTAAACCAAATTCTTCAAAAGAAAGGTGACAGAGTTTGCTAACAGCCTCTGTCATAAAACCTTGCGACCAAGCATCTTTTTTTAAGAAATAACCAATTTCTGCTTCTTTTTTGATTTCATCGATTTTTTCAAATTTAATGGAGCCAATCATTTCCTGATTTCCTTGGAGACAAATTGCCCAAACACCTAGAGGAGCCTTCATAAAATAGTTAGCAAGTGCGTACTGACTTTCTTCCAAACTTGCTTGACTGGGAAAAATAAACTGCAAATTCTCAGGGTTTGAAGCAATCTCGAAAAACGCTTGACTGTCACTAAAAAAGAAAGGACGCAAATACAAGCGCTCCGTTTCAAAAAAAGAAAACATTGCTAATTTGGTCCAAATATTCATAATCACCTCAACGGCTTAGTCTTCAACGAGTGTAATATCCGCTCCAAGACTACGCAATTTTTCAATAATATCTGAGTAGCCACGAAGGATAAACTCAATATTCGTAATTTCAGTCTGGCCCTGAGCCATCAAACCAGCGATGACAAGTGCAGCACCAGCTCGCAAGTCTGTAGCTTTTACACTTGCCCCGTGTAACTTACGACCACCGTTGTAAATAATGTGATCGTTTGTAGTCGTAATATCCGCATCCATTTTTGCTAACTCAAAGACATGATTAACACGTTTCTCATAAATCGTATCAATAATAGTTCCACGACCTTGGGCAGTTAGTAAAAGTGGCGTGATAGGCTGTTGCAAATCGGTTGCGAACCCTGGATAGGGAGCTGTTTTGATATTGATGGCCTTCAAATCAGACTGTTCTTCAACGAAGATACTGTCTTCTGAGACCGTCATACGAACGCCCATTTCCTCTAGTTTGGCGATAAAGCCTTCTAAATGTTCATAGAGAACGTTGTTAATGCGAATTCCTTTTCCTACCGCCGCAGCAAGTGAAATATAGGTTCCAGCTTCGATACGGTCTGGAATAACCTGATGACGCGTTCCATGAAGTTTCTCGACACCATCAATAATGATAATATCAGTTCCTGCACCACGAATATGGGCCCCCATGTTGTTCAAAAGGGTAGCAACATCGATAATTTCCGGTTCACGAGCCGCATTTTCAATGACAGTACGCCCCTTAGCTTTAACCGCAGCAATCATCGTGTTAATCGTTGCTCCAACGCTGACGGTATCCATGTAAATACTTGCGCCATGAAGCCCCTTACCTTGGGCAGATAAATTCATATTATCTCCCTCATAGCTGACCTTAGCACCCATGGCTTCAAAGGCTTTTAAGTGAAGGTCAATCGGACGAGGTCCCAGATCACATCCACCAGGAAGTCCAACTGTAGCTTCACCAAAGCGACCTAAAAGACTTCCGTAGAAATAATAAGAAGCACGCAAGCTATTAATCTTGCCATAAGGCATAGGAATGTTTTGAACACCTCTTGGATCAATCTCCAAGACATCATCATAACGCTTAACAGTCGCCCCCATAATCTCCATAATTTCGACAAGACTAGCAACGTCTGAAATATCTGGAACACAATCTAAAGTGACAATATCATCTGATAAGATAATAGCTGGAATAAGCGCTACAACACTATTTTTAGCACCACTAATGGTGATCTCACCTTGCAATGGACGTCCACCATTGATGACAATTTTTCTCATGTTTTACTCTTTCAAAATTTACTAAAAAGGTCTTTTCGTTCTATTATACCATAATTTTCAGTTTTTTCCCATTCCTATTTACTAAATACCATCTCATTTTGATAAAAAAAGACCTATCACTCAAGCTTTTCAGCCTGAAATGATAGGTTTTTGTGTTAGATTAGCGTACAGTGCGGATGCGCATTGTGTTTGTACGAACAGCTTCGCCAAGTGGTACACCTGCAACGATAACAATATCATCACCAGATTCTACCAAACCTTGCTCAACTGCAATTCTTTCAGCGAGATCAAACATATCATCAGTGTTTGATGGGCGATCAGTGGTTACTGGAATAACTCCCCAGTTAAGCATCAAACCACGCTCAGTCAATTCATCGAAAGTGATTGCCAAGATATCAGCATCTGGACGGTATTTAGAAATCAAACGAGCAGTGTGACCTGTCTTAGTAAGAGTAACCACCAACTTGATATTCATAGAATTTGTCGCATCCTTAACAGCTGAAGCCATAACCTCAGTCTTAGAATTACGTGACAAGTTAACAGATGACAAGCGACCGTATTCTTTTAAAAGAGTTTGAGCATTCTTGTCAATTGTTGCCATTGTACGAACAGACTCAAGTGGATATTTACCATTTGCAGACTCACCTGAAAGCATTGTAGCGTCGGTTCCGTCGATAACAGCGTTAAACACATCTGATACTTCTGAACGCGTTGCACGTGGTTTTTCAGTCATAGTTTCAAGCATGTTTGTTGCTGTGATAGCGACTTTACCAGCTGCATTTACTTTTGTAATAATCATTTTTTGGTAAACTGGAACCATTTCGAATGGTACTTCAATACCCATGTCACCACGGGCGATCATGATACCGTCAGCAGCTTCAATGATTTCATCCAAGTTGTCGATACCTTGTTGGTTTTCGATTTTCGCAAACAATTGAACGTGACCATTACCAGTTTCTTCACAGATTGCACGAACTTCGTTAACGTCTTTCGCAGTACGTACAAATGAAATCGCGATGAAGTTGATACCTTGTTCCAAACCGAAACGGATATCATCGTTATCACGTTCAGCAAGAGCTGGGAAAGGAATTTTAGTGTTAGGGATGTTTACACCTTTTTGTTTAGCGATAATTCCGTCGTTTTCAACTTCAACTTCAAACTCACGAGTTGCATCGTCTTTTGCAACAACGCGAAGACCCAATTTACCATCGTCAACCAATACTTGACGACCAACTTCAACATCATCGTAGATATCAAGAGCACCAGCAACGTTCAAAGCAATCACTTCACGAGTTGATTTGATTCCTTGTTTAGTTGCAACACGGATTTTTTCACCAGTTTTGTAAGAGTACTCTTTTGCGTCACCTTCAAACAATTCTGTACGGATTTCAGGTCCTTTAGTATCAAGAAGGAAACCAACTTTTTTACCTGCAAGTTTTTCGGCAAGTTTAACAGTTGCCATACGCTCACCTTGTTCTTGGTGGTCACCGTGTGAGAAGTTGAAACGGAAAGTGTTTGCTCCTGCTTCAATCAATTTAGCAATATTTTGAGCTGAAGCTTCAACATCAAGTTTTTCACCCCAGTATCCGTCTTCACCGAATTTTTTACCACCACGGATTTCAACCGCAGGACCTAAAGTTGCAACGATTTTTACACGTTTGTTCATGATTTTTGTGACTCCTTTATATAATTCGACCTTTTATGGTCATGTTACCAAATTAATGAAAGTTGATTAGGACAAGCTCTTGTTCAAAGCAGAAAGTTCAAGATCAGCTTTATGAGGGTTGTTAACAATAATCTTACCTTCTGCAGTTAAGCTAAACAAAGCTCCTTCTTCTGCTGTACCAAGAATTGGATTTTCAACCATTTTTTCGTTACGGATACCAACAGCGACACCACCGATTCCTTGTTTAAGGAGTTTAACAGCGTGTGCCCCCATGCGTGATGCCAATACACGGTCACGCGCAGTTGGTGATCCACCACGTTGGATGTGACCAAGTTCTGTTACACGAAGGTCACTAGTGTCTCCTGCTTCTTTTAGTTTTTGACCAAATTCAGCTGCTGACATAACACCTTCTGCCAAAACGATAATGTTGTGTTTTTTACCGTGCTCATAACCAGCTTTGATACTAGCTACGATATCTTCCATCTTGAAGCCTTCTTCAGGGATGATAATTTCATCAGCACCAGTTGCGATACCAGCCCAAAGAGCGATATCACCAGCGTTACGTCCCATTACTTCAACAACGAAAGTACGACGGTGACTTGATGATGTATCACGAATCTTATCAATCGCATCCATTGCAGTCGTAACTGCAGTATCAAATCCGATTGTAAAGTCAGTACCTACGATATCGTTATCGATTGTACCTGGAAGTCCAATAGCAGGGAATCCATGCTCAGTCAAGCGCATAGCTCCATGATAAGAACCATCACCACCGATAACTACGACTCCTTCGATACCGTGTTTTTTCAATTGCTCAATCCCTTTAAGTTGGCCTTCAAGTTGTGCAAACTCAGGATAACGAGCAGAATGAAGGAAAGTACCACCACGAGAAATGATGTCTCCTACTGAAGCAGCATCAAGCGGATAAATTTCACCGGCAACCATACCTGCGTATCCATCATAGATACCAAAAACTTCCATTCCTTCTGAGATTGCTTGGCGAACTACTGCACGGATGGCAGCATTCATACCAGGGGCGTCTCCACCACTGGTCAAAACAGCAATACGTTTCATTTGGTTTATGCTCCTTTTTCTTTTAACATTCCTACTGATTATACCACATTTAAATCGAAAATTCTTCTATTTTCCGTATTTTTAGCGATAAATCGTTTTCATAGCAATTCCCTCTAATTTTTCCTCTAGAGCAGAATCTTTTCTTACAAAATGTTGTGTAGAAACAACCGTTTTTCCTTCCTCTTCATACCTGATAATGACAGGGATTGGGCCTTTGTATTGTTCTAGGATATTTGAAATCTCTTTATCATTTTCATGATTTTTAACTTGAATCCAGAATCGTTCCGCCACTGCTTCTTTCAAATCTTGTGCAATCATTTGCAGACGACCATCTCGAGATTGAACTTTGCCATTGATGTAGTAAAATTTCCCTTCGGATAAATTGGAAGCAAATTTTCTATATTGGTCTGAAAATACAGTTACATCCATCCGAGACTTACTATCATGAACCTGTAGAAAAGCCATACTCTCGCCTTTCTTGGTTCGAATCACTTTAATCTTTTGCACTTCAACTAGGAGAGTGGCTTGAGCTCCCTCGGTTAGATTAGTGATTGGAGTGGTCGGATATAGGGCTTGTTTGGCAAGAGTTTGGAGAGGATGGGGACTGATACCTACCCCAATCAGTTCCTGCTCTTTGTAAAATTTCTCTGCCTCAGTAAAATCATCAGCTTCAGTCCAACTATAATTTGTATCCGCAAAGAGTCCACCTAACTCCTCAACAAAGACAAATAAGTTTGGTAGGTTCACTAAGATTTTCTGACGGTTCTTGTCAAATTCATCAAAAAGCCCCAGTTCAACCAAAGGCGTCAAAAGCGACAATTTCTTGTAATTCTTGGGAAGACGTGTGACAAAATCTTCAATGCTTGAGAAAGGACGATTTTCAATAATCCAGTAAGACAAATCTCTTGGCATTCCCTTAATGGCTTTTAGACCAAGATAGATTTTCTTCTTAGCAATTTTATCATGATAGGGAATGCTGTTGATTGCTAAGGGAGCTACTTCAAAGCCCATCTGCAATGCATCTACAATGTAATCACTGCTAGAATAGTTCAACATAACTTGAAAGAAAATAGCAGGATAGTGTGTCTTGAAATAAGCTAGTTGGAATGCCAGTGCTGAGTAGGCATAAGCGTGGGATCGGTTAAATCCATAGCCTGCAAACTTTTCCATCACTGCAAAAACTTGGTTGGCCTTTTCTTCTGTATGCCCCAATTTCATAGCTCCTGTGATAAAATCTTCCTTCATCAGATGCATCTCTTTGGCATTTTTCTTACCCATGGCACGTCTGAGAATGTCGGCTTTACCAAGACTGAATCCTCCAAAGCGTTGAGCTACCTGCATAACCTGCTCTTGATAGAGCATAATACCGTAGGTTGATGAAAGGATGTCTTCTAAGGCAGGGTCTAACACCGTCACCTTTTCTTTACCATGCTTACGAGCGACAAAATTATCAATATAATCACTTGCCCCCGGTCTATTGAGGGATGTCGTTGCTACTACCTCTTCAAAGACTTGCGGCTGAACTCGTTTCAAGAGCCGAATGGCGCCAGGTTGTTCAAATTGGAAAATCCCCTTGGTATTTCCAGCAGCAAAGAGGGCCAGAGTTTCTTTGTCTTCCAGGTCAATCTCTTCGATTTTTAGATGAACGCCCTCTGATTCCGCAAGTAATTCTTTCATTTTTTGTACGAAAGTCAGGTTACGTAAGCCGAGGAAATCCATTTTTAGAAGTCCATTGGCTTCAACACCATGAGCATCATACTGAGTGATGAGCATATCCTCACCATATTTTAGAGGAATGTAGTCCGTCAAGTCTTGGTCACTCATAACGACCCCAGCTGCATGGATAGAGGTCTGACGAGGATACCCCTCAATCTTTCGAGCAATCTCAAAAGCTTTTTGATATTCAATCTTACTATTGATGACCTGCCTAAACTGTAAATTCTTTTCATAGGCTGTCGTTAGCGTATCTCGAAAACTGATTTTTTTCGTAATATTGGTTAATTCGTACTCAGGGACACCATAACGTTTGAAAACATCACGAATTGCCTGTTTTGCTCCAAAAGTCGAATAGGTAACAATCTGTGCCACATGTTGACTACCATACCGATCACGAACATAGCGAATGAACTCCGGCCTATAAAGGTCAGGAATGTCGATATCAATATCGGGCATGGTATAGCGCTCACGATTTAAAAAGCGCTCGAAAATCAAGTTCTTCTCAACCGGGTCAATTCCTGTAATATCCAGTGAGTAAGCCACCAGACTACCAACTGCAGAACCACGTCCCATTCCCATATAGTAGCCTTGGAAACGTCCAAAACGGAGCAAATCCCAAACTACAAGGAAATAGTCGTCAAAGCCCATATCATGAATCACAGCCAATTCCTCATTCAGTCGCTCATGATAAATAGCTGAGGTTAGCCCCTTGTCACTCAAGCCTTGCTCAGCCCTCTCTCTAAGTTCTTCGACCGCTGGTCTTTCAGGATTAAAGCGAGGGAGTTTTAAACTTGGGTCGATTTGATAGCTTACATTCTCTATCAGACCTTGGAGATTGGCAAGCGCCTGAGAGAAGCGATTCATAAAACATGCTTCCAAGTCTGAGGCAGGTAAAAAAATCCCCTGTTGTGAATGCACATCCACTTCTCTCAGACTGACATTGTCCTTGACTGCTGATAAGATTTGTAAAACTTGAATATCTTCTTTTTCAAAAGAGTTGACCTGATAGAGTGGAAGAATTGGTCTAGTAAAGACTTCTTGAGGAGTATCTAGACTGACACCGATAAAATAATCGTGCCCCAAATCCAACTGTTCGACCCCATTAAAATAGGGAACAATAATAGCAACATCTTCGAGGTGGGAGGTGAAGTCAGACCAATTTTTCCGTCCAGTCATTTTTAAAGTGGATAACTTCATCAACTCTTGATAACCTTTAGTGGATAGGGCTAGAAAACGTAGAGAGAGATTCTCCTCATCTTTGACCAAGGTCATTTCTAAACCAATTAAAGGTTGAATGCCATGCTTACGAGTTGCTTCTAGAAAATGATAGGCTCCATAGAGATTATCCACATCCATGATAGCAAGGTGAGAATAGCCGTATTCTTTAGCCATTTGTACATATTTTTCAATCGAAACCACACTTTCCATAAAACTATAAACAGTCTTGGTGTCGAGCTGTGCAATCATTTCTTCTCCTCCTTGCTTTCGTTTTACTACTATTATACCATTTTAAGCTGGATATTGAAGTAACTCTGCACTTTCTTTTCAATATCATCAGTTACAAACTTCTTCTCTTCTTACTGTTAAGTTCTTCATTTCTCAGAGGAAATAAATAAAAAATTAATATTATATAATAGTTTTTAATGTAAATTTAGATATATTTATACCAAACGAAGAATAATAAAGATAGGAGTTATATGCAGTTTTACATATAAAAATCTCTAGAAAAAGACTTACTTCTATGATATTTATTCAGCATTTTATAATAACTTACCAAATAGATATGCTGGTTTAAGAAATTTATTTCATTTAAGTTTATTTATTCCATTTTTCCCTCTTTTTTGATATAATAAATTCAGTCTGTTTTCAAAGGAGAGAAACATGCGTTTTAATCAATTCAGCTACCAACCAACCACTAGTTCTCAACGATTTGAGGAATTAGAAGGTCTTGGTCTAAAGCTGTCACCCCAACTGTCCTTAAAAAGACAGTTTGAAGACTTCATTCGTTGGAGTTTTTTCACTTATTCTGACACGGATTATGCCTTGTCGACTTTGGCTGCGGATAAAGAAACAGATTTAGTAACTTTTTTCCAGTCAGACCGTGAGTTAACTGCGGAGATTTTCTACACAGTAGTTTTTCAACTTTTAGGATTTAGCTATCTTGTTGACTTTGAGGATGCCGAACAGTTTCGTAAAGAAACTGCTTTTCCTATTGTTTATGGAGATCTCATTGAAAATCTTTATCAATTGCTCAATACGCGAACGAAAAAAGGAAATACGCTTATCGATCAGCTTGTTAGTGATGGACTCATTTCAGAAGACAATCACTACCACTACTTTAACGGTAAGAGCTTAGCAACCTTCTCTACTCATGATGTCATTCGTGAAGTCGTGTATGTCGAGAGTCGTGTGGATACTGATAAAGACGGACTCCCTGACTTAGTCAAGGTCAGCATTATTCGCCCGCGTTATGATGGACAGATTCCTTCAGTCATGACTGCCAGCCCTTATCACCAAGGGACCAACGATAAAGCCAGTGACAAAGCTCTCTACAAAATGGAAGGAGAGCTTGAGGTCAAACCGCCCCACATCATTGAACTTGAGGAACCTAAGCTGAATTTAGTCGAACCTCATGGTCAAGCAGAAGTCGTCTTAGAAGCTGAAGAAAAGCTATCTCATATCAATAGCTCATACACACTCAATGACTACTTCCTCCCACGTGGATTTGCCAATCTCTATGTATCGGGTGTTGGAACCAAAGATTCTCAAGGACTCATGACTAATGGTAACTACCAGCAGATTGAGGCCTATAAAAATGTCATTGATTGGCTCAATGGTCGTTGTCGTGCTTTCACGGACCACACGCGCAAGCGCCAAATCAAGGCTGACTGGTCAAACGGCAAAGTCGCAACAACAGGTATTTCCTATCTAGGTACCATGTCCAATGGTCTCGCCACCACTGGTGTTGATGGCTTAGAAGTCATCATCGCTGAAGCAGGTATTTCCTCTTGGTACAACTACTATCGGGAAAATGGTCTAGTGACCAGCCCAGGGGGCTATCCAGGTGAGGATTTTGACTCACTTGCTGAATTGACCTACTCTCGCAACCTCCAAGCCGGTGACTATATTCGTGGCAATGAAGCTCATCAAGCAGACTTAGAAAAGGTTAAAGAGAAACTCGATCGCAAGACTGGTGACTACAATCAGTTTTGGCATGACCGCAACTATCTGATCAATGCTCACAAGGTTCAAGCCGAGGTCGTCTTTACGCATGGTTCCCAGGATTGGAACGTCAAACCTCTTCATGTTTACCAGATGTTTCATGCCCTTCCTAGCCATATCAATAAGCACCTCTTTTTCCATCATGGTGCCCATGTTTATATGAATAACTGGCAGTCGATCGACTTCCGCGAGTCCATGAATGCCTTGTTAAGTAAGAAATTGTTAGGACTTGACTCAGACTATCAACTTCCGACTGTCATCTGGCAGGACAATACCGAACCGCAAAGATGGCAAGGTCTTGATAACTTTGGCAAACAGGATGAACTGCATACCCTCTCTCTCGGTAATGAGGAAAAAGTGATTCAAAACCAGTATGATCAAAAAGATTTTGATCGTTATGGCAAGACTTACCAGATATTTAACACTGAACTTTACCAAGGAAAAGCCAATCAGATCACCATTGACCTTCCAGTAAGTCAAGACATTCACTTAAATGGGCGAGTGGAGCTAAAACTTCGTGTCAAATCGAGTACGAACAAGGGCTTATTATCAGCCCAACTGTTAGAACTTGGACAAAAGAAATATCTGCAGCCTTATCCAGCTGTTTTAAGTGCTAGAACCATTGACAACGGTCGTTACCACATGTTAGAAAATCTCTGTGAACTGCCATTCAACCCAAGTGCCCAACGTGTCATCACCAAAGGCTACCTTAATCTTCAAAATCGAACCAATCTCTTGACGATTGAAGAAATCCAACCAAATGAATGGATGGACTTCAAGCTAGAGCTTCAACCAACTATCTACAAACTTAAAGAAGGAGATACTCTCCGTTTGGTTCTCTATACAACAGACTTTGAGATTACAATTCGAGATAATACAGACTATCAGTTGACTGTTGATTTAGCACAGTCTAGTCTTATCCTACCTTGTCAAAAGGTATAATCTACCAGACTTTCAATATGGAAGTATTCAAAGGAAAAGTCAATGAAATAGACCATTGAACTTCCTATAACCAAAGTTTTCTACTTGAACAGTCGAATCAAACATAAACTTTGTATCAAATTCAGTTCATCTAAAAGCATTTTAGAAGCCCCTAGACGGAACTTGGACAAAAGATACTCCCTCTAACCAACATGTGTAACCATTTATCATACACGCTACCAGACCACATGTTGGAAATCTCTGTGAATTACATTTAGAGTAAATTCACAAAACGCCGTGACAAAAAGCTACCCAAATTGAATGATTCACTGTCATTAAAGAACATCAATGTAGATGAACGAATCGCTACCCAGTTTATCTGCACCCAACTAGTGAAAAGTTAAAAGAAGGAGAATCTCTCCATCTAGTTCTTTATCCTACTGACTTTAAAATCATCATACGTGACAATACCGCCTACCACCCGACTGACGTTTTCGTTCAGTCCACGCTTACTGTACCTTTTAAAAGGAGTACTTACTTTATGAACAAATCCGAACACAGACACCAACTTATCCGCGCCCTCGTTTCAAAAAACAAAATCCATACGCAAGCTGAATTACAAGCCTTATTAGCGGAAAATGATATCCAAGTGACTCAGGCTACTCTATCACGCGATATCAAAACCATGAACCTTTCAAAAGTGCGCGAAGAGGATAATTCTTACTATGTGCTAAATACAGGGTCTATCTCCAAATGGGAAAAACGTCTTGAAAACTATATGGAAGATGCTCTTGTTATGTTGCGTCCGGTGCAACACCAAGTTATTTTGAAAACTTTACCCGGTTTAGCCCAGTCATTTGGATCTGTAATTGATTCCTTGGCCTTTCCAGATGTCGTTGCAACTCTTTGTGGAGACGATGTCTGCATGATTATCTGTGAAGATGCTACAAAAGCGCAGGCTTGTTTTGAGAGTCTTAAAAAATATGCGCCACCATTTTTCTTTAGTGAATAAAACAAATCCCGTGATCAAAAGATCACGGGAACTTTTTATTTCTTTGACTGTGTTTCTTCTTTCTTTGTACGCGCCAATCGAAGAGCACGTTTAGGATTGAGACGATTAAACAATTCTTCTAGTTTCTTTTCATTCCACACATCTGCTGCAGAAACAAAATTTCCATCTGCATCTCGGAATGATATTGGTTTATCTCCCATATCAATCTCCTAGTCTACAAATTCAAACTCAAATTTACCGATGCGGACCAAATCGCCATCTTTGGCTCCACGCGCACGAAGGGCTTCGTCAACCCCCATACCACGAAGCTGACGGGCAAACTTCATGACTGATTCGTCACGGTCAAAGTTGGTCATGTTAAAGAGTTTCATAAGTTTATCACCAGAAAGTACCCATGTCGCATCATCATCACGGCTAATCTCAAAGGCCTTTTCTTCCTCGTCAAAGCCATAGTAAACTTCTTCTTCCATATCGGATTCATCATAAATCGGGAATTCTGGAGTCTTGTCTAACAATTCAGCTGTCGCGTCCAAAAGAGTCGCCAACCCTTGCTTGGTCAATCCAGAAATTGGGAAGATGGCTGGAAGTTCCTCAAACTCGTCGTAGTTTGCTGCCAACTTTTCCTTGAAAGTTTTCAGATTTTCCTGACTTTCAGGCATATCCATCTTATTAGCCACGATGATCTGCGGACGTTCCATGAGACGAAGGTTATAGGATTCCAATTCCTTATTGATAGCAAGGTAATCCTCATAAGGATCACGTCCTTCGCTAGCTGACATATCGATGACATGGAGGATAACTCGAGTACGTTCAATATGACGGAGAAACTGGGTTCCAAGACCAACCCCTTGACTGGCCCCTTCAATCAAACCTGGAAGGTCTGCTACTGCAAAAGATTCACCTGACTGCGTACGAACCATACCTAGATTAGGGACAATGGTCGTAAAGTGGTAAGCACCGATTTTAGGTTTAGCTGAAGTGATGACACTAAGCAAAGTTGACTTTCCGACAGATGGGAAACCGACCAAGCCGACATCCGCTAGAATCTTCAATTCCAGTTGCAACTCGCGTTCTTGTCCTGGTTCTCCATTCTCAGAGATTTCAGGTGCAGGATTTTTTGGCGTGGCAAAACGGATATTTCCACGACCACCTCGACCGCCATGAGCCACGATAAATTCCTGACCATGTTCAATCAAGTCTGTAATGACTTTGCCAGTTTCTGCATCACGTACAGTAGTCCCCTGTGGTACGCGAACACGAAGATCTTCTGCACCACGACCGTGCATTCCTTTGGTCATTCCTTTTTCACCGGAATCAGCCTTGAAATGACGGTTATAGCGGAAATCCATCAAGGTACGCAAACCTTCGTCTACCACGAAAACAACGTTACCTCCACGTCCACCATCACCACCCCAAGGGCCGCCATTAGGGACATATTTTTCACGGCGAAAGGCAACCATGCCATCGCCACCATTACCAGCCTTGACCTTAATCTTGGCTGTATCTAAAAACATACTCATATTTTCTTCTCACTTTAAAAAGGCTGGGGAGAACCCAGTCATTAGTTATTGTTTCTATCCTCGTAGCTTGCTTAGAATCTACTGAAAGCTCCAAGCGCAGTTGCAAAGATACCAGCAAGGGTTACAAACAACATGATGAGCACGACAACAAGTGTCACCTTTTCAAACAATGTTTTTTTACGTTTTCCGTTATCTCCAAAAGCCATAACTTCTCCTTTTTCTATATAATTCTAATTTAATAGTCTGTTGAAACTGGTGCAATCAACCATAAAATGATATAAGCAAGGACTCCTGTCCCATAACAAAATGCAAGAACAGCCCAAATGACACGAACAATTGTTGGATCAATATCAAAATAGTGGGCCACTCCTGCGCAAACGCCTCCAATTTTCTGATCTTTGCCACTTCTCATTAGTTTTTTCATTTTTTCTTCCTCTTATTCTATTATTTGAATTCGTCTCTCCAATAATCTCTGATGCTAGACAATTGTTTTCGAGACGCTCTTAAAATACGCTTGGATTCTTTTACTGGGCTTGTAACAGCCTGTTGAGGTAGATAGAGAATCGTTTTTAAGAAGCGCTGAGTGACAGGTTGTCCATCATGTAACTCATGTTCAAAGTTATTTGAGATAATAGCATCAAGGTAAAACTCATGAACTCGTTTCCCAAAATTTTCAGCCGAAATCTCGTACAACTTATCCGCTAACTTTTGTTCAGACATATCAGGAGTAGCGATCAAGGCTTCAAGGATAGCTCCTGCAAGCTCTCGTTCTCCATAGTAGAGGGTCCCAAACATTTTATCATTGATCAGATTTTCAAGATAGGGATTGCCATGAGCAATAACAGGCGTTCCACTGGCTAGACTCTCTAGATAAGTCAATCCTTGGGTTTCACTAGTGGAAGCAGAAATAAAGAAATCTGCTGCCTTATAGTACAAAGCTGTTTCACTTGGAGCAATCATACCTGTAAAAATCACATGTTTTTGTATGTTTAATTTCCCTGCTTGTTCTTTCAGACTATTCAGATAAGGTCCGTCTCCAGCAACAACCAACTTCACCTTGTCTTCTTCTTTCAAAACCTGCGCAAAGGCAGCTAAGACTGCTTGGATATTCTTCTCAAAGGAGATACGAGAAAGACTCAGCAGCATTTTCTCGCCTTCCTGAATACCTAACTTCGAACGAAGCTCTTGTAAGTTTTCCTCTTTGATCTCAGGTCGTTCAAACTTAGCCAGCTCAATTCCAGTTGGGATGACCCGCTTTTCAACCTTGACTTTGTATTTCGATAAAAGGTCACGAACAATCTCACTAGGGCAAATCACGCCATCTACATCATGAAGGAAGCCACGCACCAAATATTTTACCATACTCGGACGAATTAGCATGCCCTTAGCAATGTAATGCACATAGTCTTCATATTGGGTATGGTAGGTATGAATAACTGGAATTTTCAATTCTCTCGCAATCCAAATTCCTAACAAACCAAGAGAAAATTCTGTCTGGGTATGAATAATATCGAGTTGATACTGCTTGGCAATTTCAAGCGCCTTTGTAAAACCTCGGTAGGCAAATCGTCGATCCTTAAACGCAAAGAAAGGGACACTCGGAATGCGAATAATTTGCCAATCTTCGTATCGGTTCACGTCTTTATCAGTTGTTGTAAAGATAAAAACTGCATGCCCCTGCTTTTCAAGCTCAGTTTTCAAAGTCCGAATACTAGTCGCGACCCCGGAAACCTGAGGGAAATAGGTATCTGTAAATAAACCAATTCGCATAAATTACCTCACTTTTTGCCCAAAGCAGCCTGTTCTCGATAAAATTTTAACCAGATTTCCAACAAATGCTCCTCAGAGTACTCTTTGGAGATCTCGCGAGCTTTTTCTTTCAAGTCCTTTAAGGCTTCAGGGTCATTCTTGTATTCTAGGATTGCTTCTCTCATCTCGGAAACATCACTTGTAGCACGATAATTCCCATCAAGAATAACCTTATACAGATCCAAATCTCTTAACATAATAGGAGCCTCACAACTAGCGGCCTCTAAGATAGTCATAGGGAATAATTCATTGTAACTTGGTAGCAAGAATAGATCCGCCATAGCGTAAAGTTCCCGCATCCGTTCCGGTGACACAATTCCAGGGAAAATAAGATTTTTGGGTGGATTGTCCATAATCTTCTTATAGCGTTCATAACCATCTGTCATCCCACCAAATGAAAAACCACCTGCCCAGATAAAGGTAATTTCTGGCAATTCCTCAGCAAGACGGATAAAATCATCAATTCCTTTACGTTTCTGAACCTGACCCGCACCGATTACGACAAACTGATCTTCCGCGAGATCCATTTCCTTCCGGAGTTGAGCAACTTGTTCAGCTGGTAATGGATGCCATTTTTCTTTATTTACAAAGTTTGGAATATAAGTTACTTTTTCACGTGGAATGCCAGCAGCCACTAAATCCTCGATAAACATGGGATTGACCACCACCAAGTGTTCCATTCGGTTGTAGAAGGAAAAAACATAGCGTTTGACAATTCCTTTTAGGAAAAATGGAATCTTCAAACTCCCCTCAAGCGTATCAGGCAAAAAATGCACATAGCCAATTTTTCTCCCAGAGCGTTTCTTTTGGAAAGTGGATAAATAATAGGGGAAATCAATAGTATGAAAGTGAGTTACATCCGCTTCGACAGGAAGATTCTCCGTAACAATCAACTGGTCTTTGGCATCACGGTGAAGGAGACTAACCAATTCTCGATAAGCTCCTGACACTCCTTGACCAGCTACTTTTTCACTTGAACTTAGCATATTAATACGCAATTTTTCGTTTTCCATACCTTTCATTATACCATTTTATTTCCAGAAAATCAGCAAAAGAAAGAAGAGACCATAGGAAAAAGGATAAATTCACCCTATTTTCCAATCGTCTCTCATATTTTTCTACTGTTTATTTAATTCCTAGGGCGATACGTGCATAGCGACTCATTTTTTCAACCGTCCAAGCTGGATACCAAACCAATTTAACTTCGGTATTGGTTACCTCAGGCACATCTGTCATCGCATCGTGTATTTGGTCTGTCAAAAGGTCAGCCAGTGGGCAGCCCATAGTTGTCAAGGTCATATCAATTTCAGTATGACCTGTTTCACCATCAAATCGAATTTCATAAATCAAACCTAGGTTGACAATATCAATCCCCAACTCAGGGTCGATGACTTCTTCCAAGGCGTTTAAAATACGTGTTTTGATCGTTTCAATTTGCTCTTCTGTATAAGCCATGTTCATCCTCACTCTAATCTTCAATAAAATCTCGAAGCGGTTTGCTGCGACTTGGTTGGCGCAATTTTCTCAAAGCCTTGGCCTCGATCTGACGGATACGTTCACGAGTTACGTTAAAGACTTTACCAACATCTTCAAGAGTACGCATTTTCCCATCGTCCAAACCGAAACGAAGGCGCAGAACGTTTTCTTCACGGTCTGTGAGAGTATCCAAGACTTCATCCAACTGCTCACGCAAGACGATACGAGTTGTATAATCCACTGGATTTTCAATTACTTCGTCTTCGATAAAGTCCCCAAGATGGCTATCGTCCTCTTCACCAATCGGTGTTTCAAGTGATACTGGTTCTTGAGCGATTTTCAAGATTTCACGCACCTTGTCAGGTGTCATATCCATACGCTCAGCGATTTGTTCAGGAGTTGGATCTTGACCCAATTCTTGAAGGAGATTCCGCTGTTCACGGACAAGCTTGTTAATGGTTTCAACCATGTGGACAGGGATACGAATAGTGCGGGCCTGGTCAGCAATGGCACGGGTAATCGCCTGACGAATCCACCAAGTTGCGTAAGTTGAAAACTTAAATCCTTTTGAATAGTCAAACTTGTCAACAGCCTTCATCAAGCCCATGTTTCCTTCTTGGATCAAGTCAAGAAACTGCATGCCACGCCCTACGTAGCGTTTAGCGATGGAAACCACCAAACGAAGGTTGGCTTCCGCAAGACGTTGTTTGGCTTCGATATCACCAGCCTCAACTGCTAGGGCCAATTCTTTTTCCTCTTCGTTGGTCAAGAGAGGAACAACCCCGATTTCCTTCAAATACATACGGACTGGGTCATTAACCTTGGCAGAAGTTGAGCCAATCAAGTCCTCATCACTGAGTTCTGGTTCTTCTTCTGCACTAAGCACACGTGCACTTGGATTTCCTTCGTTGTCTGTGATAGAAATTCCAGCATCCTGAATCCGTTGCAAAAGGTCTTCAATGCCGTCTGCATCGAGGGTGAAAGGAATAACCAGACTTGAATTGATTTCATCATCTGTTGCTGTTCCTGTTTTTTTGTGGTTACGGATAAAGTCTGCTACTTGCACATCAAATGTGGTCACTTCTTTTTGTTTTGTTGCCATTATTACTCCATTCTTCTCTTTTGGGAAATCAATCGTTGCAATTCTTCCAAGGCTGTGTCTGTATCTCCTACATGACTAGCTTCCTGCACTTTCTTTTTAATTCTTAAGTTGTCCTTGCTGAGGAGGGCACGATTTCGAGTCGCTTCGACTTCCACTAGCTCTTGAGGCAACATCTCAGCTGGCAAATCCAGACTAAGCACGTGGTACCAAGCATTTTCAACCTCAGGCGTCTGATGAGACAGTTCCTCTGAACCGATTTCTCCCTCTGCACTTAATAATTCGTAAAGAATTTGAAATTCTGGGGTATCAAAGAAAAAATCTTCTCTTAATCGGTAGTCATTTAGAACAACTGGATTCTCAGCCATCCTATAGAGGAGATGAGCCTCTGCTCTCATGACTGCCGTCAGTTGCCGCGTTACAGGTAAACTAATCGCTGCTGGAGGTTGCTCCTCTTTGACTCTTTCCTGCCTCTGAACAATGCGACTTTCATTTACAATCTGCTCCACCTGCTGGTAATCAAAGGAAGGGAGATTATCTGCTAGAATGTGGATATAAGAATTCTGGGCAGTGATAGACTTTTCTTTGGCGATTAGGGGCGCAATCTTTTCAATGAATTCAATTTGCGCCTGTAAGTTATCACTATTTTCAGGCTTTAGCTGGTGAATATAGAACTCTATAGGACTAATCCGAGTCTTGGTTAAAAGGTAAGCCAGGTCTTCAGCAGAATTCTTTTGCAAATACTCATCTGGGTCCATGGCATCAGGTACTCGAACAACCTCAACTGAGAAGTCTTTTAACTCCTCTAGAGCCTTGGCTGTTGCTGCCTGCCCTGCCTTGTCACCATCATAGCTGAGAACAATTTTTTTGGTAAAGCGTTTAAGGTGGTCAACATGCTCCTTGCTTAAGGCTGTTCCCATGGAAGCTACAGCATTTTCTATACCAGCACGGTAGGCTGCAATCACATCCATGAAGCCTTCCATCAGATAGAGCTCTGTAATCTTACCTGTTCCCTTTTTTGCCTTGTCCAAATGATACAATTCGTAACTCTTGTTAAAAATTGCAGTCGAGCGACTATTTTTATATTTGGCAGTCTGACTATCCGTTTCTTGCCAGATACGACCTGAAAAGGCAATAACCTGTCCCTTGTCATTGGTCAAAGGAAAGATGATCCGTCCAAAAAAAGTATCATAAAATTGATTACCATCTGACAGATAGAACAAGCCCGAATCCAATAAATCCTTTTCCTCAAACTTGTCAGCCAAACGTTGATAGAGATAGGTTCTCTCTGCTGGCGCCAGTCCAATCTGGAAATGCTTCAAAACATCATCCGTCAAGCCTCGTTTATATAGATAAGCCCTTGCTTCTTCTCCCATCTTGGTCGTCATGAGGATGGCATGGTAAAAACGGGCAGCTTCTTCATGCATATCATATAGAGCTTGATGAGGGGAAGCTTGTTGGGGACGAGACTGGACAGGCATGGCCAGTTGAATACCGACGCGCTCTCCTAAGAGCTGAACGGCTTCCATGAAGGACACGCCTTGGTATTCTTCGATAAACTTAAAGACATCTCCTGAACGACCACAGCCAAAACAGTGATAAAACTGCTTGTCCTCAACTACGTTGAAAGAGGGGGTCTTTTCACCATGAAAAGGACAGAGCCCTAAATAGTTCCGTCCAGCCTTCTGTAAAGAAATCACATCACCTATGACTTCCACAATGTTGGCATTGTTTTTGATTTCTTCAATGACTTGCTTGTCAACCATACACAATACCTCCATCTTATCATAGTTTCACGTAAACTAGTATAGCTTATTTCTGAAAAAAAGTAAACCATTTCATACGCTTTCCGGAATTCTCTTTGCTATATTTTTCCAGATTGAAATGGAAGATAAAAAACTCAGAAACACTTTCAGGATTCTAAGTTTTTCTTCACTATTTTTGATGATAATTTAACTCATCTATTCAAATAATTGATAATAGTCTGAGATCTTCATCTTAGCTTTTTCTTCTTTATTGAGGTCTTGGATGATTCGGCCTTCCTTCATGACTATCAGACGATTGCCATACTTTAGTGCATCTTCCATATGGTGGGTAATCATCAAGGCTGTCAGATGATCCTTGCTAACAAAGTCATCTGTTAACTCCATCAAGGCCACACTGGTCTTTGGGTCAAGAGCTGCTGTGTGTTCATCCAACAAGAGCAACTCTGGTCGCTTCAAGGTTGCCATCAAGAGACTCAAGGCCTGACGTTGACCGCCTGATAAAAATTCAATCGGAGTATCTAGATGCTTTTCAAGACCATTTCCCACTTTTTCAATGGTAGCCTGAAACTCTTCTCTATGGCTTGAAAGTCTCCTGGGAAGGAGTCCTCTCTTCTCACCACGAAACTTGGCAATCAAGAGATTTTCCGCCACCGTCATACGGGGAGCCGTACCCATCTTTGGATCCTGAAAAACACGAGACAAGTACTTAGCCCGCTTTTCAGGTGAAAAATGCGTCACATCCTCGCCCATGATACGGATACTTCCACTTGTTAAGGGCAAGGTACCTGCAATAGTGTTAAAAAGCGTTGACTTCCCTGCTCCATTTCCACCTAGGATAGTAATGAAATCATGTTCAAAAATTTCAAGAGAAACATCATTCAGAATGATTTTTTCCTCGTCAAAGCCATTCGTGATGACTTTGGTGGCATTTTTTAATTCTACAATTGCTGTCATTTGCTAAACTTGACTCCTTTCAGGTATTTGTTTTTGAAGGTTGGAATCATGAGGCAAACCGCCAAAATCAAGGCGCTGTACAAACGAAGATAACTTGTATTAAACCCAAGAGCAATCACTCCCCAAACGAGGAACTGATAAGCAATAGACCCTACAACGATGGTCATGAGTCGCTCTGCTAGGGTCAAACTCTTGAACAAAACCTCACCAATAATCAAGCTAGCAAGCCCTACGACAATCACGCCGATTCCTCGAGAAACATCCGCGTATCCTTCTTGTTGAGCAATTAAGGCCCCTGCAAGCGCGATAATCCCATTTGAGAGAACCAAGCCCATGAGTTCCATACGTCCTGTATTGATACCAAAGCTACGAGCCATATCAGGATTATCACCAGTAGCGATGTAGGCCTGACCTAGTTTGGTATCAAGGAAAAAGAGCATGAGACCAATTACAAGAGCTACAAAGATTAATCCAGTCAGGAGTTGATTGAGATCCGAATCAAAAGGCAAGATATCTTGAATTTGCTTGGTCCCAAGAAGCCCCAAGTTGGCACGTCCCATAATCATGAGCATGATGGAATGGCAGGAAGTCATGACTAAAATTCCTGATAAGAGAGTTGGGATTTTTCCTTTGGTATATAAGAGACCTGTCGCCATACCAGCTAGACAACCTGCTCCTACTGCAGCTAAGGTCGCTAAAAATGGATTGACTCCCTGTGTTATCAAGGTTACAGCTACTGCTCCCCCAAGAGGAAAAGAACCTTCAGTAGTCATATCTGGAAAATTCAAAATTCGAAAAGTCATAAAGATTCCCAAACCTAAAATCGCCCAGACCATCCCCTGAGAAATAATGGATACTATCATAATCTTTCACTCATTTCTTTCTTTAGTAAAAATGGGAGGAGATGTGTCCAGCTCCTCCTTTATCTTTATTCAATCACTTGTCCTGCTTCTTTTAGAACGGACTCAGGAATGGTGATACCAAGTTCCTGCGCTAGTTTTTTGTTAATCACTGACTTACCAGTTGAAAAGACATTAACTGGCGTATCAGCTGGTTTTTCACCTTTCAATACTTTGGCAATCATCTTACCAGTAGCCACTCCAAGATCGTGTTGGTCAACTACTACAGATGCTAATCCACCTGCTTCTACCATGGCAGTGGCACTTGGATAGATTGGCTTTTTAGCTGTTTGGTTGCTTGAAACAACTGTTGAAAATGCGGATGCGATGGTGTTATCAATTGGAACCCAAATCGCATCGACCTTGCTGGTCATAACATTGACTGTTGAAGCAATTTCATTGGTTGATGGAACGGCAAATGTTTCGACTGTCAAACCTGCTTTTTCAGCATAAGCCTTGAATTCTTCAACTTGTGATTTTGAGTTATCTTCACTGCTTGAGTAGAGAGCTCCGAGCGTTTTGACATTTGGTGTGAGGGTTTTAATCAACTCTACTTGCTGTTCAGCTGGGTTATGGTCTGACACCCCTGTGATGTTGCCACCTGGTTTTTTCAAATCTTTGACCAAGTTAGCACCGATTGGGTCTGTAATAGCAGCCATGATAACAGGTAGGTCTTTTGTAGCACTAGCAAGTCCTTGAGCAGCTGGTGTTGCGATCCCAACAACAACATCGTTTCCATTAGCAACCAATTGTTTACTCATGGTTGCAACCTTGCTCTGATCGCCTTCAGAGTTCATAAAGTCGATTTTTACCTGGTCGTCCTTATAGCCTTCTTCAGCTAGTCCATCTTGAATTCCTTGGTAAATCAAGTCCAAGGATGGGTGACTAACAAATTGAAGGACACCAACCTTAGCGACCTTTTGCTCTTCCTTAGCTGCTGGTTTGTTCATTGATGAATAAATCAAGCTAGCCACCACCAATACTGCTAATCCAGCGACAATTCCAATCAAACGTTTATTTTTCATTTTTCTTTCTCCTTAATTCTTTTACCTTAACTTTTTAAATCACATCATCAAGCGATGCCATCGTTTAAATTCCAATATCTTTCCTCCCCATAGAAAAAGTCCTCACACAAAAAACTTGTGTGAGGACGTCGATGCGCGGTGCCACCTCAATTATAGGAATATTCCTATCGCTCCTTCTCGCAATAACGAGTTGCACTGTAAGGTGTGCTCACCGAATTTTTATGATTTCAAATTCTTAAGTACATTCAGCCCAATTTCATCAATTTCATCTATCTGCTTTCACCAACCACAGACTCTCTAAAAAATGAGCAAGATTACTTTCTGAATGTTTAAATTATATCATTTTTCAACTACTTGTCAAGCTTATTTTTAGAATTTTTTAAACAATTCAAAAACTTCCCCTTGAAAAAAGAGGAAGTTTGTAGAATATCAGCCTGAATTACGCAAACCAGTTGCAATTCCGTTGATAGTTGTATGGATCAGTTTTTCTTCGTCTGCCGACAATTCTCCGCGACGTTGACGTTTGATCAACTCCAACTGGATGTAGTTAAGGATATTAAAGTAAGGCATACGATAGTTTAGACTGTCTTTTAGGTAAGAGTTTTCTGCCAAGAGTTCGTCATAACCTTCGATAGCTAAAATAACGTCCTTAGTCAACTGCCATTCATCTAAAATAGTGTAGTAGATAGCTTGTACTTCTTCGTCTTCACAGAGCTTGGCATATTCAAAAGCAATATTCATATTAGACTTAGACAAGACCATGTCCACATTGGAAAGCAAAGATTGGAAGAAAGGCCAGTTTTGGTACATATCACGAAGGAACTCGATATTCTTTGGATCTTGATCTATAAACTCTTTAAAGCTGGATCCTACTCCATACCATCCAGGAAACATGACACGGCTTTGTGACCATGAGAAGACCCAAGGAATGGCACGCAAACCACCAATTTCAGTGATGGTCTTACGAGCTGCTGGACGCGAACCGATATTGAAGCTTGAAATAGCTTTGATTGGACTTGATTCAAAGAAATAGTCATAGAAATGTTCATTTCCAAAGACCAAATCACGGTAGATATCATAACTACGGTCCACTACTTGATCCATGATAGCTTCGTAACGATTTGACGTATTGATATCACTCTTCTTCTTGGTAATCATGCGGTTAATGGCTGCAGAAACCAACATTTCAAGGTTATAATAAGCAGCGTCTTTGTTTCCGTATTTATTTCCAATGACTTCTCCTTGCTCAGTCAGACGGATACGGTCCTTAATAGACTTGAGCGGTTGAGATGTGATGGCTTCATAAGTTGGTCCACCACCACGACCCACAGTACCACCACGACCGTGGAAGAAAGTGACCTTAACGCCAAATTCATCCCCAATAGCAGTCAGTTGTTGTTGAGCTTTATAGAGGGTCCAACATGATGACAGGTAACCACCGTCTTTGTTACTATCAGAGTAGCCAAGCATGATTTCTTGGTAGTTGTCTTTTGAAGCAATCCATTTTTTAGCCAAAGGTAGAGAGAAATATCTTCTCATAGTCTCTTCTGAGTGATCCAAGTCTTCGATTGTTTCAAAGAGGGGAACAATCTGAACACGCGCTTTTTGGGCATCTACCAAGCCTACTTCCTTGAGCATGATTGCTAGCTCTAGCATATCTGATACACTGGTTGCATGTGAGATAATGGTTTGACGAATGACATTTTCACCCAGTTTATCCTTCAACTTGCGGGCAGCTTTAAAGATAGACAGTTCCTTCTCAAGAAGTTCTGACTTTTCAGCATGAGTGGCTGAGAGGATACGAGGATCTTCTTCCAACTCTTTTAAGAGAAGGCTACATTTTTCGTCTTCAGACAGATCGCTATAGTGATCGTTGATACCAGCTGATGCTAACAATTCAGCCACACAGGCTTCGTGAACGCTAGAATCCTGGCGCATGTCAATAGAGGCAAGGTAGAAGCCAAAGATTTCGACAGCTTGCATCAACTCGACAAATTCTCCAGAAATCAGGTATTCCCCTTTGTTTTCAAGGAGAGAGTCCCGAATGGCCAACAAATCTTGATAAAATTCATCTGCAGTGGCATATCTAGGCTGAAGTTCCTTGTCTTCAATGAGATAAGCCTTAGTTGCCTGCATCTTAGCTTGAATGTCAAAAAGAGCACGACGATAGAGTTCTTTTTCACGGTAAATGGAGTTATCTTGTGACTTCAGCGCCATCTCACGAACCTTGTCGCTGACATTCACGATGCTGGTTGACAGTGAAAATTCACGATAAAGATTATAAATCTTTTCATCATAGTAGTTCATGATGACTTCACACTGAGTCAAGGCTGATTTATTGAGGGTTTCCGCTGTTACGAAAGGATTTCCATCACGGTCTCCTCCGATCCACATCCCCATGGTAATCGGTTTTGGATGTTGGAGATCGATACCTTGTTCTTTTGCCATTTTTTTATACTCAGCTGTCAAACGTGGAACAGCATTCAGGAAAGAACTTTGGTAGTACTCCATCACGTTGGTGATTTCGTTGGTTACTTTCAATTTCTTCTCACGAATCATGTCCGTTTGCATGATAATTTCAATGTAACGACGGAGATCTGTGTGCCATTTTTCTTTATTAATCAAGCCGAGTTTGACATCACGGTACTTGCGCAAGAGCGTATGGATATGGTTGGTCAAATCCAGCATACTCTTGCGTTGTACTTGCGTTGGATGGGCGGTCAAGACAGGAACGACATTTAACTTTTCTAAAATTTCGGCTGCATTTTCTTTTTCAGCTACCATCTTAATCGTTGTAGATAGTTTTCCTAGATAGTCTTGGTCCACATTGTTTTGGTGATTGATTTCATAGGCCAAATCCACATCCTCAGAGATATTAATCAAAAGTGGAAGGATAGAGAAATAGCGTGAAATGTAAATCATTTCTTCATTCGAAAGACTGGTCACTAGGTCATTGAGCCCTTGATAATTCTCGCTAGTTGATAATTCCTTCAACTGGATAATCTTTTCAAAGGTTTCTGGCGCCAGCATATTTTTTGTGATATCTTCTAATAGCTCAGTCAGAATCAAGACTTCTTCTTGGACGACTGCTTTATTACTATAGTTTTCTAATTTTTGAAGAGACATATACTTTCCTTTCCATTCAATCCTTACAGACTTTCATCGGTTTGATTCTCGTATTCTCTGATAAGCTTGGCACGTTTTTCACTGGCATCAATGTTCAGTACAAGCGCGATGGCTACGGATAATACCAGTAGACTGTTCCCACCTTGTGAAAGGAAGGGGAAGGTTACCCCTGTAGAAGGAATCAACCCTGAAATCCCACCGATATTGACAAAGACCTGAACAAGGATCATCCCTCCGACACCAATAGCAACCATGGAGTTAAAGGGATCCTTTGCTCGAATACCAACCAAGATGATTCGCAAAATCAAGAAGAAGAGTAAAGCCAAAATCATACTAGCTCCTACGAATCCAAACTCCTCGATGACAATCGAAAAGACAAAATCCGTATGGGCTTCTGGCAGATAACCACGCTTCTCGATAGAATTCCCCAGTCCCAGTCCAAACCAGCCACCATTTACCATTGCATAGTAGGAATTTGCGAGCTGGTGTCCTGCACCTGCCAAGTCATTAAAGGGATTAAAGAAGGCACTAAAACGTTTAGCAACGTAACCAAATACAGGAATTTGAGAGAACTTTTCAACCCCAACAAAGCGAATGACAGACAAGACTAACATTGAGCTCCCTGCCAAGAGAGCCAAAATGGTCGAGAACCAACGATAGGCGATCCCACTAACCGTATACATGATGAGCGCCACCAAGACCAAGATGGTCGCATTTCCCAAGTCTGGGAAAATTCCCAAGCTACCAATCAGAACTAGCAGAACAAAACGCCAGTCGTTAAAAGCTCGAGGTAGCCACTGATTCTGTGTCAAAACCTGGAAGTCATAAACCGCAATCTCATCTTGTTGTTTTGAAAATCGATGTGCCAGGTACCAGATGATGATAATCTTAAGGTACTCTGCAGGCTGAATCGTTACAGGTCCTACAGAGATCCATCCGTATGCTCCATTGACAGGTGTCCCGACCAGTCGCGCCAGAGCTAAAAGAACCATCTCCACAATCATTACGATAAAGATGAGACGCCCATTTCTTAGGAAACCTAATTTTAATTTATAGATTAAGGCAATCAAAATCAAACTAGCTATCCAGAAGATCCCCTGGTTACGCACCAATTGAAAGGCGCTTTTCCCTTCTTCGATCAAGGTTGCACTCGTTGTCGAGTACACCACAATCAGTCCCAAAATCGATAAAAGGAAATAAGGAATCAAAATGGAATAGTTTAGTAGGTGCCTTTTACTAATTTTCATATTTCACCACTCTAATAGGAACAGACGCTTCTGTTCCCAATTCCGTTTTATTTTCTAGTTTTGATTGCTATTATACCACTTTTTCAGAAAGAAAAAAACTCTTATCCTTTAATCCTTCGAATTTTACTCATTTTCTAGTATCAGGTATAAAAAAACAAATCTCTTTTGAGATTTGTTTTTTGCTTACTTAGTTAGATGAAGAACTGCTGCTTGAGCTTGAGTCACCACCACCGATGTATTGGGTGAAGATGTTTTGGAAGGCTTGGTCTTTAACCTTGATGTTTGCTGCTTGCAATTCTTTACCAATTACTCCTTGAACAAAAGCTGAATCATTTTGTTTTTGAGTCAAGATGATAGTCTTCAATTTTTCTTTGTAATCCTCTATATTAGAAGATTTTTCTGTTTTCTTCGTTACTTTGATGATGTAGAACTGACTGCTATAGGCTTGTGTTCCAGTAGCTGTAATCACATCAGAAACCCCGTTCACATCCAAGGCAAAGGCTGCTTTCTTGACTTGTTCTGGAAGTTCTGTTGAAGCAGAGTCAAAAGTGATTTCTCCACCATTTTCTTTTGTTTTATCGTCATTAGAGTTGTCTTTTGCCAACTGAGCAAAATCTGCACCTTCTGCTTTAGCTTTCTCAAGTACTTCTTTTGCCTTGTCTTCATTATCCAAACGGATGATTTGAGCTGTTACATCTGGTGTGTAAGACTCAAAAGCTTTTTGGTAGGCTTCGTCTGTCAACTCACTCTCAGCAGCCTTTTTAACTGCTAATTCAACCAATTTGCTAGTGCGGATTTGAGCTTTACGAGTCTCAGGTGTCATACCTGCACGTTGAAGCACGCTGTTGTAGCTATCGCCGTATTTCTTTTGTTCTTCAGCAACAGCATCATCCACATCTTTATCCGTTACTTCTGATCCATATTGTTGTTCAAATACTTTTTGGATGGTCATATTGAGCAAGACTTGTTGTGCAGTTGGATTGTTCTTTACTTCTTCAAAGAATTGATGTTCTGTAATCACATCGCCCTTCATACTGATCAAATCTTTTCCTTCAGAACTGTTTGAACAAGCTGCAAGTGTTGCTACTGATAAAAGTGTGATGGCTCCTGCCATAAGTTTTTTCTTCATTTTTACTCCTTTTACGGTAAGTGTTACCTTATCTATTTTACTATAATTTCTTAAATTTTTCTGAAAATCATTCGCTCTCAGGAAGCTCTACTTCTGCTAGATTCTTTCGTAACATGAGAATGCCGTCTCCAAGCGGAACTAGAGTTGCTGTTAGACCTGGATTGTCCAACGTTGCGTCGAAAAGTCTTTGCAAACCACGGTAAATGGTGCGTTGACCTCGGCGGACTTCCATGATGTCCTTGGCAACATCTCCTCCTTGGAAAATATCATCCAAGACCACTACTCCACCAACTTCCAAGTGCTTGAGGATTTCAGGCAGAAAGACGATATACTTTGACTTGGCCGAATCCATAAAGACAAAATCATATGTTTCTGTCAAAGTAGATAAAACATCGACTGCATCTCCCTCTAAAAGAGTGATTTGCTGACGACTGTCAAACTGGGCAAAGTTTTCCTTGGCAAAGCCTATCATTTCTGGATTACGATCAATCGTTGTAATCTTGGCATCTGGCGCATGTTCCGCCATCAGGAGGGCAGAAAAGCCAATTGCCGTTCCAATCTCCAAAATGTTCTTAGGTTGCATAGTTTCCATAAGAAAACGGAAGTAGGCAACTGTTTCATGGGGAATGATGGGAATGTTCTCCTTGCGAGCAAAGGTCTCCAATTCTTTCAAAGAACCTGTCACCTGCTTTTGACGCTGCCGCATGAGTTCTACGATTTCTTCTTTAACGACGGGACGTCGCATATTGTGATTGGCATTTTTACTATAAGACTCTACCATCTTAAGCTAGTCCCAATTTTTCAACAAGAGCTTCAAACTCGTTCAAGCGACGTTCAAAGACTGCAAAGGCATCGTTAAGATAGTCTTCCTTCTCCATATCAACACCAGCTTTTCTCATGACATTGAGCGGATAGTCAGACTTACCTGCCTTGAGGTAGTCGATATAGCGGTCACGGTCTTCTTGACTACCGTGGACAATCTTCTCAGCCAAGGCTGAAGCAGCTGCAAAACCAGTTGAATACTGATAAACATAGTAGTTATAGTAGAAATGTGGAATGCGTGCCCACTCGTATTGGATCTGAGGATTGTCTTCCTTGCTGAGTCCGTAGTACTCTTGATTCAAGTCAGCGTAGAGCTTATTGAGGAAATCACTTGTCAAGACTTCTCCATTTTGGTCTGCTTGGTGGATGGCATGTTCAAACTCAGCGAATTGAGTTTGACGGAAGACTGTTCCACGGAAACCATCTAGGAAGTTATTGAGAATAGCAAAGCGCGTTGCATCGTCTTCCACTTCTTCCAGTAATTTCTCCGTCAAGATATTTTCGTTAGTCGTTGAGGCAATCTCAGCCAAGAAGATAGAATAATCTCCGTAAACATAAGGTTGGGTTTCACGAGTATAGCTTGAGTGCATACTGTGACCTGTTTCATGGACAAGGGTAAAAAGATTGTCTAGATTGTCCTGCCAGTTGAGAAGCATAAAGGCATTGGTATCGTAAGAACCACCAGAGTAGGCACCAGAACGCTTGCCTTGGTTTTCATAGACATCAATCCAACGCTCGCTAAAGGCACGTTTGACACGGCTCAAGTAGTCGTCACCCAAGACTGCCAAAGCTTCTTCTGCCTTTTTCAAGGCTTCCTCGTAGGTAAAGCTATAATCTACTGACGAGAGTGGTGTGTAGACATCGTACATCTTGAGGTCGGAAATCCCCAAGATTTTAGAACGAAGGTTAAGGTATCGATGCAAGAGTGGCAAGTGCTTGCGAACTGCTGCTACTAGATTGTCATAGACACTTTCTGGAACAAAGTTTGCTGCGAGAGCTGCATGGCGAGCACTCTTATAGTTGCGAACTTTTGCTCGGTAGTTTTGCACCTTAACATTTGTCTGCAAAGTCTTAGCGTAAGTGTGTTGGAATTGCTCATATGTCGCATAAAGGGCTTCATAGGCACCACGACGCACTTCACGGTTTTTAGACTCCATCAAACGGATGTAAGTACCGTGTGAGAGTTGCACTTCCTTGCCTTCGTCATCAAGGACATATGGGAAGCTAATATCCGCATTGTCCAAAATAGCGAAAGTTTCACTAGCAGCGCCAAAGATTTCTCCTGCTCCAGCAAGCAATTCTTCCTCACGTTGCGAAAGAACATGGTCTTTCTTTTGCAAGAGCTTGTCAAAAAAGTGCTTGTAAACTTGGAGTTTTGGTTGAGCTTCTAGGAAGGCCGCATACTGCTCTTCGCTAATCTCCATAAACTCAGGTTCATAGAATGAAAAGGCTTGTTCTAACTGACTGTATAGGGTCATTGCCTTGGCATAGTACTCTTGATACTTGGCTTCACGCGTGTCCTGGTCATTTTTCATATGTGCATAGACATAAAGCTTTTCAACTTGGCGTTCCAAGTCAAGTGAGAATTCTGTGATCTCAAGCAAACTGTCTGCGCTGTCCAAAAGATGTCCCTCATACTGAGATGCTGTTTGTACTTTTTCAGTTAAATCTTTCAAGGCTTCTTCCCAAGCCTGGTCTGTTGGGTAGATTGTCGAAAGATCCCATGTATCTTTTTCATTTATTTCATGTCGTTGTAATACCATAAGATTCCTCCATCCTTTCTATTTTACCACATTTTTTGAGAAATATAAGTGATAAAAGGCTGGTGGATAGAGCTTTTGGCGATTATTTTTCGGATTTTTTTGATAGTAAGCCTGAAAATTTCTATAATAGCTAGCCAAATCCGTTTCAATCTGCAAAAAATCACCTGACTCTATCGGTCTGACCTGGGGATACCAGTCGTCCAGTTGATGGTTTAATAGATTGTCTCCTTGATAATAAGCTTCCTCCTGCTTCTTCATCCAGTAAGGCGTTTGGTAGTACAACTGCTGGCGAATGTAGTGACAGATAGTGGAATCTTGCACAACTGCAAAACGAGGCAGTTTTTGTTTTTGATAAGGAAATCGTAGAATTTCCAAGAGATTTCCTTGGCCATAGGGAAATTCCTTGACCTGAAAATGAAGCTTGCCACGTAGGTCCTGATGCAAAAGATATTTGAGTCTCAAAACTTGCTTTTTGAAATCTAGTTCCCAAACAAAGAATCCCATATTTTGACTAAAATAGAGAAATCCCCTTTGCAATTGTGTAAGTCGCTCTTTTAACCAGAGTTTTTCTCCCAGTAGCCAGATAACTTGGTATCCCTGACTGCGGTAGCCTCGACTTCTATCGCCTAAAAGCTTTTGAGACAAGGAACTGCACTGAACCTCCAGAGCTAGTTTCTCATTGACGAGAACATCTGCTATCTGCTGAATCTCGGGCAGACTATATTCTAAGGCGACTTGATTGTCCTTCTTGACCCAATGATAAAGGGCCTCTTTATTTCCCAAGTGTTCTGGACTTTCATTCTCGAAAATAGCCATACAATCTCTTAAAGATTCATGGGCAAAATGCGACCGAATACTCTGTCCTTGGCGCAATCGTAGTCCGCCTCCACAGGCTGGACAAGTATAAGCTTGCTTGGTCACATCTTTTTCGAGAGCGTTTATCAAATTTCCCTTGGCATCTCTGGCTACAAACATGGTCTACCTCCTTTTCTCATTTATTCGAAAAAGAAGTAAAAAAGGCTGGAATTCCAGCCTTTCTTAATATTATTTCTTATCTTTTTTGTCTCTTAGAATATTTTTTTAGCATGGGAATGAGATTGGAAATCTGCTCACTTCTAATGACCAGCACGCCGTATTCTTGGCAGCGATTGGCATAAGCTGGATTGATTTTCCCCGTACAGACAATTAACTTGAGGCAACTCTCCCCAGCAAAATGATTGGCATAGACTTCTAGTTCGTTGATGGCTTCAACTGATAAATCTGTCATCTTGCAGGAGATAAAGGTAATCGAGCGGCCCTTTCTCAGAATGACATCAATCTCATTTTGAACATTGTCTGCCTCTGGAAAGATGCCATTCCAATCAATCTCACCTCCTATCATGCACTCATCAAACAGCTGAGATTCAAGCGCCAAGAGATAGAGATATACCTCTAAAATATGTCCCTTATTGCGGCAAAAGACTTGAGCTTCTTGACTTGGAAAGCTGTATGCTACTCGTTTCTTGTCCTCGCTTTCAATACAAAGCATCCCCGCTTCCACAAGTAAAGGAATAAGGGATTTTGGATAGTGATAATACCTGCCGTTGTTTTCCAGTATCTTTTCGGTCTCAGCATGCAGGTCATTGGTCTTAGCTAGAGAGAAAAATTGGGTCACTTGATACCAGTGGGCAGGATTGGCAATGGCAGAGCTGGCTAGCTTTTTGATGGCTGCAATTTGCTGAGCTGAGTGGATAGGGCGTTTGGATTTGAGGATTTTTCCACCACGCAAGGCTATCAGCTGCTGGATGCTTAGGGTTGGAATGTCCAAATCTTCTTTTTCTAACTGTCCGGCTACCCACTTGTATTGTTTTCCTCGCTCGACATCCATGGCAACGATGGGGAGGTCCCGATCCAAGCCGTATTGATAGAGAGATAAGGCTAGTAGCGAATCCCCACCAAAAACATCGAGAAGGACTTGGTCATAGCCTGCTAGACAATAATCTAACTGGTCCGCTAGTTGTTCTAAGGATAACTGACGAAAGGTCACTCGTTGGATATGAGGCACCTCATCCATGATAAACTGACGGAGGGAGAGCTTCTCTTCATTGCTTATTTTCGTCAAAGATAGAAAAAGAATCTCGTCACAATCACTGATAAAGGCTTGGTAGACATTCTTTTCCAATACATGCCGATCATACAATTCCACCAAAAGACTCGTCATTCGACCACCTCCATCATAAAGACTTTCTTGCGCTGAGAGTATCAGCAACACAGTTCTACTGCTCAGATTTCCTACTTCTAGTATAGCATAAAATCCTGCTCGCCCCAATCAACCAACGCAAACAAAAACGAATAGAAACTTTGCAAAGTGGTCTCTATTCGCTGGTATAGGTTTTTACTTGACTTTTTTAGCTAGCATAGTCGCAAAGCGTAGTTGAATGCGATTGCCATTTTCATCACGACGGTGCAGATGTCCTGGATTTTCATTATATTTGACCAATTCCCAATCCTTGTAGTAGTCCGCCAACTCCCCTTCTTTAAAGGTGAATGGGAAGTTAACCGAGCAAGGATAATCCTCCGTATCCATGGCACAGACGATGAGATTGTAGCCACCGACTGTGGTGTGCTCCTGCATATTTTGGATAATAGCTGGAATGCGGTCCGCTTGTAGGAACATCAGAACAACTGTCGATACGATGAAATCATAGTCTTGGCTAATGCTGGCTGAATTGATATCATAAAGTCCGACAGGCATGTCTAGATCCTCTTGCTCTACGATGCTTTGCAAGATTTCAAGGGACAATTCATTTTGATCCACAGCTGTCACATCAAAACCATTCTGTGCGAGAAAGAGAGAGTTACGCCCCTGACCACAACCCAAATCCAAGGCTCTTCCTGGTTTCACCGTCTGCATAGCCTCTAAGACTTCCGAATGGACTGGATTGGTCTGGTATTTCTTAGGGAAATAATCCTCAGGTTTACAATAAAATTCCAAGTACCACTCTACATCGTCTGTTGCAGCCTCTACTCGATGCCAGGCTTGCGGTTGTGCCATGGGATTGTCAGCTCCTGCCTCAAAGAGGTGCTCAGCTAGAACCTCACCATCTTCTGTTAACTCAATAAACTTGAGTGCCCCCTTCAAGACAGTAATTTTTCCCCAAGTGCCGACTTTAGTATTGTGCTTTTGCTGAACTGCTTCAGGCATGGTCTGTTTATTCCACAAGGGCATCCGTTTATAGGCAATTAGTTTTTCCATTTTACTTCCTCTTCTTAACGCTGGTTGACAGCTTTCATCACACGCGCGATGTCGCGGTTTTGTTCACGACGCTTGATCGACTCCCGTTTGTCATAGTCATGCTTCCCTTTAGCAAGTCCTAAAAGGAGTTTGGCGTAGCCATCTTTGATATAGACTTTAAGGGGAACAAGGGTCATTCCTGTCCCTTTGGTCTCTTGTTCCAATTTTTGAATTTGCTTCTTATGGAGCAGGAGTTTACGACGGCGTTCTGGTTCCTGGTTCCAGATATTGCCCTCTTCGTAAGGGGCAATATGAACATTGCTCAGCCAGACTTCCCCATTTTTTACTTGGGCAAAGCCATCCTTGAGATTGATTCGAGCAGCTCGTACACTCTTGATTTCAGTTCCAGTCAGGACCATCCCTGCCTCTAGCGTATCTACGATTGTATAGTCGTGGCGCGCCTTTTTATTTTGTGCGACGACCTTTCCCTCGCCCTTTGCCATGCTTGGCTCCTTTCTTAGCTACTTCCTTGTAAAAAGGTTTCTTACCTTTTTTCTTCTTGTCTTTTTGTGAATGCTTGCGCTTATCATTTGAGCGTCCTGATTTTCTCTTGTCTTCCTTCTTATCTGAACGACGACTTGAGCCACGACCTCTATCTTTGCGCCCAGCTTGTTTCAAACCTTTTTCGATGACATCAAACTCACTTGGGATATAAGAGAAGTCAATTTCACCTGTCATCTTATCGGCTCTTTCAACTCGAATGCGAATCTGCTGACCTACACGGAAAGTTATGCCCGATTTCTCCCCACGGAGAGTCAAATCCCGTTCGTTGAAATGATAAAATTCAGGTAGATTGGTAATGTGAATCAAGCCTTCAACTGTATTTGGCAATTCGACAAAAAGACCGAACTTGACAATGCTGGATACAACTGCATCGTACTCTTCTCCCACGTATTCTTCCATGTACTCAGCTTTTTTCATAGCTTCGACTTCACGCTCCGCCTCAATGGCACGACGTTCACGATTGGAAGACTGGGTTGCAATCTCTGGAATCACTTGTTCAAAATGCTCTGCTATTTCCTTAGAACGGCCGTAATCCCGAATCATTCGATGGACTAGAAGGTCTGGATAACGGCGAATAGGACTGGTGAAGTGAGTGTAATAGTTAGCGGCTAGTCCATAGTGACCGTGATTGTGCTCAGAATAGCGAGCCTGTTGCATAGAACGGAGAAGCATCATGGATAATACATCCGCATAGGGCTCTCCCTCAACCGCACGCATGATGTCTTGAAGCGCCTCCTGGCTAATCTCACTGGCAGTTCCATAAATTCGCAAGCCAAAGCTCGAAGCGTAATCAATAAACTTCTGAACTTTTTCAGCCTTGGGCTCCTCGTGAATCCGATAAATGAAAGGTAGGTCCATTTTACTAAAGTGTTCGGCAACCGTTTCATTAGCAATCAACATGAAGGACTCGATCATCCGCTCTGCAACACCACGCTGACGAAGAACGATATCAACTGGCTTGCCTTTTTTATCCACCAAGATCTTAGCTTCACTGGTATCAAAGTTAAGGGCACCACGTTTCTCACGCATGCTTTCTAGCCTTTCATGGAGCTTGGCCATGAGTTCGATACTTGGAACAATTTTCTTAAACTCTTGTCTCTTTTCCTCATCGCCAGCTAGGATGTCATTGACAGCGCTATAGGTCATACGGAAGCTAGTCTTGATAACTGTTTGGGTAATGGTGTAATGAACCACACGACCATGTTTATCAATTTCCATAATGGCAGACTGGGTCAAGCGATCGACTTGAGGATTGAGAGAGCAGATGCCATTTGATAAACGTTCTGGAAGCATTGGGACCACTCGGTCTGTTACATAGACAGAAGTCGCGCGGTTAAGGGCTTCCTTATCGAGTGCAGAACCCTCTGTCACATAGTAGGAAACATCCGCGATGTGAACACCGAGTTCGATATTGCCATTTTTCAAAGGCTTAATGTGAACTGCGTCGTCCAAGTCCTTGGCATCCGCGCCGTCAATGGTAAAGGTGATTTCATCTCTCAGGTCCAGACGACCTTCCATATCCTTTTGAGACGGAGCATCTGGTACACTTTCTGCCTCCTTGAGAACAGCTTCTGGAAATTCTGAAACAATATCCATGGATTCCAAGACTTCAAGAACGTCAATCCCAGCATCAGTCGAGTGCCCCACCACATCAAGGACACTAGCAACAAAGAAATCATGTTTCTTACTTGGGTATTTATCGATAAAGACCTTGAGAACCTCTGTCCCTTCCAACTTGATAGCTGGTTTCTTCACATAGATCGGTTGGCTGATTTTCTGATTTTTTGAACGGATGTAGCCCGCATACTTGGGCTTTTCCTGATCCAGAACGATTTGGCCGACAACTGTAGTCAGACTATGCTCTAATATATCAATGATTCTGGCTTCGGCAGCTGTTCCCTTGTTGCGGTCAGCAACTTTCTTAATGACTACCTCAACGGTATCGCCATCAATAGCATAGTTGACATCGTTTTTTCCTACAAAAAGGTCGTCCTCTTCGCCTTCTAGACTGACAAAGCCAAAGCCATTCTTATGGGCATGAAAAATCCCTTTGAGGGTAATTTCATGTTTCTTCTTTTGGTCCAGACATAAACTACCATCATCTTCAAAACGAATCTGGTGCTTTCTTTCCATCAGAGACAGAGTTTTAATCAACTCACGGAAATCCTTGGATCCATCCTTTCCGAGAGCCTGAGCAATGTCATTTACCGTCACTCGCCCCTTCTCTTGCAAATATTCTTTAATTTTATCTTTCATGTTTTCTTTCTAGATTTTTATAATTTTTTGAATGATAACTTTAGTAAACATCATTCAAAATAAAAATAGGCTAAGACCTAGTCTCGCCCATTTCTTATCTACTTGATAATACTGTCAATGCTAAGGCAATGGCTAGCCAGAAAAAGACTAAAATACCTGTCAAACGTTGCATCACAGCTTCAAAACCACGCGCTTTACTACGTTCAAACAAATCACCTGAGCTGGCATCAAATACATTGCTGGATTGGTTCTTGGTTGGTTGCATGAAAATCGCAATCACAATCACAACAGATAATACTAATAAAATGGTTAATAATAGGTTATACATATCAAACTCCTTAAAATCCCTATTATTTTACCATAAATTCTACTTAGATTCAAGATGTAAAGTTACTTTTCTTTCCTTTGGACAATATTTTAAAACCTCAATCTTGTCTGGATGGGTTTTGGAGTTCTTACTGGTTAGATAATTCATGCTGCCACAAGAGGAGCACTTGAGATTGATTTTTACTCGCACTAGATTTCCTTTGCTTTTAATAATGATCTAAATTGCACTATGTTGCATAAACAACTGAAAGCTACACAAGCTGCTGTCGCATAAAAGACAGCATGGTAGCCCAAATATCCTGCAACTGCAGATCCCGCCATAGGTCCAATCACTCCACCGAGGTAAAAAAAGACTTGGTTGAAAGCGAAAATCCTTGAAATACCTGATTTTGGAGTCATTTTGCTGAGAAGGGCATTGACTCCTGGTATGAGAGCTCCCGTTCCCAAACCAAAGAGAAAACGATACAAGCCAAGTTGAAGGGGGCTGGTTGCATGGGCACAAAGAAGGTAAATGATGACGGAATAAATCTGCGCCGCGACCAACAATCTATGATTCCCTACCTTATCGCCAAGTTTTCCTAGAATTCCAGCACTCATCATGCTAGAAAATCCCATGCTGGATACGATCAATCCTGATACAAAGAGGAGATTCTCAGTCTGCCCTAAGTCCCGCACATAGAGAGCCAGAATGGGACCAATTGATTGAGCTGAAAATTGAATGACAAAGCTCGTCAAAAATAGATTCACTAAAAGCCTAGGATACTTGAAAGAAGAAAATACTTCTTTCGTTGGGATAGCCTTCTCCTTAGCCACTGGCTGAAAATCTTCCTTGATAAAGAAAATGGTTAGGATTGCAGCTAAAAATAAGAAAGAACCTACCAATAAAAAGACATTACGAATGCCAAAAATTTCAGCAATAAAGCCTCCAACAAAGGGGCCCGTCAGTGTTCCCGCAACTACACCTGTAGATAGAGTCCCCAGAGCCGCTCCAGACTTATCTTTAGGTACCTGACTAGCAATCAAGGCTGTTGCATTGGGGACAAATCCAGTAAATACACCATTAAGCAAGCGCAAAAAGAGTAGCCAATAGATATTTGGCACGAAGGCCAAACCTCCCATGGTAATGGTCATGGCAAGACCTGCTCGAATCATCATGGGCTTTCGTCCATATTTGTCAGCAAGAATACCCCAGATGGGAGAAACTAGAGCTGCTGAAACAGCCGAAACTGAGATGGCTAATCCAGCATAGAAAGCAACTTGGTCTCCTTCAATTCCCAACTGCTCTACAAAGATAGGCATGAAAGGAACGACCAAGGAAATGCTGGCGCCCGTTAGAAAACTACCGAACCAGGCAACACGAAGATTCTCTTTCCAACTAATCTCTTGCACAGCTATCGCCTCCTTCAAGTAACTTCACTACTTGACTCACAAGCTGATCACGACTGCCATTGTTGTCTAGAACATGACTCGCCAATTTTTTCTTTTCTTCTAAAGACCACTGAGCTGCCAGACGCGACTCTGCTACTTCCTTAGAAAGATGATCCCGTTTCATGAAACGTTCCACCTGAACATCTCGATCCACATAGACCAGCCATGTCTCATCAAACCAGGCACTGTAGTCCTGTTCAAAAAGTAGGGGAATATCCATGAAAAAAATCGTTTCTGTCTGGGCTAACTGGTCTCTCAGTGCAGCCAATTCCTCACGAATAATCTTTCCTTGGGTTTGCTTAGACCATTCCCGCTCCTCAGGATTTGAAAAGATGAGACTAGCCAGGAGAGGGCGATTGAGTTCTCCATTTTCAAGTATGATTTCCTGTCCAAAATGCTGGACTAAAACCTGATAAAGACGACCCCCGGGTTTTTGTAGATCATGGACGACTGCATCGGCATCCACCGCTTGAAAACCTTTCTCTCTTAGGAAATTTGTTACAGTTGACTTACCAGAGGCAATTCCTCCTGTGATTCCGATGATTTTTCCCATCAGTCCCTCCTTTGACACTGAGGACAAAAATGAGTTCCTCGTCCACCGAGCTGGAATTTCTCAATCACTGCCCCACAGCGCGAACATGCTTGTCCAGTCTTATCATAGACCTGATGGAAGTCCTGCATGGTTCCGTCTTCTCCAAAGGCATTGGTATAGGTCCGAATGGTGGAACCGCCCTTTTCAACTGCCTGTCCCAAAACAGCAATGGTCTGGTCATGAATAGCTGACGCTTCTTCTGCAGTCAAAGTTTGGGAAGGTCTAGCTGGATGAACCTGAGCTCGCCAGAGGACCTCATCCACATAGATATTACCTAGACCAGCTACCAAGGTTTGGTCTAGGAGATGAGATTTGATAGGCTTTTTAGACTTGGCTAGGGCAGCTTGAAAGACCTGCAAATCAAAGTCCTGCTCTCTTGGCTCAGGCCCTAGTTTCTTAGAAATAAAGTAGACATCCAAAAGGTCGGGTGCCAGCAATTCCATTGTACCAAACTTGCGTACATCCTCGTAAACAAGCGTACCACCATCCTCAAACTGGAAGAAAACATGAGCATGTTTACGTTCTGGAACTTGGTCTGGATAGAAAAAATACTTTCCCTCCATCCGCAGATGGGAAATCAAAACCTTGTCTGTTAGGTAAAAAAGCAAATATTTTCCACGGCGCCCCATTGACTCGATAATCTGATCAGGTAATTCCCTTTGAAACTCTTCCAAATCCGTCTTAATCATCTTGGGATAACGAATTTCTATACTCGAAATCTTCTTTCCCAAAATCAATTTTTCTAAGCCACGACGAACCGTTTCAACCTCAGGTAATTCAGGCATAAGTCCTCCTTCTGTAAAAACAAGAAGCAGGCATGAGCCCACCTCTACTTAGTATTCTTTTTCATTATAGCCAAAGTCAGCCAAATCTAGCTTTTTATCACGCCAGTTTTTCTTGACCTTGACCCAAGTTTCTAGGAAAACCTTGTCCCCTAGCATGAGTTCGATATCACGACGGGCCATGGCCCCAATTTTCTTGAGCATGGCGCCACCTTTTCCGATGATAATACCTTTTTGACTATCACGCTCAACCATGATGGTTGCCCGGATATGAACCTTGTCGGTCTCTTCGTCACGCTTCATGGAGTCAACTACTACTGCGACTGAGTGAGGGATTTCTTCACGCGTTAGGTGCAAGACTTTCTCACGAATCATTTCTGAAACCAAGAAACGCTCTGGGTGGTCTGTGATTTGATCAGCTGGGAAATACTGGAAACCTTCCTCAAGATTTTCACTGAGGATGTCAATTAGACGAGAAACGTTATTTCCTTGAAGGGCTGAGATAGGGACAATTTCCTTAAAGTCCATCTGGTTACGGAAGTCATCAATCTGAGCCAAAAGCTGATCTGGGTGGACCTTGTCAATCTTATTGACCACCAAAATAACTGGAACCTTGGCAGCTTTCAGACGCTCGATAATCATATCGTCGCCCTTACCACGTGGCTCATCAGCTGGCACCATGAATAGAACAGTATCCACTTCACGCAGAGTACTGTAGGCAGATTCCACCATGAAATCTCCAAGAGCCGTCTTAGGCTTGTGAATCCCCGGCGTGTCGATAAAGACGATTTGCTCCTTATCCGTGGTGTAAATCCCCATGATTTTATTGCGCGTTGTTTGCGCTTTGTCACTCATAATGGCAATCTTTTGCCCCATGACGTGATTTAAAAAGGTTGACTTCCCAACATTGGGACGTCCTAAAATGGCTACAAAGCCTGATTTAAATGTCATAATTTCCTCTTAATCTTTAAAATAATAAATCCCAAATGCGTGGGAGAAAGATGAGTGCACCAATCACCGCAGCAAGAAGGGAAACCACAAGCACGGCTCCTGCTGCCATGTCCTTGGCTTTCTTTGCCAACATAGAAAAGTGATAGTGACTGGCTAAATCCACTACATTTTCGATAGCGGAGTTAATAATCTCAAAAGCCACTACCAAGAAAATGCTCATTAGGAGAAAGAGCCATTCGATTCGTGACACCTGAAAAACAAAACCTGCAAGGATGACTACTAGAGCCGTCACTGCATGTTTTCGCATATTGCGTTCTTCCTTGAAAGCAGTCAGAATTCCTGTAAGAGCAAATTCTAAACTAGATACCAGGTCACGATTTTTCCATTTTCGTTTATTGTCTTGTGAGTCCATAGGCTGTCAAAATTTCTTCTTGTAAACCGAACATCTCCGCTTCTTCTTCCGGAGTGTAGTGATCGTAGCCGTTAATGTGTAAAAAGCCGTGTACTGCCAAGAAGCCCATCTCACGCTCAAAGCTGTGGCCATATTCCTCAGCCTGCTCATGCGCTTTATCAATAGAGATGAACAGTTCCCCAATATAGGCATCAAACTCGGACATCATTTCTGCTAATTCAGGATTTTCAAGCAAATCTTCTTCATCAAAGGCAATGTCCAACTCTGGTTTATACTCAAGGCTGATGACATCTGTCGGACGATCCGTATCACGGTACTCGAGGTTGAGTTCGTGGCTACGCTCGTTGGTCACAAAAGTAACTGCCATCTCCTTGTCTTCTTTTCCTATTTTTTGGGCTGCAAATTCCAAAATTTCTTGGGTTTGTTGCAATATTTCTTGTGAAACTTGACCAGTTTCATCTACCATTTCAATATACATGTACTTCTCGATTCTCTTTACTTGGCTTTATTATACCACATTTCCATGATTTTATTCTACCTTTTTGATATAATACTATGGAATACAATCACAAGGAGAGAACGATGTCATTTGACGGATTTTTTTTACACCATATGGTTGAGGAATTGCGAAGAGAGTTGGTCAATGGTCGCATCCAGAAAATCAATCAACCTTTTGAACAAGAGTTGGTCTTGCAAATCCGCAGCAATCGCCAAAGCCATCGCCTGCTCCTCTCTGCTCATCCCGTTTTTGGTCGCATCCAGCTGACCCAAACAACCTTTGAAAATCCAGCCCAACCTTCCACTTTTATCATGGTTTTGAGAAAGTATTTGCAGGGTGCCCTGATTGAGTCGATCGAGCAAATCGAAAATGACCGTATTGTGGAAATTACAGTTTCCAATAAAAATGAGATTGGGGACCATATTCAGGCTACCTTGATTATCGAAATCATGGGCAAACACAGTAATATTCTCCTCGTGGATAAAAGCAGCCATAGAATCCTCGAAGTTATTAAACACGTTGGCTTTTCACAAAATAGCTACCGCACCTTGCTCCCCGGATCGACCTATCTCGCTCCACCAAGCACCGAGTCTCTCAATCCTTTTACTGTCAAGGATGAAAAACTCTTTGAAATTCTGCAAACCCAAGAACTAACTGCAAAAAATCTTCAAAGTCTCTTTCAAGGTCTGGGACGTGATACGGCAAATGAATTGGAAAACATTCTTGTCAGTGATAAACTGTCTACTTTCCGAAACTTTTTCAGTCAAGAAACCAAGCCATGCTTAACAGAGACTTCCTTCAGCCCAGTTCCTTTTGTAAATCAGGTGGGAGAGCCTTTTGCCAGCCTTTCTGACTTGCTGGACACCTACTATAAGGACAAGGCTGAACGCGACCGTGTCAAACAGCAAGCCAGCGAACTGATTCGACGTGTTGAAAATGAACTTCAGAAAAATCGACATAAGCTGAAAAAACAAGAAAAAGAATTACTGGCAACAGACAATGCTGAGGAATTTCGCCAAAAAGGGGAATTGTTGACAACCTTCCTCCACCAAGTGCCTAATGACCAAGATCAGGTTACCTTGGACAACTACTACACCAATCAACCTATCACCATTGCGCTTGATAAGGCCTTGACTCCCAGTCAGAATGCCCAACGCTATTTTAAGCGTTACCAGAAACTCAAAGAAGCAGTCAAATACCTGACTGAACTGATCGAAGAAACCAAGGCTACCATTCTTTATCTAGAAAGTGTCGAGACTGTTCTCAATCAAGCTGGGCTGGAGGAAATCGCTGAAATCCGTGAAGAATTGATCCAAACTGGCTTTATTAGAAGACGCCAACGCGAGAAAATTCAGAAACGCAAAAAACCAGAACAGTATCTGGCGAGCGATGGCAAGACCATCATCTATGTCGGACGAAACAACCTGCAAAATGAGGAATTGACCTTTAAAATGGCCCGCAAGGAGGAACTTTGGTTCCATGCCAAGGACATCCCTGGAAGCCACGTCGTCATCTCAGGAAATCTCAATCCTTCTGACGAAGTCAAGACAGATGCGGCTGAATTAGCTGCCTACTTCTCCAAAGGTCGCTTGTCAAATCTCGTGCAAGTGGATATGATTGAAGTCAAGAAACTCAATAAACCAACTGGTGGCAAACCTGGCTTTGTAACCTACACAGGACAAAAGACCCTCCGCGTTACACCAGACCCAGAAAAAATCGCATCTATGAAAAAATCCTGATTTCAATTGAAATCAGGATTTTCTTTTACATTTTACTCTGCAATTAAGGTTTCCAAACCAACCTTCATCATATCTGTGAAGGTATTTTGATTTTCTCAGCTAGTTTGTAACAAGTCTCAATGAGTGAGATAGTGATCAAAAACTGAAATATCTTCCTCTTTCAAGTAACAAGGTTTTGTTACTATCTTCTAAAATTTTTTTATTGTCTCAATTTCGAAAAAACTTCCCCAATCTTGCCTTCAATGACCAATGTAGCTTGGCTGTCTTGTGGAATACTGGTTTTATTGATAACGACCAGATTTGTCCCAGAAAAATAGTTTACTAGGCTAGCTGCAGGATAAACAACCAAGGAAGTCCCACCAATAATCAGCAAGTCTGCTTGCCGAATAGCTTGTGCAGCTTGACTAAAAACATCCATGTCAAGTGATTCTTCATACAAGGTCACGTCAGGCTTGACCACCTTGCCACAGTCCAAGCAGTGAGGAATCGTTCCCTTGAGGGCCAGAAAGGCAGTTAAGTCATAGAAACGATGACAACCTAGGCAGTAATTACGGTCCGCACTCCCATGCAATTTGATAACCTTTTGGGAGCCAGCCATTTCATGAAGACTATCGATATTTTGTGTCACAACAGCCTTTAGCTTACCTATCTTTTCCAAAGCAGCCAGATAAGTGTGAGCAGCATTAGGCTTGGCTTCTGGATAAATCAGGTATTTTTTATAAAAGTCAAAAAAATCTTCTGGATAGCGCTCAAACATGGTCCGAGAAACGAGTTGCTCTGCCGTAAAATGACGGCCTAACTGATGACTATAAACACCATCTGAACTACGAAAATCTGGGATACTAGACTCGGTTGACACTCCTGCTCCTCCGAAAAAGACTATTCTGTAGCTTTTATCAATCAAGTCTTGTAATAGTTCTATTTTATCCATCCTATTCTCCTTGTATTTTACATTCTAAAAAAGTTGAAAACCAATCGCTCCAAGCAATCTGATTTTCAACTCTTCCTTTATCATTACTTATGTATTTGAGATTAAAGTATTTGAATCAATCTTAGAAGTAACCTTATCTCGAAGTAATACGATGTTTAGTCTGAAATCAAAGTTTCCAAACCAACCTTCATCATATCTGTGAAGGTATTTTGGCGTTCTTCAGCTGTTGTGTCTTCTTCTGGATTAACCAAACTATCAGAAATAGTCATGATAGCTAGCGCATCAACATGGTGTTGGGCCGCCAAGTAGTAAAGAGCCGCTGCTTCCATTTCCACAGCCTTAACGCCCCATTTACCAAGCTCGATATTCTTTTCAAAGTAGTTTGAGTAAAAGACATCAGATGACAAAACATTCCCAACGTGGGTTGTCATACCGTGTTCTTTTGCAATATGGTAGGCCTTGTCCAGCAAATCAAAGCTAGCGATTTGTGGGAAATCGTACTGAGGCCAGTCATTGCGGATGATGTTTGAGTTAGTCGCAGCTGCTTGTGCCAAGACCAATTCACGGACATGGACATCCTCGTTTAAGGAACCCGCAGTTCCCACACGGATCAATTTCTTTACACCGTAGTCCACAATCAACTCACGCGCGTAAATCGAAATGGAAGGCATCCCCATCCCAGTTCCCATGACAGAAACACGGTGACCTTTATAAGTACCAGTGTAACCAAACATGTTTCGCACTTCGTTAAAACAAACAGCATCTTCAAGGAAATTCTCCGCAATAAACTTGGCACGAAGAGGATCCCCAGGAAGAAGAATTTTATCAGCAATTTCACCCTGCTGAGCAGCAATATGGATAGACATAGTTTATGATACAAAGAGCGAGAAGAAAACGACTGAAAATTAGGAATCTGACAAGAAATCCTGATTTCTCAGTCAGATTATCTATTTTCCGAGTTTTCTGCTCGTGTTCAAATAAAAACACACGCTCTGCCTTTCTATTTTATTAGTAGGACAGGTGACAGAGAACATAGTAAAAGTAGAAAATTGACGAAGCATCGATGATGCTAGGAAGTTTATCTTTTTTACACAGTTCTCCGCCCGTATTCAGTTCAGCGAATACAGGAGCCCAGCCTTTCTTTAATTTATATTTGATATTTAGAAAGATACCAAACCCGTCAAAAAGCGAAGGGAAAATAGGAGTTGGGTGCAGTGAGCGATGCTCGCAAGACCAACTATCTTTTTCCCACTGCTTTTAGGGTGGGGTCAATTCCTTTCTTTCTTAATTTTAATTTAGAGGAGAGCCGCCCGTATTCAGTTCAGCAAATACGGTTTACCCATCCTTTCTTTCTTGATTTTAAAATTAAATATTTCACAGAACAATTAGCCCGAGTTTGACTATAACTCAGATACTCTGCCTTTCTGTAGTTCCTAGTTTACCAATGAATCTAAAAATGCATACAGTTTTGCATTCATTTCAGAATAATCGTTTCCACGTAATTCTTCTGGTGTTTGAACAAAAGGCAACTTTTCACTTTGCTCTCTTAATTTCTCCTCACCATCCGCAGCAATCAATAATTCTACTGCGTCTGGATCAAATTCCAAATGAGCCTGAAAGGCATAATGTTTTGAACTGAAGCGAATAATTTGGCGTGGACAACCTTGACTGGTCGCTAAGACGACAGCTTCATCTGTCAGCCCTGGCATATCACCGTGCCAGTGGCCGGTTTCTATGTTTTTTCCGAACAAGCTGACATGAGGATCTGTTAGACCTTGCATCGTCAATGTCACAGGATAAACGCCGATCTCGCGCTCAGGACTGTGCTCATACTCCGCACCATAGGCAACAGACAGGAGTTGCGCACCAAGACAGACACCAACAATATAAATATCTGCTGCAATCGCTTCTTTCATAAAAGCAAGCTCAGCCTTTGGATCATAGTATGGGAAGTTTTCTCTATCCTCATCAGGTGATTGAGGACCACCCATGACAATCAGAAAATCAATCCCGTCAATTGTTTCAGGAAGAGGTTCTTTTTCATAAACCTTTGTTGATGTAATTTGATGACCTCGTTCTATAGCCCATTTTAGATATGCGCCTGGAACCTCAAATGTCTCATGTAAAATAAAGTGAACTCTCATGACATTACAATTCAGCAAGAATCGCTTTAAGCAAGCCTTTGAAATCACCTTTGACACGTTCAGTCACTTCTACAACTTCTTCGTGGTTGAGTTCTTCTTGGAAACCAGCCGCAAAGTTAGTAATACATGAAATACCGAGAACTTTCAAGCCAGAGTGGGCTGCCACGATTACTTCAGGAACCGTAGACATACCAACGGCATCTGCTCCCAGTGTCTTATAGGCACGAATCTCTGCTGGTGTTTCATAAGTCGGACCAGTCACACCAATATAGACACCTTCATCAAGCTTGATACCAAGTTTTTTAGCCACTTCATGGGCAGTAGCGCGGTATTCTGGTGTGTAGGCCTTAGACATATCAGGGAAACGTGGACCAAAGTCATCCAAATTTTCACCCATCAATGGATTTTGACCCGTCATGTTGATATGGTCTGAGATAGCCATCAAGGTACCAGGACCAAATCCAATACCTCCAGCTGCGTTGGTTACAATGACACCTTCGCATCCGAGAACTTTCATCACACGTACTGGGAAAGTCACGACTTCCAGAGGATTTCCTTCGTAGAAATGGAAACGACCTTGAAGAGCCAAGACCTTACGACCTGCAAGTTCTCCATATACCAATTTACCAGCGTGACCGACTACTGTCGAACGACCCCAGTTTGGAATATCTGCATAGTCTACTACAACTGGATTTTCGATTTCTTCCGCCAATTCTCCAAGTCCTGATCCAAGGATTAGACCGAACTCAGGCGCTAGTATTCCCTTGTCTTTCAGGAAAGCAGCTGTTTCCTTGATCTTATCTAAAAATGTCATTGTGTGTCTCCTTTATTATTTGTTAACATTTGACCAATTTTGTCAAAGGTTTTTGCATTGCGAATAGTAATGTTGCGATAGAAAGGCATCTTGAGCAAGTGCTTATGATAGGCAGTTGCATAGTAGGATTTTTCAGAGATCTTCCCCCAGAAAATCCCAAGTTTTCCAAAATGAACCACTTCATCTTTCAGTTCCAAACTTTCAACTTTCTCAATGACTTGAGCAACATCCAAGCTCTCCGTGTAGAAGAGCACATCCTTTCGTGCCAAATCTTTGGTCCACCATTCAGGTAGATTTTCAATTTCTGCTTCAAAGTCCTCAAGACTCAGCAAGGAAAAGCTCTGAATAAATGGATAATGGACTTCAAAGAATGCCTCTAACTTTTCAACCAATTGGGCTTTGGCATCTGTCGAAGTAAAGAAAATATTGCCACTGTTGATGTAGGTTTCAACCTTTTCCAGCCCCAACTCTATCAGTTCTTGACGAAGTTGCGACATAACAACCTTATTCTTTCCACCGACATTAATGCCCCTTACCAGTAAAGCATAGTGTTTCATCTTATACCAATTTATCTAAGAAACTTTCACCAATCATGGCAGTTTCAACACCAAAGTTATCCGCAACTGTTGCTGAGATATCTGCGAAATGTCCAACTGGAATGAGACCATTACCTTTAAAGGCAGGGCTGTATGCTAAAAGTGGAATATATTCACGAGTGTGGTCAGTTCCAGCATAGGTTGGGTCATTTCCGTGGTCCGCAGTAATCAAGAGAAGATCATTTTCTCTCATGGCTGCGATAATTTCAGGCAAGCGTTCATCAAACTCATGCAAGCAATCACGGTAACCATGAGCATTGCGGCGGTGGCCGTAAAGGGCATCAAAGTCCACCAAGTTTGTGAATGAGAATCCTTTTTCAAACTCAGCAAGGCCCATGGTCTTCAATAGTGTATCAATTCCATGGCTGTTTGACTTGTTGTGGCCCATGTCATGGTTGATACCAGCGCCGTTAAAGATATCGTTGATTTTACCAACAGCGTACGTATCGATGCCAGCTTCGTTCAATTTATCCAAAACAGTTGGTGCAAATGGAGAAACGGCTAAGTCACGACGATTTGCTGTACGAGTGAAGTTACCTGGCTCACCAACATATGGACGGGCAATGATACGACCTAGAAGAGCAGGACGCTCAAGGGTAATTGAACGAGCGTATTCACAGATACGGTACAATTCATCCAAAGGAATGATGTCTTCGTGGGCAGCAATTTGCAAAACAGGGTCAGCTGAAGTATAGATAATCAACTCTCCAGTTTCCATTTGACGTGGTCCGAAATCATCGATAACAGCCGTACCTGAGTATGGTTTGTTGGCTTCACGAATGACCTTGCGCCCTGAAAATTCTTCGATTTTTGTCAGGATTTCTTCTGGGAATCCGTTCCAGAAAGTATCGAAAGGCTCGGTAATGTTGAGTCCCATGATTTCCCAGTGTCCAGTCATGGTGTCCTTACCTAGAGATACTTCTTCCAATTTTGTTGCATAACCTGTTGGATTGCTTTCAGCTGGTACAGTCTTAAGAGGCGCTTCGCGAGGAATATTTCCTAGACCGATTTTAGCCATGTTTGGCACATTCAAACCAACTGTTTTTGAAATGTGTCCCAGTGTGTCAGAAGCTCCATCTGGAACCCCTGCATTGACAAAGTTATTGGCATCTGGTGCTGCACCGATTCCTACAGAATCCAGCACCACCAAGTGAATACGATTAAATTTTGACATAGTCTGTCTCCTTATTTTTTTGATTAGTTTGCTTTTGTTGAAGTTAAAATCTGAACACCATCTCGTCCCGCTACGATGACCTTATCCACCATTTGGTTGAACAAGCCATGCTCTACGACACCAACGACATGGTCCAATTCGTGTCCGAAGGCAATCGGATCTTCAATGACATCCAAGGCTAGGTCAATGATAAAGTTCTGCATATCGGTCACAAAACGTTGGCCGTCTTTTTCACGGAAACTTGGTTTGTAGCCAGCTCGCTCAAACCGACGAAAGACCTGTTCTGCACCATACTGAACCACTTCTACTGGCAATTTAAAAGCACCTAGTTTCTTGACCAGTTTGCTTTCATCCACCACCCAAATGTATTCTTTTGAGGGCGTTGCGACAACCTTCTCCATCAGAAGGGCACCACCTCCGCCTTTGATTCCGTTAAACTGGCTATCTACTTCATCCGCCCCGTCAACTGTCACATCGACAAAGTCTACTTGATCAATCGACTTGAGCGGGATGTTTAGTCCTTCAGCCTGTTTACTGGTCACACTGGAAGTCGTTACAGCAGTAATCTGCAAACCTTCTTCCTTGATCCGACGACCTACTTCCTCTACGAAATAGTAGGCAGTTGATCCAGTACCGAGTCCAACAACCATACCATCCTTGACAAACTCAGCAGCCTTGATACCTGCCATCTTTTTCAGATTCTCCACTTAAACACCTCCATTAAAGAGCTATTTTTATTATAACATGTATCCGTTTTTATTTCATGGATACACTGGAAAAACCCGAACATTTTTATTTCGGGTTTTGGTGTCCTATTTAACCATATCAGGATCGTAATCATAGAATCCTGTGTCGAGGAAACGGTTTTTAGGGTGTAACTTGCGTACTTCCTCGTCTAACAAGAAGGCTTGGTCATGACTGAAATTCCCCTCTTGAATCAAGCTACGCGCTTGGATAAAGAGCTTAGCAATTTCTACAAAATTCTGACCAGGGGTGTAAAGTCCTTCAAGTTTCCAATGAGTAAAACCATGCTCCACCAATTCTGTCAATTTGGTCATCAAATCAAGGTCATTGTTGGCAAAGATGTGAGTCCCATGATTGTCTTCAAAGATAGAGTAATGGCTCTCAGGGTCACTCGGTTCTGCCAAGAAGAGGTCCCGCTTACGCGTCTTTTCATCATCGATATGCGTAAAGTTATAGTAGTTTTGTAAGAGCGGACGCTTAGAATGGTGAATGACACTAGCACCATAAACCAAGACTTCAGCAGGAATTTCCAAAATCTCTGGCATCTTGAAGAGTTCAGCAGATGGAATTTCTCGCGCCAAAACAGCTTCTGATGCTCCTGCCTTTTGACCCCAGAAGTTAATCTGACGACTGCTTGTCACCATAGTTGAAGCATCGTAAATGGTTTTAAAGGAATAGCCATCACGGTTGACCACATAAAAGACACCTGCATCCCCAACAGTAATATAGTCTGTCTTGATTTCTTCCAAGAAGTCTAGGAAAGGCTTGATACGGTCCATCATATCCTGGTGCATGAGGGCGTTGACTGCAACGATCAATTCCTTACCCGCATCATGAACGAGCTTAGCGATGGTGCGCAACTCTTCATAACTAAAGGTCGTTGGCAGACGAAGTCCAAAATCTTTCTCACCGACATAGATACGATCTACGCCAGCTTCGAGTAGTTGTTCAACTTGTTCAATACTTTCAGCAGTTGCTGTAATGATAATCTTTTCCATAAGGAAAATTATACCACATTTCTCAAAAATCAGCTATGGGTACTGAGAGTTTCATAAAAAGTTAAACTTGTTTCTATCTTTTCCAATCAAAAAAGTGAACAGTAACTTGTACCATTCACTCTATTTTATGCATGTGTTTCTTCAACTAGGTGGCCATCGTTCATGACATAAATACGATCAACCTTATCAAGAAGACGAGTATCGTGCGTAATCATAACAACTCCTCTACCTTGTTCATGGGCAATGGCAGCCAACATCTCCGTTACTTGGTAAGCACGCTCGGTATCTAGACTGGCTGTCGGCTCATCTGCAAGCACAATGCTTGGATTGTTATAGAGCGCTCTAGCAATGGCCGCACGTTGACGTTCACCACCCGATAGAGACTTGGGATAATGATCTTTTACTTTTTCCAAATCCAACAACTTAAAGAGCTCTTTTCGGTCACTTTTACTATTTTTTCCCTTATCCAGTCTGTCAATCAAATCCAGCTGTTCCTTGACTGTTAGAAAAGGAATTAGGTTTGAAGCCTGGAGAATGAAACCAAACTCTCTAAAACGGAGGTCTGTTTTTTCCTTCTCCGTCAAACTGCCTGTTTCCTTCCCTTTGACTAGAATCTTTCCACTCGATGCTTCCTGAAGTTGTCCTAGAGTTGTTAGAAAGGTTGTCTTTCCAGAGCCAGAAGGCCCAACGATAGATACGAACTCTCCCGCATTTAGCTGAAAATTCGTCTCATGCAGGGCTACGACTTTCATCTTTCCTTCCCCATACGTTTTTGTCACTTGAGTCATTTCAATCAATGCTGTCATACTATTCTCCTTATCATTCTGCAATCGCAGTAATCGGGTCCACCTTTAACAAGCGTGGAAGTGAAATGACACCACCTAGAAGGGCCATCAAGGAAATTACCAAGCTTAGGACAGAGTAGGCTATCCAACTTGGATAGAAAAAGAAGGTAGCTGGTAAGACTAAAATCACTCCTCCGATTGCCAGCAAGGCTAAAGCAATCCCCATACCAGCTAGGAGGAAGATTTGACAGAACAGAGACCATACAATGGTTTTGATCTGTATCCCCTGAGCCCGCATTATTCCATAAAGGCCTAGTTTTTGGATGGTAATGATATAAACAAAAATCCCCACAATCAAGTCTGTAATGACAATCATAGCAAGAATCATTCCTGAAAATACATTAACCTGAGGTGTGTAACCAGGAATTTTCGATATCATTTTTGGAATGGAAATCTGTTTCAGACCATCCCCGACCACTTCTATATCATTTTTCAATACCAAGGCAGAGACGGAACGATTGGCTTTCAAGGTTCCTTGTAAGGTCCAATAAGTTGTCAGACTCGTAAAGACAACAGGCTCGGTGAAAAATTTATTTCCTTGAGTCAGGCCTACAATCTTGTAACTTGCATCGCTTCCATTGAGCTGAATGGCATCACCTAGCTTCATCCCATAGTTCTCAAAAGACTGATCCACGACAACCTCATCATCTCCTTCAGGATAACGACCCTCCGTCAAACTAGGTGAGATAAAAGCGTCCCAGTATTGAGCAAAGATGGAAACGTTGATCTTTTCACTACCATCGACTAGATTGGTCACAGCGAACATATAGCCCAATGGAGCAGCCTCTTCAGAACTCTTATCCTTGTAGTCCTTTTCAGGAATAAAAGATGCCGTCAAATTATCATTTGCGTAGTCGGATAAAACGACACCCGTCGCTTGCCAATTATCAATAGCTGCTCGGTTGTTTCGCACAAGACCAAGAGCTAGACTGGTCATAAAAAAGACCATAAAAGCGATAAGAAAAATGGTAGCTAGAATCAAACTATATCGAAGTTTGTTTCGTACTATTTCTTTGATAGCAAGATACATACTTATCTCCTTTTACTTTTCCCAGAGGTAGCAAGAATGCCACCCAGTCCAATAGACAGAATCTCTGTCCTTCCATCCATTCAAAACAACTCCTACCTATACTTTTTAAAATAAATCAGGTAGCAACTTAACAAATCATCTTAGGAAAAAGCCTCAGCTTGCTATCAATTTATATAAGTTATCCTTTCCTTTCTCAGTATATTTATAAAAGAGAAGGTCAGGTCATCTGTTTTAAGTGTAACATCCATGCTACCATTTTCCCTTGTAGGTGTCAAGAGAGCGACTTAGAGGATGATAAGAGACTTTAGTAGTTTTGTAACAATCCTGTAATAATTCTCTGCATAAAAAATGATAAAATAGTTATGTACTGTTAAGGAGAGAATCATGTCCGCAAGAAAACTAGAAGCTTATGAGTTTGAACAAGCTCCCGAATCGAAACAAACTCCGCTTTACCAAGATTACACACCTGAAGCCCCAGTCGGCCCTAACCTAAAAGAGATTTTATTTTTTGTAAATATCGCTTGTTTCTGTATTTTTATGGCACTTTTTAGTTTTATCTTTCTAGCCTTAAAATTGAACACAGCTTTATCATTTGTTGCTGCAATGGGTCTTAGTTTCGCCCTTTTACAACTTCAACGAAAGATAATGAAACGAAAATTTTCAAAATAAAGGTTGGTACTTCTACCAACCTCTTTTCTAGTTATCAAAAAAGACAGTTATCTAACTGTCTTTTTTATTTATTCTTACGTTTCGAGGGAGTCTGGATGGCAATCTTAACTTCAAAAATTGTTCCTCTAGGTTTGTTATCTTTTACGGTAATCGTTCCTCGTAAGGCATCTACGATTTGCTTGGCCAAAGATAGTCCAAGACCAAAGCCACCTTTCTGACGGGTTCTCGCTTTGTCTACACGGTAAAAACGGTCAAAGATTTTCTTCTTGTCAGCAGCTGAGATTCCAATTCCATTATCCGTTACTGTAAGATAGAGATGGCGATCTGTAGCATAAACTACAAACTCAATTTTCCCATCTTCTTCGGTATACTTGATGGCATTATCAAACAGGATGGTCATGAGTTGTTTTAAGAGCAACTGATCGGTCATGAATGGACGATAAATTCGATTTTCATAGTTGAAAACACGATCATTTTCAGAAGCGATCAACTCATAGTTGGCAAAGGTCGTCTTAAAGAACTGTGGTGATACTTCTGCTATTTCTGGTTTGATTCCATCATCTCGACGCGCAAGGTTGAGAAGATTGGTCGTAAGGAAGCGCATGTTGCGAACTTCTTCAAGACTGGAAGCGATACTTTCGCTGGATTCCATGATTGTTGCCTCTGGTTTTCGAAAGAGATTTTCTAAACGATTTTGTAAAACGGCCAAAGGCGTTCTCAGTTCGTGACTGGCATTTTCAACAAAAGACTTCTGCTTTTGCATACTTTCCAGTAAGGGTTTGACACTGACACGTGCCAAATAAACACTGGCAATTAAAGACAGGAGCCAGAAACTAGCCATGACTACAACAATTAAATGCTCGTGGTTTTGACTGATTTGCTCAAGCTGGCTGGTATTAATTAAAACTGCCGCATATTTGACATTGCTTGATACGGAGGAAGAATTGGTTTCCATCAAAATCATCCGATAGGTTTCTTCCTGACCGTAGCTATTGACAACTTGGATTTGCCGAATGTGATTCAACTCCTTTTTGTCCAGCTTGATCTTGTCCAAGCCTAAAAAGCGATTGCCCAGTAAGAGTTGGTTAAAATCCTTGTCAAAAAGCAAAACTTCCGTATTAGAGCTAACATTGGGCTTGATTTCAGCCTTGTTGGCATCCGCTGTTGCGGGTTGGATATCCTTGACTTCTTCGGTTGCCCGATTAAGGGCTAACTGGATAACCGCTTGGGGACTACTACTAAGAGCTTGGAGTTTTTCATCTACAGAGGTGTAGAGACTCGAATGCATGACCTGAAGGATAATCAAGGTCATAGCAGAGAAAATCAAGGTGAACACTCCAAAGTTTCGAATGAAATAGCTAAAATCATCCGCATACCATGTTTTTTTTAATTTATTGAACATCTTTTAAAATATACCCGACACTACGCAAGGTTTGAAGATTTTCAGCAAAGGCTGTACCCTTCAGTTTCTTACGAACTTTTGAAACATAGACTTCTACAACGGAAATCGTCGTATCGCTATCAAATCCCCATAGACGGTCAAAAATTTGTGTCTTGGGAAGAATAACATTTTGATTTTGAAGGAAGTAAACCAATAACTCAAACTCTTTTCCGAGCAGTTCCACAGGCGTGTCTTCCACCTTCACTTCATTCGTTGAAAGATTGACGACTACATCTCCATAGGTCAAGGTGTTTTCGTTAAACTTACCTGAACGTTTGAGAAGGGCTTGGATCCGCATTTTGAGTTCTTCTAGGTAGAAAGGTTTGGTGAGGTAGTCATCCGCTCCCAACTCAAAACCATGTCCCTTATCATCTAAACTTTCCTTAGCAGTCATGATAAGGACTGGTGTTGTAATTCCTTTTTCGCGCAACTCTTTCAAGACTTGGAAGCCATTTTTTTCAGGCAACATCAGGTCAAGCAAAATCAAGTCATAGACGCCACTTTCAGCTTCGTAGAGACCTTCTTCTCCATCAAAGACCTGCATGACATCTGCAAAATCATCCAAAAAGTCAAATACTGAGTTTGACAGGCCTAGGTCATCTTCTACTAATAAGATTTTTATCATCAGAAACTCCTCCTTGTTATGATTATTATACCAAAATTGCCTTAAAAAAAACTCAACTCTCTCTTCTTTTCAGATAGAAAGTTGAGTTTTTGTTTACATTTCGAACAAATTAAGCTTTAGCATATTGGGCTACAACAGCTTCGACTGCTGCTTTTTCACGCTTAATCAAATAAACACGCGCTGCGATATCCTTGATCCCCATACGAATGTTGCGGCTAAGCGCAAGGTCAGAGAGTTGTGGTTCAAAGAAGGCCTTGTACTCTGCCAAGCGTTGCTCTGTTTTAAAGATATGCGATGGGAAGATAACAAAGCTATCAAAGCTCATATCCCCACCAAGAGCTGCCTTAATCCAATCCCAATTTTCACGCGCCCATACCCAAACAGTTTCTTGGGTAGCTTGGTGTCCGAGGAATTGGAGGTACCATGAAGAAAGGTCTTGTGGTTTCACTACAAATTTATCCTTCCATGAGCCAATCAGGGTTTGGATATTGTCGGCATCTGTACTATATGCAAGAGCTCCTGCCAACTGGCGTTTAAAGACCGCATCCGTCGCATGAGTATATAGGTCCAGATAAGTTGCGACCAAATCCTTGGTCTCATGGTCTTTCATTTCATTGATGAGAACTTGAGCACGGATTGCTGCTGGAAGTCCTGCAAGATTTTCCTTGTGAGCTGCAAAGATTTGGCTAGCAACTTGACTAGCTTCTGCATCATTGGAACGAATCATCATGGAAATGGTCAACTGACGAACCAATTCATCCTCATCTGATTCTCCATCTTTGGCTTCAAAACCAAGACGGTCATAGTTGTGACGAGCCAATTTAGCAACGAGTGTATTAAAGGCTTTCTCAGTTGCTGTTCCTTCATCGATAAAGCGCTCAAGGGCAGAAATCACTTGAGAGACAGCTGAAACCACAAGGTAAGACTCTTCCTTAGCAAGTTTATCAAGGACTGGGAGCAAGTCTGCATAAGAAATGTGCCCTGCTTCAGCCAACAAACGACGTTCTTGAACGATTTGAAGTTTACTTGTGTTATCAAGTGTCTCTAGCTCAGCAAGAACGGCATCTAACAAGTCTCCTTGATAGTCGGTAATGTAGTGGGCTGTATTTTCAGTGTTGAGACGAAGAGCTCCTTCATTTTCAGCAAGAAGAGCGGCGTAGCCAGAGATTTCGATACTTTCAGTTTCGAGTGTATCTGGCAAGCCTTTCCAGTTGCTATTCAGTGGTACAACCCAGAGACGGTTCTTGTCTTCGTGCTCACCGATGAAGAATTGTTTTTGTGAAATCTTTAAGACATCATTTTCAACTTTGACAGTGAGAACTGGATAACCAGGTTGTTCCAACCAAGAATCCATGAAGGCTGCGACATCACGCCCTGATGCTTGTCCAAGGGCATTCCATAAGTCACGACCAATGGTATTTCCATATTGGTGCTTTTCAAAGTAAGCATGCAAACCTTTAGCAAAATCAGCATCACCTAGCCAACGACGAAGCATGTGCATGAGACGGCTTCCTTTGGCATAGACGATAGCTCCGTCAAAGAGGGTATTGATTTCGTCTGGGTGTTTAACTTCGACGTGGACAGACTGAACGCCATCAGTCGCATCACGTTTAAGTGCTCCCGGCACACCACCTGTTTGGAAGTCTTCAAAGATATTCCAACTTGGCTCGATGGCGTCGACACAGACGTATTCCATCATGTTGGCGAAGCTTTCATTAAGCCAAAGGTCATCCCACCATTTCATAGTCACGAGGTTTCCAAACCATTGGTGAGCAAGCTCGTGGGCGATGACAAGGGCAACTTGTTGACGGCTAGCAAAGGTTGAGTTCTCATCCACAACCAAGTAAACTTCACGGTAGGTCACCAGACCCCAGTTTTCCATTGCACCTGCTGAGAAGTCAGGAAGAGCGATATGAAGAGATTGAGGGATTGGGTACTTGACTCCGTAGTAATCTTCGTAAAACTCGATTGAGCGAACGGCGATGTCCAATGAGAAATCAAGATTAGATAATGGGTGAGCTTTGGTTGAATAGACACCTACGAGGGTACCATTCTTGGTTTTAGCAGTCACCCCTTGCAAGTCACCAGCAACAAAAGCCAACAAGTAAGATGACATGCGAGGTGTTGTCGCAAACTTCCAGATACCTGTTTCCTTGCGGTTATCCACATCAATCTCAGGCATGTTTGACAAGGCCAACTCACCTGCTGCTTGGTCAAAACGTAGAGCGAGGTCAAAAGTTGCTTTGGCTTCTGGCTCATCTACACATGGGAAGGCTTCACGCGCAAAGTGGCTTTCAAACTGTGTAGACAAGACTTCCTTCTTGACACCATCCACTGTATAGTACGAAGGGTAAATCCCTGTCATGTTGTCTGTGATTTTTCCTGAAAAAGCAATGACCAATTCAACTTGACCAGCCTCAGCCAATTCGATATGAAGGGCTTCATTGTCATGGTCAACTGTAAATGGACGAGCTTGACCCGCAACTTCTACAGAAGTGATTTCCAAGTCTTTTTGGTGAAGGGAAATACGGTCACTTTGTGCTTGACCAGTAATAGTCACCTTCCCAGAAAAGGTCTTGGTCTCACGACTCAAGTCTAAAAATAAATCATAGTGTTCAGGAACAAATTGGGTAATAAAATGTTCAACTGCTTGCATAGTTTTCTCCTATTCTAAGTTTAAGAGTTTTACTCTTCTTCAAACAAACTTATTATATCATGTTTTGCTTAAGAAAAAAGGATTGGACGGTGATTTCCAAAACTTTCTTCCTTCTGCAGTCTAGAGTGGGTAGACCTTGCAAAATTCTTCTAAAACGACCTTGCTGTCAGGGGTAAAAGTCAGTCCGGCTTCCCTCATCCACTCGGTGAAAAAGTCCTCATGAACCTGACGCCAATAGGCTAAAGATTTGTCTCCCTCCCCTTCCTTGTAGGCGTGGTCTGCAGAAACTTGATTGAAAGGCTGAACGGAGACCTTGGTAATTTCGACAATACAGACAGCCTGATTTTGACTGTCTAAAATGACATCGAAGGTTCCTTCTTGTGGAAGAGGTTCGTCTTCTAGTGCGTAGAGGTCGTAGACTGAGGCGGTTGCTGTCTTTTCGCCTTTTAAAACCAAATCTGCCAAGAGATCTGCTTCCACTCCAAAAGCCCAGGCGTCTATCTCATCTCCGATAGAGGGGTTAATTTGCTTGTAAATATTCCACATTTCTTGCGGTGTCATAGATCACTCCTTTGTAATTTTTTACTTACTTCTTTTACACGTTTGAGGTGGTCTGGATGATCAATCTCTAAATCAAAAATCTCTGGAATAGAACTATAGTGGATAATACACTTGATACCCATCTGATTCGTTTTTTGTATGAAAGAAGCATTCAGATAGCCTGCTACAGCAAAGTCAATCTTTTTCATCCTTGTTTTATCCTGCATATCTCTCAGCATATCTAACATTATTGGACTTTCCATATCATGCCATTGACTGTTTCTCACAGTCGCAAAAACAAAAGAAGTCAAATCATTCATTCCAACTACAATCTTTGAAATGCCAGTTTCCAGTATCCTATCCAAGTCAAAATATGCTGACGGTAATTCAATCATTGTACCGACTTTTCCAGTAAAACCATGCTCACGCAATACTCTAATAGCTTGTTTTAATTGGTCGGCATCATTGACAAAAGGAAAAATAACAGACAGATTGGAATTGGTTTGATAAACTTCTGTAACGACATGTGCCTCAGCCTGAAATTCATTCGGACACGCCAGCAAACGCCTTATCCCTCTATATCCAAACAAGGGATGATTTTCATCAAAATGCTCTTTAGTCCCCTCTAAACAATTAGCTTCTGTATTTGTTAACTCTGAAAAACGATACCAAACCTCTTCATCTGAGTACAAGGAGCAAATGGTATCTAGATAATCTTTTACAAATTGCTGACAACTTGGTAATAGGATGTTTTGATTAAGCTCTCTCAGTAAGTATTCTCCACGAATCATACCGACGTGGTGCAATAACTGAGGATACACTTTTTCAACAATTTGTTCTCCACTAAGGACAAGTTGGTTTCTCATCATTCACCTTCCAATTCATGTAAGAAGTCTTATCCAGTTCTGGAAATTCTAATAATTCAGACTTAACCTTCAAGACTAATGGTGATGCATTTTCTTCTGTGATTTTCTGAATATCCATCCAAACATATCCGAGTGAATCATTCGCACCATCAGAGACAGCTTCAGAAATCGTGACTTGAGCTTCCTTCTCGTTGACCTCAATATCATAAAATGCCATGATATGGTGAACCATAAAATTTTTTAACTCTTCCCTGACGAAAACATCGTAGATTCGAGGATTGGAGTAGCTTCTAACAGTATATCCCGTCTCTTCCATAACTTCTCTAATCAGCGTTTCCGTCAATCCTTCCCCAAGTTGCTGACTACCACCGGGTAAATCATAACGATGTTGATAAGGGCCCCTCGTTTTTTCAATGCAGAGTAACTTCCCATTTTCAAAGCAAACAGCATAGACTCCAAAGTGTTTTTTGATTTCCATCCAACTCCTCCTACTTCAAAGACCAGCCACCATCAATAGTCAGGATTTGTCCTTGCATGGCGTTTGCTTTTCCGCTTGCTAGAAAAAGTGTAAGATCTGCTATTTCCTCTGGCTCAATCCAGCGCTTGATAGGCGTTTCACTAGCCACCCAGTCCGCTAAGCCACCTGGTTCAAAGTCGGCAGCAGTCATGCTCGTCTTGACAGCACCTGGAGCAATCCCAAAGACCTGAATTCCAGCTTCAGCATAGTCTAGAGCCAACTGCTTGGTAAATCCAGCCAAGGCATGCTTAGAGGAAGTATAGGCGTGTCCACCACCTCCTGCTAGGTTTGAAGCAATAGAACACATATTGATAATGATTCCCTTTTTTCTTTCCAGCATTTGCGTCAAATAATGTCGTGTCATCTCAACTGGAGTCACATAGTTGATTTCAAAAATCTCTTGAATTTCCTGTGCTGATTGTTCCAAAAGCGGTTTATAATCATCCAAAACTCCAGCAGTATTGCACAAAACATCCACCTGAGGGCACCAGTCAAAAACAGGTTTCAAGTCTAATGTCAAATCCCTCTGTAAAAAGTGGAAATCGCCCTGAAAAAGTGGATTTTCACCTTGGTCAACTCCATAAACTTGATAGCCATTCTCTAAAAAGTGGCGAGCTTGAGCCAGTCCAATACCTGAACTCACTCCTGTAATCAATACACGTCTAGTCATGCACTTCTACCCAATCCGTCGCCAAAACATCACAAGGTGTCGGACTCCACATGGAAAAACCTTCCCCTTCTCCTGACACGTTGATGAGGAAATAAGGCGTCACTTCAAGTGCAACCCCGTTTTGCTCGATAGTGTCAAAGAGTTGCACATAGTTTTCAGCCCCTCCCCAACCAATTCGTACATATTTTTTCTTGGCCTTTAATCCAGGCAGGATTTCTTCAAAAGTCATGATGTTCTCCTTTAATTCTAAATTCTTAGTTTAATTATAACAAAAAACCGTTTTCCAACGGCTTTTTGACTGTATCTTACTTCAATAAAACAAATAGCTATCCAATTATTTAATTATTCAGTTCAATTAGTTTATTGTAGATTTTCTCGGTCAGTTCTTTCTGTTGCGTTCCTGTTAAATGGTGAGAAGTGCGAATTAATACAGTTCCATAAACATAGTGTGATCCGGGATTTAAAGCAGTTCCATCAAAAGCACTGATATAAGTATTGCGTTTTTCTGCATCTTCTTTTGTCTTATAAACCTCTATATTTCCTCCAACATCATTGCCTTTTTGAACAATATCTGAACCTTCTACAGATTCAGTCACTTGCTTGTCAACAAAATATACAGACGCTGTATACCCACCTTGTTTATTTAATTTTTTATTAGGGTCATTATCCTCCGTAACAGATTGTACTCCAGTAATTGAATCAATTTCTTTGAGCCTTTCTTCAATAAAAGAACTTGAAGGATTTGTAATTTGTTTTAATTGAAGAATGCTATTTTGATAATGAGTCTGTTTGTCAGATAAATTCTTTTTTGTTTCACTATAATCTAATGGTTGACTTAATTCTTCAATTTGTTTTTCAATTTGCTCAGTTTGTTTTTCAATATCTGGTATTTTACGAAGTGAATCTTTGCTATCCTTTATAGTTGATTTCAATTCTTCCAATGTCTTAGAATCAAGAGGTTCTTCATCATTATCAATAATCTTTTCAGCCTCAGCTATTTGATCTTCAACTTCTTTATTCTTTTCATTTAAATCCTTTACTACATCTTCAAACTTAGTTACAGCAGCTTGATGAGGCGCATAAGATAAGAAATAGTATCCTGTTGCCAAACCTAAAGCAATAAAAATGATAAGCCCGACTATCATTGATTTCTTCATTTTAAACTCCTTGAATTATAAATAATTTATTTTATATTTTAATATATTGTTTGATAAATTTCAAGTTTGTAAAGCTATTCAATCAACTCATTGTCTATTAAAAAAACGATAACCACTTTGCAGCAGTTATCGTTGATTTCTTTTGATTAGTCTTTCCCACCAAGTTTGCTATTGATGGTCATCATGATGCTAGCTATCTTCTCACCCCAGTATGGATCGGAAGCATAGCGAACATTCATTCCAGTTGCTTTATTTCCAAGGTGGTCTCTGCCATAGTCGATGTAGTTCTCACGAATCCACTTGGCCGCTCCAAGGATTCCTTTATCCACATTATCAAAGCTCTTGGCTGAGAGATATGGGCTCGTATCATAAGCGGCAATACCAAAGAAGTTGTTCTTATCTCTGGCAATTTGACTGCGTCCCCAAGCACTTTCAAGGGCACTATGTGCCATCAAGTAAAGGGCATTGACACCGTAGCGTTCCTCAGCTTCTTTGAAAGTCGCTCCTTTACCTGCGAGAGGACTATCCTGCAAGTTCATCATCGAATACAGTTTATCCAACTCAGCTGCACTATAATTACTTGGTTCTCTCAAGTTTTTATAGAGGAAAGGATTTTTAATGGTAAAGCCATCAAAATGCTCCCCGTCAGTTGAGTAGTACTTCTTACCAATAACCATAGCAGAAGTGTGTGGAGCTACTTTGATACTCGTATAAGGAGAGAGTTCATGGTAGAGGAATTTCCCATCACTAGTATAATGTGGGATAAACTCGCTTCCTTCATCTACTGCTGTCAAATCACTTTGATTCATATAGCCAGACAAGCCAGAAATCGAAACTGCAAGTCTGCCTCCTTTACGGGTCGAGCTGTCCAGTGAAACGATGCTTCCTTGGTTAATGTAACTCAAAATTTCTCCAGATGCACTATAGACATAAGCTGTGATAGGTTTTACCTTATAATACTTGGTTTTATCCGCAACATGCCATTTACCTGAGGCATCCAAGGTATGACCATCTACAGTTTCATTTTGTGCCATATAGCCACCTGATTTGAGATAGTACCAAGCTTGGTTAACTGAATCATAAATCAGCTCTTTTTCTGCCATCTTCCCATTCGACTTGAGGTAGAACCAATTATTCTTGTACCAAACCCACTCACTTGTGGCCATGTAGCCGCCTGATTTTAGATAATAGTAGCCATTATCCCAGAGCCATTCTTTATTGGCGTAATTTCCATCAGCCTTAATATAGAACCAAGAGTTATATTTCTTATCAAAGAGCCAGCCCTTTCCTGCTTTTGCTCCGCTGGTCGTCACATAACTGCGGTCAATCCAAGTTTCTGTAGAAAGGTAGCCGCCTGATTTGAAATGGTAATCCTTGCCTTTAATGGTTTTCCAACCTTTTTCAGCATAGGTTCCGTCCTCTTTCAGGTAGAACCAAGACTGGTAATTCTTATCAAAAAACCACTCTGATTTTAGTTTGGCACCACTCTTAGCAACATAGAAGCGGTCAATCCAACTTTCTGTAGAAAGATAGCCACCTGATTTGAAATGGTAATCTTTTCCATCAATTGTTTGCCAGCCTTTTTCTACATAGTCGCCTTCGGCATTGAGATAGAACCATGATTCGTAATTTTTATCAAAAATCCAGCTTGTTTTCGCCTTATGGCCACTTGAAGTTACATAAGATTTTCCAAGCCAGGTATTTGTAGCCAGATAACCACCCTGTTTGAAGTAATAATCTTTCCCTTTAACTGTTTGCCAACCGTTTTCTGCGTAGTTGCCATCCGCTTTCAGGTAGAACCAACTGCTATAATTAGCATCATAGATCCAAGCCTGTTTTACCTTATTTCCTTTATCAGATAGGTAGTGAGAGCCAAGCCAGGTATTTTTTAAGATTTTCCCTTGAGAATTGACATAGTACTGGTCTTCACCTTGAGTGATCCACTCATCTTTGGCCATTTTCCCATCTTCTTTAAGGTAATATTTTTCCTGACCTTGTTGAATCCACTCATTTTGAGCTTTCTGACCATCAGACTTGAGATAATACCATGATTCTTGTTCCTGATTAAATACCCACTGTTCCTTGGCTTTAGCACCACTTTCAGTCACATAGTACTGGCCAACCCACGTTTTCGTAGCTAATTTTCCAGCTTCATTAAAATAGTAATCCTTATCACCAACTGTCAACCAACCGTTTTCTGCACGTTGACCATCTTCTTTAAGATAAAACCACTTCTGATGCGTTTGGTCAAAAAGCCATTGCTTGGTTGCTGGTTTCCCGTCTGCTTTGAGATATGTCTTTCCTTGCCAAGTACCTTCTTCGGCTTTTGCTGTCTCCACTACAGTAAAAAAACACCCCAATAAGCCAGCACTTACTAGGGCCACTTTCCATCGTTTCATTTAAATGCTCCAATAACGTTTTCTAAACCCTATTGTAACATAGTTAATCGACGGAAATATTACAAATTGATGAAGATTCTATTTCTTGTTGACGATAAGGAAGACCTAGCTTATCTCAGATTGGCTTTGACTTCCTGACGGAGATTTTCTAGACTGCTAATGCCGTATTTATCCATGACTTTTGGTAAATTTTCAATAATATCAGGACAGGCATATGGATTGGTAAAATTGGCTGTTCCAACTCCGATAGCAGAGGCACCAGCCAGATACATTTCTAGCGCTGCTTCAGCAGAATCCACTCCTCCCATTCCAATGATGGGAAGGTCGGTTGTTTGGGCGACTTGGCGGATGAGTTTGAGGGCTACTGGAAAGACTGCTGGTCCAGACATTCCACCTGTTCCATTGGCTAGGATTGGTTTTCTGGTTTTAAGGTCAAAGCGCATACCGACAAGGGTATTGATCATGGTTAGGCCACTTGCCCCTGCATCTTCTGCGGCTTTGGCGATGGTGACAACATCCGTTACACTAGGGGTTAATTTAACATAAACTGGCACATCAGAGGCTTCCACAGCTGCCTTTACCACTTCATAAGCCAAGTCAGGATCTTGCCCAATCAAAAGTCCATGATTGCCGTGATCCACATTCGGACAAGAGATATTGAGCTCGATAGCTTTTACATTTGTAGCCTTGGAAATCCCCTGAGAAACGGCAGCGTACTCTTGTTTTGAAAAGCCTGCTACATTGGCGATGATGGGAAGCGAAGGATATTCTCTTTCCAGCCAAGGCAACTTTTCAGCTAAAACAGCTTCTAAACCTGGATTTTGTAAACCGATTGCATTGAGCATACCTGCAGGCGTTTCTGCCACCCTGGGAGTAGGATTCCCAAAACGGGGTTCAAGTGTCGTCGCCTTGATCATAATGGAGCCTAAAAGGTCTAAATCATAGTATTTGGCATACTCTTGGCCGAAACCAAAACAGCCTGATGCTGGAATAATTGGATTTTTCAAATCCAAACCCGGTAGAGAAACTTGTAAACGATTTCTAGTCATGACTTTCTCCTTATAATACAACTGTTCCTGTGCGGAAAACAGGGCCATCTTCACAGACGCGTTGGCTGACAGTCTCACTATCTGGCACTTTTAGAACACAGGCATAGCAAGCCCCCATCCCACAAGCCATACGGGATTCCAGAGATAGGTAGGCTCTTGGATGATCATAAAATTTTTGATTGATATACTTCATCATTCCAGGCGCCCCACATGAGTAAACAGCATCAAATTGACTGTCTAAGTCATTGATGACGACAGAAACATTTCCCTTGATACCATAAGAACCATCATCTGTCGTTACAAAAACCTGACCATATTGGGCCAATTCTGTTTCGAGAATAACAGCATCCTTGTTGGCAAAACCAAGGACTGTCACTACTGTCACCCCACGCGCATGCAATTCCTTGGCTACTTCGAGCAAGGGCGGAACACCAATCCCACCACCAACGAGGAGGACTTGACTCTGGTCGTCTAGGTCAGACAAGTCAAAACCATTTCCCTGAGGTCCCATCACATCAAGAGTATCTCCCTGACTTAAGGTTGAAAAAATAGCGGTCCCAGCCCCCTCAATCCGATAAATGAGGTGGCACTGCTTGTTTGCCTTGTCAATAGACGAAATTGAAATAGGACGGCGCAAGAGATGGGCATCATCAGGCACACGCAGATGAAGAAATTGACCTGCTCGCATGGCTTCAACCATCTCCCCTTCTAGGACTAATTCAAAGATTGCTGGCGCGATTTCCTCTTGTGCAACCACCTTCATGGTTTCCAAACGAATGGCACCCAAACGCTTCTTACATGTGGGATTCATGACTTTTCCTCCTTAAATTTAAGGGGACCAGATAAAGAAAAGGCCTTGCTAATGCAAGGCCTCAGTTGGGTTAGGCTAGAACTCATGCGCACACTTAAAAAGTCTCCACAGAGAGTCCCCTTATCCCTTTTATCTGACACCTTGTGAGTCTCTCTGGACTCCCCTTAAAGGTTAAATTTGTATTAGTATACTCTTTCAAAGAAAAAAAGTCAAGTAGAAAACGAACATTCTACTTGACTTCACTGGATTATTTTTCACGAATGACTTCGACCTTGTAACCGTCAGGATCCTTGACAAAGTAATAGTTTGGTTGAGTTCCTGGAAGTCCATTAGGAGCTGTCACCTCATAGCCTTTAGCGCTATGTTCTTGATGTAGGGCCTCAAGGTCAGGTGTACTGAGGGCGATATGGGCGAAGCCATCTCCTACCACGTAAGGACCGTGATCATAGTTATAGGTCAACTCCAACTCATAGTCATCCCCCTCAAGTCCTAGATAGACAATGGTGAAAGCATGATCTGGAAAATCTCTGCGACGCAATTCTTTAAATCCAAAAGCATCTTGATAAAAAGCGATTGATTTTTCAAGGTTTTCTACTCGCAAGCAAGTGTGTAGCATTTTTGAAGCCATTTTCATTACCTCTTTCGTTTTAATAGTTCTATTATACCTTTATTCAGGAAAATTTACTAGAAACTTGAACCAGAGTCCTCTTCTCTACGCTTTCATTCTAAGCAGCACTTTTACGATTTTCCTTGCGTATATTGCGAATAAGGAAAAGCATGATAAGGACAAAAAGTCCCTCGAGGAAGTAGAACGTAAATTCGCTGTTCATGATTAGTAAGTCTTTGTAATGATAGTTATTACCGAAAACTGAATTTGGTGCAAATAGGATTCGGAACAGTCTTCTTAGGAAAATAAAGATCTGCAATCCATAAATCATAAAGACCTTCTTCACACCAATCATGAAGCCTTGTTCCTTTGTAAAATAAGATAAGGCAATTCCATTTAACAAGAGGATAACAGTTATAGCCAGTGTTTCATTTCGTAGAATAGTTGGATCAAAGATATCTAAACGGCTGTGAATATATGGCAACGTTTGAAAGAGTAGGATTCCCAAGATTGCTGGTATGAAAATTTTCTTCAGAGATGGTGGAAATCCAGGACTGAATCTTGTAAAAGACAAGCAAATCACAAGGATTGCAAAAATATGGAAGTAGGCTGTTGCAACTCCTGAAATAGTCTGGCTTTGATTTACCAAAGCAGAAAGAAAACCAGCAGAAAGAAAGATACCGATAGGAATCAGCTTCTCCAAAGAATAATCCCACTTCAGCCCCTGACTCACTTGGAAACCATCGATGAAGCTGAAAAATGTAATGAACATAAGGGCACCAATGAGACCAAATGGTAAGGATGGAATGACGAGGATTAATAACAAGATTAATAGGAACCATGGATGAGGACTGTAGTAGAATTTCCGTTTTTCTCCTCTAGCAGTCACTCCCTCCTCAATCGGTGTTTTCCTTAATTTTAGCATATAGACGTAAAAGAGTGAAAACATGCCCGCATGAACCCATGAATTATAACCAGGTCGCTCTATAATACTGAGTAGCAAACATACAATCGTAAAGAGACCAGAGAAAATCTGAAGAAACTTATTATTAAATACCTGTCTTTTTTTCCAATCCAAATAAGAGAGCTTGGCCTTTGGATGACTAAGTTCATAAGCATAAGCTGTCATCTCTTCTAGTTTCTGGTCTGTCTCCTCCGTCATCATTTGGGGAGCCATTTTAGAAGTAGGAAAAGGAGCCAAAACATATCTCAGGAGCTCGCCGTCTGTAAACCGATGGTACTCCTTATAGATCTGTTGGAGTAAAATCGTTAGAATGCGTGGTCTTCCTTTAAAGTAGCTTCTCCACTTTTCCCAATCATTGATATCTTCATCGCTCTTGGTGAGCTTATCTATATAAAGATAACCTTCATTGTACCAGTAATCAAAATTTTCTTTTTTGTTAAGTGCATACTCCTCTACCACTGAAGGATAAGAATGGATACTCTTCCAGAAATGGAGTTTCTTCAGGTAAGGATTTGATTCCTCATCACTATAACGCTCCACAAATTGGAAAACAAGGGCTAACACTTTCGCATTGGTTAAAGGATAGACGTCCACCTTTTCTAACAAATCAAGTAGGAGCGTGTGATCTTTGACTGATTCAAAAAGGTATTGCCAATCACGTAACAGTTTATACTCGTCTTCATAGTGAGCATGGAGCAACTCATAGAAGGCTGCCTCAACTTCATCCGGATTATCTAGAGTGTAATGACTAAAGTCAACGTTTTCTCCCAGCTCCTCTTTTACTTCCTCTAAGTAATCAGCCAAGTCGTTCAAGAGTGGATAATCCTCTTCAAATATGACTTGTCGGTTTTTTTCCAGGATATAGGTTAAAACGGGCACACTCTTGATTATTTGACGATTCTGATTTACTTGATCTAAGACCATAAAGGCCAAATAAGGGTGCTTGAAAAACTCTATCCAGGAGCTCAATTGATTTGCTTTGTTAAAATCTTGGAGAATTTCTTGGCAAAGTTGATAAGAATAATAGAATTCTTCAGTGGCTTCATGTGCGCTTTCAAGCGAACTGCCTTCCTCTTCTGCTATAGCTCTTTTAACTTTCCAATACTTCAATTTATAGTAATAGCCCCAGTGTCGGAAGTCAGGTATATAATCTTCCAGCAAGAGAATGAGGATAGAGAATTGCTCTGGTTTATTAAAAATATAAACATCCATTTCCTCTAAAACGGATTGAACAATGTCCATATCATACTGATACTGATGAAAGAACTGACGCCATAGATGCTCTTGTTCCTCTTGGTTATAACCGTCATTTCCAACAATACTTTCAATCGCATTTCGAATCAGATAAGTTTCTTCATTATAACCACTAAAGTCAAGAGTAGACCTTGTTATTCCTTCTTGCCCACGGTTCTCTTCGTCACCAAACGTTTCAAAGTTGAGGGTATTCTTAGCTCTTTCTTCAGAATCTCCATTTAGCTGAACTTCCTCATCATAGTCACTAAAGTCAAGGGGGGACTTTTGCTCATTCTCTTCTGCTTTAAAGGTTTCAAAGTTAAAGGAATTGCTGGTTTTATCAGTCGATTGCTGATAATCACTGAAATCAAGACTAGATGTTTCAGACTCTTCGTTCTCAGTTTTCCTTTCTTCAGTCAAGTTTTCAAAGTTGAGACTAGACTTAGTCTTTTCATTCGCCTCTTCTTCAAGTTCAGTAGCCTCTTGAGAGTCACTCGCTTTTCTTAGGCTATTTTCTGGTCTTGTATTTCTAGACCTCGCATAAGTCAAGGCTTTTTGGTACGCTTCAACAATTTCTTGGTAAATTTCTGATTGGTCTTCTGGGTGATAGAGCCGAACCAGTTCAGCATAACGCCTTCTAATAAGCTTGACGTCAGTCGTTGGCTCTATCCCTAAAGTTTCCCATATATTCATAAGGTCTCCTCTTTTACAGTCCTCGCTCTAGGAAGTCTAGATAGTTTGAAAATGATTGATAAAGTTTTGGCAAATGATAAACAGATGCTTGACTGACCTCTTCTTCAAATCGTCTAGTTTCAGCCATTAGCTCATCTCTTCTTCTCCCCAAGAGCATACTGTACACACGATTCGCTTTTTCAATCAAGAAACGATAAACCTCTGTTTCTTGAGCATTGATCTTATAGCGAGTCAACTCTGCTTGCTTAGCCTTGATTTCCTTCTCTGTCAGAGTAACACTATCTTGGAGAATAACATGACTAAAGACTTCCTGTGTTGAATCAATTTTCACTTCGACATCCAAAATTCCATTTAAATCATAGGTAAATCGAACTGTGAAACTTTCATTTACTCTAGTATTCACAGGGACGGGAACTTCTAATTCTCCTAGAAACAGGTTTTGTGATGCCTTCATCATCTCACCTTGATAGACCTTTATCTTGACTTGGCTCTGTCCCAATTCAGCCGTATAGTACTGCTCGATGCGTGAAGCAGGTAGGGTTGAATTTCGCTCAATAATCGGCGAAAAACGGTCTCCAACTATCTCAATCCCCAGTGTAAAAGGGCAAATATCAGACAGTAATAAATCTCGTATCTCACCCTGCCGTTCTTTTATTCCTGCTAAAAGGGCACAACCTCTCGCAATCATCCGATCGGGATCATCCGAAACCTGCACCATTTGATTGATACAATAGGATAAAAAGTCCTGAACCAAGCGGAGTTTCGAAGTCCCCCCAACAAGAACAAAGTTATCAGACGATACATAGCTATAGCGTGCGTCCATCAAGGCACGGTCCAAAACAGCCTTAACACGTGCTAGCAGAGGTTGACAAAGCTCATAAAAGCGTTGGTAGCTCAAGTCTAAAGTGTATTCTTGTTCTTGATCCAGAACTGTCATCTTCACTTCTTCTTTATCATTGAGTTCTAGCTTTGTCTTTTCAGCCTGTACCAGAATCTTACTATAAAATTCTCGGGAAATCGTATCCTTGGTTAATTGATTGGAGGCTAAAAATTCCTCAGCAATAGCCGCAGTAAAGTCTTCTCCTCCCAATCGATTGTCCCCTGCGATCGAGACGATTTCGACGATATTATCAAAAAGCTCTACAACTGAAATGTCTAGAGTCCCACCACCAAAATCGACTACAATAAAAGATTGATCTTTTTGGTTTACCATAGATCTTTTAGCAAGAGCCGCTGCAGAGGGTTCATTGATAATCCGATCAATCTGAACGCCTGCAAATTTCCCTGCTAGTTTGGTCGCATAGCGTTGAGCATCGTTGAAATAGGCTGGTACACTGACAATCACTTCCTCAACCTTTTCTCCAAGATAGGTTTCTGCATCGTCTACCAACTTTCGAATGATAAAGGAGCTTAATTCTTCAGCCTTATATGCTCGATTTCCTAGCGTTAACTCATGTTTGGTCCCCATAAAACGCTTGAACTGAGAAACCGTCTTATCTGGGTAGGTCACCAAGCGTTCCTTAGCAATTTTTCCAACTATAATCTCATCATTGTCATCTAAAGCCACAACAGAAGGAGTCAAATACTCACCAAAAGCATTGGGAATCAACTTGACCTGACCATCTTGATAAACCCCTACTAAAGAATTAGTCGTTCCTAAATCAATACCTACTATCATCTTCTTCTAACTCCAAATCTTTTTTAGATATTCCTATTATACAAGAAATATCCTATTTTCTTTGAAAAAATCTGTGATTTACTCTTTAGAATAGAAAATCATTTATGGTAAATAAAAAAGTTTCACCCTACTCTTGCGGTAAAAACCACGAGAGTAAGAATGAAACAGTTGTCATTATTTACCAAGTTTTGCTTTAGCTGCATCTGCAAGAGCTGTGAAAGCTGCTGCATCGTTAACAGCCAAGTCAGCAAGCATTTTACGGTTAACTTCGATTTCAGCCAATTTCAAACCATGCATCAATTGTGAGTATGAAAGTCCATTCAAACGAGCTGCCGCATTGATACGAGTGATCCACAATTTACGGAAGTCACGTTTTTTCTGACGACGGTCACGGTATGCATAGTAGTAAGAGTTCATTACTTGTTCTTTTGCAGTACGGAACAAGATGTGTTTAGCTCCATAGTAACCTTTTGCTAATTTAAGAATACGTTTACGACGTTTGCGTGATACAACGCCACCTTTAACACGTGCCATATTTTATTTCCTCCAAATATTTCCTAGAATTGTTTACTTACTGTTAGGCTATTATTTCAAGCGAGTAAGCATTGCTTTGATACGTTTGAAATCTCCTGAATGCACCATAGATGCTTTACGAAGATGACGACGTTGTTTCTTAGTTTTTCCGTGGAAACGGTGAGAAGTGTAAGCACGGAAACGTTTAAGTCCACCAGAACCTGTACGTTTGAAACGTTTAGCTGATGCGCGGTGTGTTTTTTGTTTTGGCATGATTTTTTCTCCTTTATTTAACTTTCTGACAATTATTTTTTGTCAGTTGCTGGCGCCAACTGCATGAACATTTGGCGTCCATCCATCTTAGCTCGTTGTTCGATGATCGCAATATCTTGTGTTGCTTCAGCAAACTCGGCTAAAACTTTTGCACCAATCTCTTTATGGGTGATCATACGCCCTTTAAAGCGAATGGATACCTTAACTTTATTTCCTTTTTCAAGGAACTTGCGTGCATTGCGAAGTTTTGTGTCAAAGTCACCCTTGTCAATAGTTGGACTCAGACGAACTTCTTTCACAGTAACAACACTTTGTTTTTTACGTTGTTCTTTTTGCTTTTTCTGATACTCAAATTTGAACTTACCGTAGTCCATAATTTTAGCAACAGGTGGTTTTGCTTGGGGTTGAATTAAAACTAAGTCAACATTCGCACTATCAGCCAATGCTTGCGCTTCGCTGAGTGGCTTGATGCCTAGCTGTTCTCCCTCAAGACCGATCAAGCGAACTTCACGTACACGAATTTCATCATTGATGAATAAGTCTTGCTTTGCTATGGTTTTCACCTCTTTTTTATTATTAGAGAAAAACAAGAGCGGACCCGTAATGATACAAGCCCGCACGTTATGATAGCGTTTCTTAGAAACTTTTCATCCGTAGGGCCAGGCAACTTGATGTCACAAGGCGAGAAGCTCTCACTTCTGCTTTTCTCAACTTTTATATGATACCAAGTTTTCTATCCCTTGTCAAGATAAAAAGTTATTTTTTCGAAAAACTTTGTCTATTTTATCGCACCGTTTCAATTCGCCAACTATTCCATCCTTTAAAGCGGATAGCCCCTTGCTGGTCAGTTCTGTAAATCTTACTCTTGATACTTTCCATTCGTATCAAGGATTCCTGATGGGGGAGTTTCGCACGATTGTTTTTTCCAACTGAGATGAGAGTAATTTCTGGTTTGATTTTTTCTAGGAAAGTTGGATTTGGTGAGGTTTTAGCACCATGTTGGCTTGCTTTCAAGACATCCACCTCTAGGTCAGGATAATGCTTCAACAAGTCCTTCTCTCTTTTTTCCTCCAAATTTCCTGTGAAGAGAAAGTGCTTATCTAAGAGTTTTCCATAAAGAACCAAAGAATCATCACGATCCCCATCTCCAATCTGCCTTGGAGATAGGACTTCTAACTGACTCCCAAAAATCGAAAAATTATCCCCCTCTGTCACACTGCGCACCTTAGTTTGACTTGCTTCTAATTCTGCCACAAAATCCTTCTGTGTCAAACTTCCTTTTGATACTAAAATCTCCCCGATATGGAAAGCCTTTGTTACTTCCAGCAAATCTCCAACATGCTCCTTGTCTGTATTGGTCAAAACTAGCTGGTCAATCTTGGCTACTCCTCGACTTTTTAGATAGGGAATCAAGGTACGTTGGGCATTGCTGGTCGTCGCCTTTTCCTGCCAAGCTTGGATTTTCTTGTCAAATTCTGCCTTACCACCTACATCTATGAGAATAGTTTTCCCAGTCACATCCCGTAGGAAAATACTCTCCCCTTGCCCAACATCTAGCATCGTAATTTCATTTTCAAGTGGATGCTTGGTCAAGAAAAAGAGCCCTATAATCAATAAGCTGACTCCAGCTACTCTTTTGATGTTTTTCCTAAAATCATACAATATTGCCAAGGAAATTAACAGTAGAATCAAAAGCCATGCGTTGGGTTGACCAAAGACCAGAGGCCTGCTTGCCAGCTGCGATACCAAGCGAATGACGCCCTCTAACCACTCAAAGACAAAGTTGAACTGAGTGACTGGGTAAACAAAAGACAGAATAAATAAGATGGACAAAAGCGGTAAGAATACCACATCAAACAGAAAAGAAAAGACAAAGGTCAAAAGGATAGACCAAGGCTGAAATTCTGCAAAATAGAAGGATAGAATAGGCAATATTCCCAAGGAAATGACCAGACTTTCTCTAGTAACAGCCTTGAGTCCCTCCCCTTCTTTACTAGTCATGGTCAAGATAAAGGCGTAGGCACAGGACAAGACTCCTCCTGCTGTCAAGAAAAAGTTGGGCATGATGATAAAGAGGACAAGCACCGTCAAGGCAAAATTATCCAAACCCTTAACACCATGTTGGGCCAGTAACTTTTGCAAGAGACTGCGAATGACTGAAGCTGAAAATCCTGTCAGACCTGCATAGATAAGGGAAAAGGGATAAGTTAGCCACTTCAACTTTTCTTGGGTCAAGCCCAATCGCAAGAGGAGTTTCTTAAAGGCATCCATAAAGAAGCCCACTTGCATACCTGACAAGGCAAATAGATGGATAATTCCAAGACTAGAATAGAGCTCATTCATTTCCTCAAAGTCCGTATCTAGATGTCCCAGCAAGAGACCCGTCATATAATTGCGCATAGGATCTGGAAAGTGCGTCTTGATCCAAACTACAGCCTTTCGACGTAAACTAGACAGATTTTCTCCTATATCCCAACTGCTAACCTTTTTAAGTGACTGGATGCTCTTGATAGTCAGTGTCTGATAAATCCCCTGGGTCTTTAGATAGGCTTGGTAGTCAAATCCACCAAAATTTCTCTGCCCTTCAGGCTCAGAAAGTTTTCCTTCTAGCTCTATCTCGTGAAGGTCTGTTAAGGCCTGAAAGAGCTCTTTCTCCTCCTCTGACTGTAGCTTATAATAAACATGGAAGGTGCGGCCCTCAGCCTTGCCCCGAAAGGACAGACTGTCTCCATTGACTTTGATGGTATCTGGTAAAATCCGTACCCTTTCAACAGAATCCACTAGGTTCTGACTAGCTTGACTCTGTTGCCAGTTTTGAAACAGAAACCAAAATCCAAAAACTCCACAAATCGCTAGAACTTTACCGGCCGATTTCCAAGGAAATTGGAAAAAGAGACAGACAAGCAAAAACACAAAACCTAGCAGTGCGAGATAGGACACTCCAAAAATGGCATAGTAAAGCCAGAGCAACAGAAAACTCAGATAGATTAGGGGGATAGGGAAATTCTTAATCCACTGTGACATAATCTTTTAGCTTTTCTATCGTTTTGGCACCAATGCCAGAGACTTTCTTTAATTCATCTACCGACTTGAATTTGCCATTTGCCTCACGATGGTCGATAATATCCTGGGCTCGTTTTCCTCCCAAGCCTTTGACCTGCTTGAGTTCTTCCAGACTGGCTTTATTGAGGTTAACCTTCTTATCTTTACTTGTCGAAGGAGTCGTTCCAGAGGCAACCTGCTGACTAGCTGCTTCTTCTCCCTTAGTTGGAACATAGACAAGAGCCTCGTCACTGACTTTCTGAGCGAGATTGAGCGATTTACTATCTGCCTCCTCTGTCAAGCCACCAGCCTTCTGAACGGCATCATGAACCCGACTACCTACTGGCAAATCATAAATCCCTGGCGATTTAACAGCACCTTTGACATCTACTGTGATCAGATCTTGTTCAGGCGATTCGTCCTTTTCTTCCTTCTTGACTTCCTTTTCAGATGATGAATCCTTTGAAACGGCCGAGACTTCAGTCTGCAAATTCGTTTCTTTCACAGGTGTTTGGGAACTTGGTTTTAGTAGGAAAAATCCGCTCAAGGCCAAACCTAGACCAGCACAGATGACAATGATTTTATACTCTTTGATTTTCTCGATAATTGCTTCCATATTTTCTCCTCTCTTAAGTTATTCGCAAGAGAAAGAAAAAACAGTCGAAAAATTTTTTTCAACTGCTTATTTATTTGCAAAATAGTCTTCCTTAGTCAAGACATAATGAACTCTTGTGATGATTCGACCTGGTTCTTTGTTATCCATTCTGGCATAGGGTTCTTCGTGGGAAAAACGCATACCTGATTTCTCCATGACCTTTCCTGATGCGGGATTGTCTTTATCGTGAAGAGCAGTCAACTTGTTCATTCCAATCTTCTCAAAAGCCAGTTCAATCACGGCACGATTGGCTTCTGTCGTCAATCCTTGATTCCAATACTTTTGGTTGATAATATAACCAATAGCTGCCTTCTTAAGAACAGGATCAATCTTGTGCAAATCAATGGTTCCGATAAACTGACCAGTGCTTTTTAGTTCGATTCCCCACCGTCCCAAGGGATTAGCCAAGTAAAACTGAGCAATGTTATTCTTAGTTTCTTCTAAGCTTTGATTTGTTGGAAAAGTGTAGCGTGTATTTTCTCTGTCTGAAGCATACTCAAACATGGCTTCTGCATCGTCCAAGGTTACAGGTCGGAGCAATAAACGCTCCGTTTCTATAGTTGGATACTTGGAAAATTTAACAAATATTGATTCCATACTTTTTCCTCCATTAGAGCTTGATTCTCACTAGTCTAGCATAAAGAAATTTGAATGACAAGTTTTTCTTGATTTTTGAAGCGGTTTCATATACAATAAAACCATCACATTTTTGATTTATGAACTGAAATGTGACAACCAAAACAAGATTGTCAATTGAAAGGTAGGTTATCTCTATGTTAATCGGAATCCCAAAAGAAATTAAAAATAATGAAAACCGTGTTGCCCTCACTCCTGCTGGCGTCCATAGTTTAGTCAGTCGCGGGCATCGTGTCCTCATCGAATCAAATGCTGGTCTCGGTTCAGGATTTACTGATGCGGACTATCAAAAGCAAGGAGCTGAGATTGTCGCTACTGCTGCAGAAGCATGGGCTGCCGAGTTAGTCGTGAAAGTAAAAGAACCACTAGCTTCTGAATATGGTTATTTGCGCGACGATCTTCTTCTCTTCACCTACTTGCACATGGCCGCTGCACCAGAATTAGCAGGTGCTATGTTAGCAGCCAAAACAACAGGAATTGCCTATGAAACTGTTCGTGACAATCAAGGACAACTACCGCTCCTCGTTCCTATGAGTGAGGTTGCCGGCCGTATGGCTGTTCAAATCGGAGCTCACTTCCTTACTAAACAAGCTGGTGGTTCTGGTGTCCTACTAGGTGGTGTGCCGGGTGTTCCAAAAGGAAAAGTAACCATCATCGGTGGTGGTGTCGTCGGTACACATGCTGCCCGCATCGCCCTTGGTCTTGGTGCTCAAGTAACTATTTTAGATATCAGTGCGAAACGTCTCTCAGTTCTAGAAGAAGTCTTTGGAAACCAAATTCAAACTCTTATGTCCAATTCATTTAACATCGAAGCAAGTGTGAGAGATGCTGATGTGGTGATTGGTGCAGTTCTCATTCCTGGTGCCAAAGCACCGAAATTGGTGACAGATGAGATGGTCAAACAAATGCGTCCAGGATCTGTCATCGTTGACGTTGCTGTTGACCAAGGTGGTGTTATCGAGACAGCTGACCGTGTGACAACGCACGATGAACCTGTCTATGAAAAATACGGTGTTCTCCACTATGCCGTTGCCAATATCCCTGGTGCAGTTGCTCGTACCTCTACTATCGCCCTAACCAATGTCACTCTTCCTTATATCGAAGCTTTGACCGGCAAAGGATTCGCACAAGCAATCTCTGAAGATGAAGGCTTACGTCAAGGTGTGACCACTTATAAAGGTTACTTAACTAGCCTACCAGTTGCTCAAGGGCTCGATAAAGAGCACACGTCTATCGACGAACTTGTTTAAAGCTAGACACTCATTAAAAAAAAAGAGCAGTTCACGTCTGAACTGCTTTTTTGCTATTCTGTTTCTTGGTTCTTTTCTTCAACCTTAACTGGAGCTGGTTCATAAGCTCGGATAATCTGAGCGACAACTGGATGACGAACCACATCCTTGGCTGAAAAATGAACAAAGTCGATTTGGTGAATGTTCTTGAGCTTTTCTTGAGCATCAATCAAACCGGACTTAACATTGCGTGGCAGGTCAATCTGACTGATATCTCCATTGACAATCATCTTCGAATTAAAGCCTAAACGAGTCAGGAACATCTTCATCTGCATGATGGTCGTATTTTGTGCCTCATCGAGAATGACAAAGGCATCATCCAAGGTCCGGCCACGCATATAGGCAAGGGGCGCTATTTCGATAATCTCACGCTCCATGAGACGGGTCGTTTGGTCTTTGCCGAGAATCTGATACAAGGCATCATAAACTGGTCGAAGATAAGGATCGACCTTCTCCTTGAGATCACCCGGAAGAAATCCTAGACTCTCACCTGCTTCCACTGCTGGACGAGTAAGGATAATCCGCTTGACTTGACCACGTTTAAGGGCTGTCACTGCCAAGGTCACTGCAAGAAAGGTCTTCCCTGTCCCTGCTGGTCCGATTCCAAAGGTCACATCATGCTGTTTGACACTGTCCACATAAAGCTTTTGACCCAAGGTTTTGACACGGATAGGCTTCCCAGTATTATCCTTGATGATTTCTTCCTCGTAAAGGGCGACAAACTTGTCGATTTCATCGTTTTTGACCATGCTAATCGCAGTCACCACATCTGGCGTGCCAACCGTCATTCCTCGATTCACCAAGACCATCAAAGCCTGGATAACCTGACGGGCTTCCTCACAGGCAGACTCTTCTCCGATAACCTGGACAATTTCCGTACGGGCATGAATCACCACATCGAGCTCTTCTTCCATCAAACGAAGATGGCGCTCATTGGAACCAAAAAGATGGAACAAGTCATCTGGGTGACTTAGTTGAATGTCTATTGAATGTTCCTTCAAATAAAGAACCTCTCTAATCCGTTTATTTCTTTTTATTATAGCAAAGAGAACAATAAAATACTAGCCTCATCTCATTGTCTCTAGTGTTCTAAGTATTCTTGCCAGATGGCGTCAAAGTCTCCTAGGTTAAAAGAGAAACTGGCATGCTCCTCCAAAAAGCGACTCACCTCATCAAAATCATCTGTATGTTTTGGAAAAGCCGACTCCTCAAAAGCGAGGTCTGCCAAAATGGCTTTGGGGCTATTACTTTTAGGATTGCGCTCAGTCATGAGCCAAGTGTAAAATGATTTTCTCAATTCTTTCTCCTATCAAGAGTTTTTTAATGACACTTTTCTGATTCTTGAAAATTACTGGACTTAGCTTCTGAAACGTAGTGGTTTATAAAATCTGTTTTAGCATCAGTATAGGCATCTCGATTGTGTTCAAATTTCTTCCACAAACTTAGTTTTAATTCCTGATACGCTTGGGCAATATCTGGATGATGGCAGAGATAATCTCTAAAATAAATCTCGTCATGATCTCCTGTCATTCGCAAATGTAAATGAAAAACTTTCTCAGCAAAGCCCTGCTCTGTATATCCTTTATTTAGCGAAATCCTGTTAGGACTCTCCGACATCACTAGCCAACCATTATTCACCAATAAATCCCTAACTCTTGCTAAATCCTCTATTTTATCTACTTCTAACAGAATATCAACAATATTTTTAGCCCAAATATTAGGGATAGCAGTGCTACCGATATGTTCTATTCTTTTAATAACATTTGCACCCAATATTTTTTTCAGACTTGTTTTTTCCGATTCATACCAGTCTTTCCACTCTGACTTGTGCTCTACTAGAAAAATAGGAAAAAGTTGCCAGAGTTCCTCTAAACTCATTTCTTCAAGTTTCTTTATCATGTCTATAAGGTTTAAATCAACTCTGTCCCAAACTGGTCTTGCTTGATTTTACCAGCCTTCATCAAGCCACCGAGTGCTTTCTTGAACTGACCTTTAGAAATGCCAAAGGTTGCCTTGATGTCCTCAGGAGATGACTTATCATTTAAGGTCATGAAACCGCCATTGCTTTCCAAGTAGGTCAAAATCATCTGAGCATCATTTTCCAACATTTCAAAGGAACGTGGTTTGAGGGATAGGTTCAAGGTACGGTCCACTTCACGGAAACCAATGACACGCGCATCTAACACTTGCCCCAAACGTGGCTCTGCGTAGCGCTCACTTGGGTGAATGAAACCAAGCATGTTATTCTCTGGTAGGTATACAAAAGTTCCTGATAGCTTGAGGCGGTAAACAATGGCTGGCCAGTTTTGGTTCTGCATGTTGTTGTAGGCAGGACGAGCCAGACGTTGGAAGTCTTCTTGATAAGCCAAGAGTCCCCAGATTCGGTCTTTCTTGTCCACTTCAAGACGGATGTAGAGTTTATCCCCCTTCTTAGGCCAGAGTTCCTTGAGCTCAGGGAGGATATCAAGTGACACAACGATTTCCTTATCAGGTAGACCGGTATCGACAAAGACACCCAAGTCCTTTCGAACTTCTGTTACGGTTCCCCAACCAAATTGGTCCTGAGTCGCAGTAACTTCTTGAGTGGTCAAGCGGAGTTTTTGCTTCATATCCGTGTAGGCAAAACCTTTGACCGTATCCCCTACTGTATGTTGACCTTCTTCCTTAGCAAGAGCATAGGTCTGACCATCCTTTTGCACAAAGTAAAAACGGTCATTTTCATCGATGATGAGTCCAACGATAAAACTTGCAAGATTTGTATTCATATTTCCTTCTTTCGAATAAAACTCAGCCAGCAATGCCAACTGAGTTTTTCTGTTTATTTTTAGACTTCCAAGATTTCTTTTTCTTTATTGGCAGTCATGTCGTCGATGTGTTTCACAGCGTCGTCTGTTACTTTTTGAATATCTTTTTCAAGAGTCTTCAATTCGTCTTCAGTAATTTCTTTTGCTTTTTCTTGCTTTTTAGCTTCGTCCATAGCGTCGCGACGGATATTGCGGACAGCCACTTTAGCATTCTCACCGACCTTCTTCACTTCTTTGGCAAGGTCACGACGAGTCTCTTCTGTAAGAGCAGGGATAACCAAGCGGATCACAGAACCGTCATTAGCTGGTGTAATACCAAGATCAGAAGCGTTCAAGGCACGTTCGATGTCTTTCAATGAAGACTTGTCAAATGGTGTTACCAACAAAACACGCGCTTCTGGAATAGTAATTGAAGCGATTTGGTTAAGAGGAGTTTCGACTCCATAGTATTCTACATGGATACGGTCTAGCAAGCTTGCGTTGGCACGACCGGCACGGATACCACCAAATTCACGAGCAAGTGATTGATGAGACTGGGTCATTCTCTCTTTTGCTTTTTCTACAATTGCATTAGCCATAATTTTCTTATTCCTTTTCTTCGATATTGTTTGAAACTGTTGTTCCGATATTTTCACCAAATACGACACGTTTGATGTTGCCTGGTTGGTTCATATTGAAGACAACCAAGTCAATGTCGTTGTCCATAGAGAGGGTTGAAGCAGTTGAGTCCATGATACGAAGACCTTTATTGATAACATCACGGTGGGTCAATTCTTCAAACTTAACAGCTGTCTTGTCTTTCTTAGGATCGGCATTGTAAACACCGTCTACGCCATTTTTAGCCATAAGGATGGCATCCGCTTCGATTTCAGCTGCACGAAGGGCTGCTGTTGTATCTGTTGAGAAGTAAGGTGAACCAATTCCAGCACCAAAGATAACGATGCGGCCTTTTTCAAGGTGGCGAAGGGCACGTCCACGTACGTAAGGTTCTGCCACTTGTTGCATAGCAATGGCAGTTTGCACACGCGTATCGACACCAACTTGCTGCAATGAATCTGCCATCACAAGAGCATTCATCACGGTCCCAAGCATTCCAGTGTAATCTGCCTGAACACGGTCCATGCCAGCTTCTGCAGCAGGTTCTCCGCGCCAGAGATTTCCTCCACCAATAACAAGGGCAATTTCGATACCTAAGCTATGAACTTCTTGAATCTCTTTTGCGATTGTTTGAACTGTTTGGATATCAATCCCTACGCCACGTTCACCGGCAAGGGCTTCACCTGATAACTTGATTAAAATACGTTTATACTTGGGATTCGCCATTTTTACTCTCCTTTTTTTATCCTACCTATTTTATCACAATTTCTAAGATTTTTATAGTATCATGAGCAATTCTTTCAAAAAAATTAAACCGTTAAAAATTCCTCTAAGTCGGTAAGAGCACGCTCTGCAATTTTTTCATAACGAGCTTTTTTATCACGGATACGCTCGCCTTCCAATTCCTTGATAATCCCAAAATTGACATTCATTGGTTGGAAATGTTTGCTATCAGCGTGAGTGATGTAATGAGCCAGACTGCCAATCGCTGTGGTCTCTGGGAAGATAGCTTCACTTTCACCCTTAAAGAGACGAGCTGCGTTAATACCTGCAACCAAGCCTGAAGCTGCTGACTCAACATAGCCTTCTACACCCGTCATTTGACCAGCAAAGAAGAGGTTTGGTTGTTTCTTAGAACGGTAAGTCTGTTCAAGAAGATTTGGTGAATCCATATAAGAATTGCGATGCATGACCCCATAACGGACAAACTCAGCATTTTCAAGACCTGGAATCATTTGGAAGACACGCTTTTGTTCTCCCCATTTGAGGTGGGTCTGGAAACCGACGATATTGTAGAGGCTACCAGCCGCATTATCCTGACGAAGCTGGACAACTGCATAAGGGGTTTTGAATTCGCCATCACGAGGCCCCGTATAGTCGTCTGGGTACTCCAGACCGACTGGTTTCATGGGACCATAAAGCATGGTTTTAATGCCACGCTTAGCCATGACTTCGATTGGCATACAACCTTCAAAGTACTTTTCTTTTTCAAACGAATTGAGCGGTGCTTCTTCCGCATTGACCAAGGCTTCATGGAAATCCATAAACTCTTGCTTGGTCATTGGAGCATTGAGGTAGGCCGCCTCTCCCTTGTCATAACGAGACTTGAGATAGACCTTGCTCATATCAATGGTGTTGACATCGATAATCGGCGCCGCCGCATCGTAGAAATAGAATCCATCCCCATCATTAAGGGCATGAATCTTTTCAGCTAAGGCATCACTAGTCAAAGGACCAGTAGCGACAACTGTAATAACATCCGTTGGCAATTCTGTAATTTCATCACGAACCACCTCAATCAAGGGGTGGTTGGCTACTTTTTCGGTCACCATTTGGGAGAAGCCGTCACGGTCCACCGCAAGGGCACCGCCCGCAGGAACACGTGTAGCTTCAGCAGATTCCAAGATAACAGAACCCAAGCGACGCATTTCTTCCTTGAGAAGCCCAACGGCATTTGTCAAAGCATCCCCACGTAAGGAATTGGAACAAACCAATTCAGCAAAATTGTCTGTTTTGTGCTGAGGTGTTGACTTGACCCCACGCATTTCATAAAGTTTAACTGGAATACCACGTTCTGCGATTTGATAAGCAGCTTCAGACCCTGCCAAACCTGCTCCGATAACATTGATATAAGATTGAGACACGACACTAATACCTCTTTGGGTGGAAACCAAGTCCAAATAAAAACAAGCTACTAGACTATTTGACACCCACAAATCTTTCTAATTTTTCTTCTACTAGTATAACAAAAAAAGGGAAGAAGGAAAACTTCCCTGTTTAGTCATTTTCTTGATCTTCTTCCCAATCGTGGTAGGCAGCGTAGAGCTGACTCTTATTCCACTGGTAGAGTTTTGCAACTTCCTTTATGGCTTGATTTTTCTTCATGCCTTGCTGGATACGAGATTGGATTTCTGAAAACAAGTCCTCCTCGTCCTTTTCTTCCACATCCTGACTGGCGCCTTCAACGATGAGAAGGCATTCACCCTTGAGTGGCGTTTCAGCAATACTTTCTAGTAGCTCTGAAATCTTTCCTCGTTGGTATTCTTCATAGATTTTGGTCAATTCCCTGACCAAGACTACCGAGCGGTCACCGTAGACTTCTAGCATATTTTCCAATGTATCTGATACACGGTGGGGCGATTCGTAGAAAATCTGAGTTTCTGGGTAATCTTTTTTTAAGTCGAAAAATTGCTTTTGCTGGCCTGATTTTCTCGGTAAGAAACCGTAAAAGATATGTGGTTGTGGAGCTAAACCACTGGCAATCAAAGCAGAAATCCCTGCAGAGGCACCCGGAACTGTCACTACTGCAATTTCTTCCTCAATAGCTGCCTTAACCAAATCATGACCAGGGTCCGAGATACTAGGCAGACCCGCATCGGATACCTGAGCGATACTTTGTCCTGCTTTCAAGAAACCAATCAAATCAGGAATTTTTTCCTTGGCATTGTGCTCGTGAAAACTAATCTGCTTGGTGGAAATGTCAAAATGCTTGAGCAAAAGTCCTGTATTGCGCGTGTCCTCAGCTGCAATCCAGTCCACTTCTTTCAAGGTCTGAATGGCACGAAAGGTCATGTCATCTAGATTGCCAATCGGTGTTGCCACTAGATAAAGTTTGCCATATGGAGATTGTCCCTTAAAACTTTTTTGAATCTGCATGCCTACTCCCTGTACAACAACTCGTCACAGAACATACATTCCTCGTCCTGCTCTCGGCGTTGTCCATAAAAATCATTACATACGTGAAAACCGTCTTTATAGATCCGACGGACGCTTTCACGAACATGCTTGGCCTTGACGGGAGTATCTGCTTCCACCTCGCCCAAGCGTTCGCGCAACTTACTATTTTCCAAGCGAAGAGCTGTATTTTCCTCTACCAGGCTCTTGAGATTTTTCTTGATGGCTTCCACATCGGCCAAGGTCACCAGTAACTGTTGGGAAAAATCGTCCAGCGCGTCAAATAATTCTTTTTTATCCATAAACCAGCCCTTTCCTTTCTTTATCCTTCATTGAGTTTATATTTCTTTCAAGACCAGATATTCCATAGCATTTTGAAAGCTGACATTAGCCTGCCACATTTTTCTAGCTTCTAGCAAATCTTGCAGAATCTGTCGAATCCTTTCTTGCAAGAGATCCTGTCCACAGAGCACTTCGAGGATTCGCAAGACCTGATCTTGTTTTTCCTTGTCATCTGCCAAGCTGGCTAATTTAGAAACTTGGAGATAACTTTCTTTTTTCTTGGCTAATAACCAGGTCAGCAGGCGCTCACTTTCATCCACCAAGGTCCAAAAACTTGCCTGATTGACCAACTTTTCAGCTTCAGCTCGTGATTGACAAAACTGGGCTAAGAAAGTCGCTTTTTTCTTAACAAGCCCCATTTGTTCTAGGAGCAAGATGAGCTTCTCTTCCTGCTTTTTAAAGTGAAAAATCTGTGTCCTACTACGGATAGTCGGCAACATCTTTTCCTCATCACTAGTTAAGAAGAAAATGTAAACTTCACTCTGGGGTTCTTCGATGACCTTGAGCAGAGAATTAGCTGCGTTGGGGTGCATTTTCTCCGCCTGCTCGATAATGAAAACCTGTTGCTGGCTTTCAATCCCTGCTTGAGAAAACTGACCCACCAATTCCCGAATCCGTTCTGTCTTGATGACCTGATTGACTGGCTTGATTAAAGTAACATCGGGAAATTCTTCCTGCTCAATCAGCTTGCAGTTTCGGCATTTCTCACATGGTAGAACGCCTACTTTATCCGTACAAAAGAGGCTCTTAGCCAAAAACTGTGCCATTTCCAAGCTTCCAAAGAAACCTGAAAAGAGATAGGCATGATTGAGCTGGTCTTGTTCTAAGATACGGACAAAGCGGTCAAACTGGTCTGGCTGCCAAGCCTTTAGTTGATCTTGTTTCATTTAGCCAAGCCCATTCTGTCAAACAAGACAGCCTTGGTCGTTTCCACAACTTGCTCCAAAGGAAGACTCGCATCAATCTTGACCATGCGATTTCCTTCTTTGTCCAGAAGAGAAAGGTAGCCTTGACGGACTTTCTTGTGCAAGTCCAAGCCTTCCAAGTCCAAACGATTGACCTCGCGATCACTATTAGCAGCAATGCGAGCCAGCCCCTCTTCCACCTCGATGTCAAAATAGAGTGTCAAATCGGGTTTGAGGCCATCTGTCGCAAAGTGATTGAGCCAATCAATGGCATCAATATCCAAGCCACGGCCAAATCCCTGATAAGCAACAGAACTATCGATGAAGCGGTCCATAATGACCAACTTGCCAGCTTCAAGTGCTGGGAGAACTTTTTCCACCAAGTGCTGTCTGCGACTGGCGATATAGAGAAGAAGCTCTGTTTTAGGATCCATCTGCGTATGACTTGGATCTAAAATCACTTCCCGAATCTTCTCTCCAATCGAGACTCCACCTGGCTCACGGGTCGTCAGTACCTCTACTCCTTTTTCCTCTAAAATTGGGAGTAGAGCCTCTAAAACACTGGTCTTTCCTGCTCCCTCTGGTCCCTCAAGAGAGACTAAAAATCCTTTTGACATGTCTAACTCATTTCTTTTTTTCTACCTTCTATTCTATCAAAAAAATAGGTTTTTGTGACAATCTTTTTGTGTCTTCTCCATTCAATCGACCATAAAAGAGGCTGGGAGTCATCCAACCTCTTATTTACCTAGTTCTTGTGTTCGTTTGTAGGCTTGCTGAACTGCGTCCATGACGGTACCTCTAAAAGCATGTTCTTCCAGACTTGCTACACCCGCGATAGTCGAACCTCCTGGGCTGCAAACTTGGTCTTTCAAAACTCCAGGATGTTGCTGGCTTTCCAGAACCATTTGTCCAGATCCAACTACTGTTTGGGCTGCCATTTTCAAAGCCATTTCTCGTGGCAATCCTGTCTGTACACCCGCATCTGCCAAAGCCTCAATAAAGAGATAGACAAAAGCTGGTCCACAACCTGCGAGACCTGTCGCTGCATCGATTAAGCCATCCCCCAGCTCAACCAAGAGGCCGGCCTTGGCCAATAATTGACAAAAGAGTTCACTGTCCTCAGCACGACAATTTGCTGACATGGCATAACTAATCACTCCTTGGCCGATAGCCACTGGAGTATTGGGCATGATGCGAATGATTCGGTGATGAGTCGGCAGAAATTTGGACAGTTTTTCCAAAGTCAATCCAGCTGCCATGGAAATCAAAAGAAGACTTTCTCTCTTTTCAAGGATGGTCTGGTATTGAGAAAGCAAGTCTGAGAACTGAGCAGGCTTAACACCTAGAAAAATCACATCTGCTTCTGCGAAGATTTCGTCATTGCTGGAAGCCTGACCACCAAAGTTGGCAATGAAAGCATCTACTTTTGCTTGACTACGATTGGCAAGGAGAATCTGAGCACCTGTCTTGGCCTGCAAAACAGCCTTAGCCAAGCTAGCTCCCATATTTCCCAAGCCGATAAATCCAATCTTCATCTCTTACTCCCTTATCTGTCCGTCACCAGTAACCACATACTTGTAGCTGGTCAACTCTTTCAAGCCCATAGGCCCACGCGCGTGAAGTTTCTGAGTAGAAATCCCCATCTCACATCCAAGACCAAACTGGCCACCATCAGTGAAACGCGTTGAGGCATTGACATAAACTGCGGCAGAGTCCACTTGATCTGTAAAGTAAGCTGCAGCTTCAGCATTTTCCGTCACAATCGCATCCGAATGATGGGTACTGTGGGCTTCAATATGCGCAACCGCTTCTTCTAAACTACTCACAACCTTAACCGCTAGGACATAGTCTAAAAACTCAGTGTCAAAGTCTTGGGCCTCAGCTGCTCGACCTGAAACAAACTGACTTGCTGTGCTATCCAAACGAAATTGAATTGGTTCCAGTCCAGCTTCCTTACGCTCTGCAACCAGAACTTGTTCCAAGCGAGAAAGGAAGCTTGCTGCCTTGTCTTCATGAACTAGCAAGACCTCCATGGCGTTGCAGACAGAAGGACGACTGGTTTTAGCATTGTTGATAATCGATAGTGCCTTGTCTTCGTCTGCATCCTTATCTACATAGACATGGACAATCCCAGTTCCTGTCTCGATAACAGGCACGATAGCATTTTCAACCACTGCATTGATCAAACCAGCCCCTCCACGAGGAATGAGAAGGTCTAGATAACCCTTGGCCTTCATCATAGCATAACTACTTTCTCGACGGGTATCTTCTACTAGTTGAATCACATCTGGATGAATGGTCGTCGTCTCCAAGCCCTTCTTCAAGGCTGTGACAATAGCATGAGCAGTTCGGTAGGCATCCTTGCCACTACGAAGAACGACCGCATTGCCACTTTTGAGAGCCAAAGCAGCCGCATCAGACGTCACATTTGGACGACTTTCATAGATAATACCAATAACCCCCATAGCCACACGCTTCTTGGTAATAACCAAGCCATTTTCAAGCTGACTTGTTTCTAAAACTTCACCAATTGGATCTGGTAAAGCAACCACTTCACGAATCCCTCTTGCCATCGCTTCTATACGTCCTTCATCCAAATAAAGACGATCTAGCATAACATCTGAGATTTTCCCCTTGGCCGCTTCCATATCGAGGGCATTGGCCTCTAGAATCCCCTCAGTGGCTGCCAACAAGTGATCAGCCATGGCTAGCAAGGCTTGGTTTTTCACTGCTTCACTAGCAGTATTAATTGATTTCTTAACAGCCTGTACCTGTTCAAATTGTTCTTGTGTCCTTACCATCGTTCACCTCTAAAATTCTGTAAAGAGCAGCTGGATTTCAGGAGTGATGGAAATCCAGTCATCACGGTGAATCAAGACTCCCTTAGCTTTTTGAGAACGGAGCATATCTTCTAGAGCTGAGACGCCAAATTGGACACGTCCCTTTCCAAGAGATTGACCTGTTTCTTTATCAGCCACTGTTACAATATCGTGGTAAGAGAAGCTTCCTTCCACTTCTACAACGCCTGATAAAAGGAGACTTTTCCCGTTTTTTGAAAGTGCCTCTGCAGCTCCACCATCTACCCAAATCGTTCCCTGACTTTGAGCATAGAAGGCCAGCCATTGTTTCTGGGTACGAAGTCCCTTCTCTTGTGCAACAAAGAAGGATCCATCCCTAGTTTCTTCAGCTGCCTCAATCAAGGCATCTGATTTCAAGGAGGAGCAAATATAGACTGACACACCTGACTCCGTCGCAATAGTTGCAGCTTTGATTTTGGTCAGCATGCCCCCAGTTCCGTTTGAAGAACCTGCTCCACCAGCCATATCAATAATCTCACGATTGATAGTCTCGATTTTCTCAAGACGTTTGGCTGTTGGATCTGAGTTGGGATTGCCAGTATAGAGACCGTCCACATCGGTCAAGAGAACTAAAAGGTCTGCTTGGACCATCGCCGCTACCTGGGCACTTAGAGTGTCATTATCCCCAACCTTGAGCTCATCAATAACGACGCTATCATTCTCGTTAATGATAGGAATTGCCCCACGATGAAGCAATACGGACAAGGCCTGATGAGCATTCTTATAGCGACGTTTATCTACAAAATCATCCTGTGTCAGCAAAATTTGCGCAGAAACGATCTGGCGCATGAGGAGGTTGGTTGTGTATTCCTCCAACAAAAGTCCCTGACCAACTGCAGCCGAAGCTTGTTTATCTGCAATCTTGGTCGGACGTTTTTTAAAACCCAAAGCTCCAAATCCAGCGGCAACTGCCCCAGATGACACTAAAATCAACTCATGTCCAGCCTCATGCAGCATAGCCAATTGCTGGGTAATTGCCTTTACTTTACTCCTTGATAAACTCCCGTCTTCATTTGTTAAGGAGGAGGTCCCCACCTTAAAGACGATTCGTTTGTACTTCATATTCTCACTCCGATTCTTCATATTTATCCATTATAACATGAATACTTTAAAATAGAAAAGACTTGAAATGAAAAAGGTTGAGACAAGACATCTCAACTCTTTTATCTATTCTCAGTTTTACGCAATCTTTCCAGCGTTTCTTTAAAAATCTCTGGAATATCTGCTGTAAATTCCAAGTTTTCACCTGTTCTCGGATGGGTAAAACCTAGAGTCTTAGCATGGAGAAATTGTCCATGTCCTTTCAGGGTTTTACGAGGACCATAGACTTCATCACCAGCGACTGGATGGCCAATATAAGCCATATGAACACGGATTTGGTGGGTACGTCCTGTTTCCAGTTGCAACTCTAGCAAACTATAATCTCCAAAGCGTTCCAAGACTTGAAAACGAGTCACTGCTGGCTTCCCTTTAGCAGTCACTGCCTGTTTCTTACGATCTTTTTCACTACGACCAATCGGAGCTTCAATCACACCACGATCATTGGGAAGATTGCCATGAACAATCGCCCAGTATTTGCGGAGAGACTTCTTATCCTTGAGTTCTTGAGCGAGTGCTAAGTGGGCCTCATCATTCTTAGCAATCATAAGGAGACCAGACGTGTCCTTATCAATGCGGTGAACGATACCCGGTCGGAGAACCCCATTGATACCTGACAAGTCCTTGATATGGTACATGAGGGCATTGACCAAGGTTCCACTGGTATGACCGGCGCTCGGATGAACCACCATCCCTTGAGGTTTGTTAACAACGGCTACATCCTCATCTTGATAGATAATCTCGAGCGGCAGATTCTCAGCCACATACTCTAAAACCTCCGGTTCTGGCACATGGTAGGTGACGATATCTCCCTCTTGGACAGTGTATTTTGCTTTCTTGGCTTGCCCATTCACCAAGACTTGTCCAGCCTTGATTTGTTCATTAGCAAGACTGCGTGACAATTCTGTCAGATCCGACAGAGCCTTGTCTAAACGTTGTCCACCAGTTTCAATTTTTATTTCCATTTGCTTCCTCTTTAAGCATTGCAATCAATAGAATAATGACACCAACTGTCAAATAGCTGTCAGCAACATTGAAAATCGCAAAGTTGATAAAGTCTAGGTGAAACATATCCACCACAAAACCTTGACTCATTCTGTCGATAAAGTTGCCCAGACCTCCCGCGATGATCAAAGTCAGTCCAAAAACTAGCCAGAGAGAATCCTCCATGTGTTTATGTAGATACCAAATGGCTCCTACCATGACGACCAGTGTAATAACAGCAAATAACCACTGCTGATCTTGTAGCATGGAGAAGGCTGCCCCACGATTTTGCAGATAGGTCAAGCTAACGAGATTGGGGATCCACGAACGAACTTCACCCAGTGGAATCTGCTGGACAACATAGGCTTTAACCCACTGATCCAGCCCAATCAAAAGCAGTACAATGACTGCTACTATTCCTCTTTTTTTCATGATTTCCTCTTTTGATCAAAATATTCTTGCATAACCTCAACGAAAAGAGTCCCAGCTTGGCTAAGCTCCACTTCTTCCCGTTTGACATAGACCATGCGGTTATCTAGATTATCCTTGAGACGAATGACTGTAATCCCATTAACACTGTCACTATCTAAAAACCCAGATCCAGTCGCATAAGCATCCGTCCGCTCCAAAATACCGTTCAAAGTAGCACGGTCCGTCACATTGAACATCTGGGAGCTCGCGCTGGTGTCGACAAAGTTCTCTGAATAGTATAGATACTCATCCTTTTCCTGAGTAAAACGAACTGTTGGTAAATCCGCTAAATCCTCCATGACCAATTCCTCTTTCTGTGCTAAAGGATGTCCTTCACGAAGATAAATGTGAGTCTGGAAAGGAATTAGTTCAATAACTTCTAAACCAAGCTTTTCAACCCGTTGCATGATCCCCTTTTTATTTTGATTGTTGAGGTAGATAATCCCAATCTCACTATGCCCTTGGGCTACTTCGTCTAATATTTGAACTGTGGTAGACTCAAAAATACGAAAGTTCTTATAATCAGGATAACGCTCTGAAAAGGCCGTAATCGTTGGTGGCAAGAAGTCATAGTGCTGGCTGGCAATGGAAAATTCATCCTTTTCTTCCTCAGGATTGGCATACTGATTTTGAAAAACATCGAAGCCTTTGACCAATTCTTGCGCTTTCTCATAAAATTCCATACCACGACGAGTCAAAAACGTTCCCGAACTCGTCCGACGGAAAATCTTAAAACCAAGCTCTTTTTCCAAATCGCGAACAGAAATAGACAGACTCGGCTGACTAACATACATCTTTTCAGCAGCTTCACGGAAAGTACCACTATTGGCAATAGCCACAACATAGCGTAATTGTTGAATGTTCATCTTTTACCCCCAACTTCTCTATCTGTTCATTATACCATATTTTAGAAGTTTTCCACCTAGTAAAAATAATGTCGCTCACAAAATTCATCTACACTAGTAACAAAAAATTGTGGGTATCAAAACAAAAAAATAGGCTCTCCGAAAACTCGGAAAGCCTTATTTTATGCTACTTCTAGCTTCCTCACCTTTTCATTTTAAGGCTCGGGATAAAAAGGTTCACTGGACCTTTTTATTTTGCGATTGGGTAAACAGAAACTTGTTTCTTATCGCGACCTTTACGTTCAAAGCGTACTACGCCTTCAACTTTAGCGAACAAAGTATCGTCTCCACCACGTCCAACGTTTACACCTGGATAGATGTGTGTACCACGTTGACGGTAAAGGATTGATCCACCTGTTACAGTTTGTCCATCAGCTGCTTTAGCTCCAAGACGTTTCGCTTGTGAATCGCGTCCGTTTGATGTAGAACCTCCACCTTTTTTGTGGGCGAAAAGTTGCAAGTTGTTAAGAGTCATTTTTAACATAATGTTTTCCTCCGTGTTAGTTTTCTGTGATAACTCTGGTTTGGACGAACTCAGAAGAGTCCTCCGATAAGTTTGCCATACCTAAGAAAAATGATTCGAAGAATAACTGGGTCATTTCTCTCTGGTGTGAAGGAAGATCCGCTGGTATTTCAACCTTTAGATAACCACCTTCATCTTCGTTTAATTCTAAGATTGGTTCGTAGCCTGCAAATTTCTCAATGGAATTGACAAAGTTAATGGCAAGCGTAGAAACCGATGCACACACGACATCTAAGCCGTATTCGCCACTTTCGGCGTGTCCAGTAATTTCCGCACTCCTCAGCTCGCCATCTTCGGCTCTCTCAAAGACTGCTTGTATCATGTGTTCTCCTTAAAATTAAGCGTTGATCGCGTTGATGACAACTTTTGTATATGGTTGACGGTGACCTTGTTTACGGTGGCTACCTTTTTTAGGTTTGTACTTGTAAGTAACAACTTTCTTTTGTTTTCCTTGTTTTTCAACAGTTCCAACTACAGTAGCTCCAGCAACAAGTGGAGTTCCGACAACAGTGTTTTCACCACCAACAAGAACAACTTCGTTAAAAGTAACTTCTTGACCAGCTTCAACGTTCAATTTTTCAACGTAAACTGCTTGACCAACTTCAACTTTAACTTGTTTTCCGCCAGTTTTGATAATTGCGTATGTGCTCATTATGCACCTCCTATGATTTTTAGGGTTTCCCCGTATTTTTGTGAAGACTCGCCTAGCATCGTGGGACGAACCACTTTATACTCACTATGTGAGCAACGATGTTCGTGCGGTTGCACAGGATTGTGCATAGTCAACTCTTCAAGTATAGCATATCTTCTTTTTTCTTACAAGCGAAATCAATCAAATTTAAGCTTTTTCTTTCCCTTTTTTTCTCCAAGAAGCAAAAAGCATACTGAAGTAAAAGATATTCATCATAAGAGGAACACCTAGAATTGTCTTCTCCTGATAGTAAATCGTCAAATAAGCTGAAAAAACAACTCCGAAGACAAAACTGCTAAGCAAGCTAACAAAAATCAATCCCTCTCGTAGAAAAGGCGTATGCTTGGTCCGGAAATAATCTCCAAAGGCCAACATGGTACGTTTGATATTCCCTGTCATAAAAGCATTATTATAGGCAATACCTGACACTTCTCCAAAAGCAGTTGTCACCAGTCCCATACAAAAGGCTAAGGGCGGTACGAGATAGATATTATCAACCGTTTGCGGCACAAATCCTATAATTAGGGACAGGACTGCAAGTGGAATCAAGGACAAAATCGGCTTTTTAACAATTCGTAGTTTTTCCTTATACAATGTCAGAAAAAAGACACCCATCATAAAGAAAAGCAAGGTCATTACTTTAGCACTAGCATCCGATACATTTTGTTGAATGAGTCCTACAGAAAGAAAGACGACATTCCCAGTCTGTCCAGCGACAAGGGTATTCCCTCGCACGATAAAAGTATAAGCATCGACATATCCTGCACAAAAAGTCAAAAAAAGCGCTAGTCGCTTAGACTGACGTGATATTTTCCTTATTGGTAATAATCTCATTTTCTCCCCCTTCTCATTTCATCTACTTATCTAAATATTGTACCACTTTCTCCAAGAAATTCGTAGCCCATTTGAAAATTTTTACCATCTGTTGGATAGTCCTTCTTTTCTGTGTTATAATGAAGGAAGGATTTGAAGTCGGAAAAGGAGTATTTATGCTTAAATTAGGTATCATCGGAACAGGGGCTATCAGCCATCATTTCATAGAAGCAGCCCATGCTAGCGGAGAATACCAGCTGGTTGCAGTCTATTCTAGAAAACTAGAAACAGCAGCAACCTTTGCTTCCCGCTATCAGGATATCCAGCTCTTTGATCAATTAGAGGACTTCTTCAAGAGCTCCTTTGATGTAGTTTATATCGCTAGTCCAAACTCCTTACATTTTGTTCAAGCCAAGGCTGCCTTGTCTTTTGGCAAGCATGTCATTCTTGAAAAGCCAGCTGTCACTCAGCCACATGAATGGCTGAATTTGAGACAGACAGCTGAGAAAAATCACTGTTTTATCTTTGAGGCAGCTCGTAATTACCACGAGGAAGCCTTTACCACTATCAAGAATTTTTTGGCAGACAAGCAAATTTGGGGAGCAGATTTCAACTATGTCAAGTATTCTTCCAAGATGCCTGACTTATTGGCTGGACAGACGCCAAATGTCTTTTCAGACCGTTTTGCTGGTGGAGCTCTTATGGACTTGGGGATTTATCCTCTCTACGCTGCCGTTCGCCTTTTTGGAAAGGCTCAGGACGCGACCTACCAAGCTCAACAGCTTGACAATAGCATTGACCTAAATGGAGATGGTATCCTCTTCTACCCTAACTTTCAAGTTCATATCAAGGCTGGGAAAAACATCACTTCCAATCTTCCTTGTGAGATTTACACAGCAGATGGAACCTTGACCCTTAACACGATTGAACATGTCCGCTCAGCTATTTTTAGCGACCACCAAGGAAATCAAGTTCAACTCCCTATCCAACAGGCTCCTCATACGATGACTGAGGAAGTTGCTGCGTTTGCTCAGATGATCCAGCAACCAGACCAGACACTTTACCAGAACTGGCTGGATGATGCAGGCTCTGTTCATGATTTACTCTATACCATGCGCCAGACTGCTGGCATTAGATTTGAGGCAGAAAAATGAAAACCAAACTACCGACTGAATGGCAGAAATTGAGTGACCAACTCGGTTTCCAAGAATTTACCCCCATTCAAACTCAACTATTTGAGCCTATACTTGCTGGAGAAAACCTCCTAGGAGTGAGCCCAACAGGAACTGGTAAGACCCTAGCTTACCTCCTGCCAAGTCTTCTCAGACTACAAAAGAAAAAAGCCCAGCAACTCTTGATCCTAGCACCAAATACGGAACTTGCTGGACAGATTTTTGACGTGTGTAAAACGTGGGCAGAGGCTATCGGCTTAACTGCTCAGCTCTTCTTATCAGGTTCGAGTCAGAAACGCCAGATTGAACGCCTCAAAAAAGGACCAGAAATTCTGATTGGAACACCTGGCCGTATCTTTGAGTTGATTAAATTGAAAAAGATCAAGATGATGAATGTAGAAACCATCATTCTGGATGAATTTGACCAATTGCTCGATGATTCTCAGATTCACTTTGTCGAAAAAATCACCCACTACGCACCTCGTGACCACCAACTCATCTACATGAGTGCGACGACCAAGTTTGACCAAGAAAAGATTGCACCAAACACGCGCACTATTGATCTCTCTGATCAAAAACTGGACAACATCCAACATTTCTACATGCAGGTAGACCAACGTCATCGAGTAGACATGCTACGAAAGCTAGCTCATGTTGAGGATTTCCGTGGTCTGGTCTTCTTTAACAGCTTGTCAGACCTTGGAAGTGCAGAGGAAAAACTACAGTATCGGGATGTCTTGGCTGTCTCCCTCGCTAGCGATGTCAATGTTAAATTCCGAAAAGTCATATTAGAAAAGTTTAAAGATAAGCAACTAACCCTGCTCCTTGCAACTGACCTTCTGGCTCGTGGTATCGACATTGATAGCTTGGAATGTGTTGTCAACTTCGACGTCCCTAGAGATATGGAAACCTATACCCACCGTGCTGGTCGTACAGGTCGCATGGGTAAAGAAGGCTATGTTATCACTCTGGTAACCCATCCTGAAGAACTTAAAAAACTCAAGAAATTCGCAAGTGTGCGTGAAATTGTTCTAAAAAATCAAGAACTCTATATCAAATAAGGTTGGCATTCGGCAACCTTTTTCTTATCCCCAAGTAATTTCCAATTGATAGCTGGCAAAAAGTTGTCCATCTTGATTTTGCAGTTGATAGGCGAGTTCAATCTTTTGCCCATCCAGTTGATAACGATTCGTTTGAATGATAAATTCCTGCATCCCCATTGGAGACGGAATATAGGCTAAACTATCACTATCCTTTAGAAATCTCATAATAGTCTTCGGATTGGAAAAACGGGTCATCACCAGTTCTTGACCATGAAACTTGAGAACCACTTTTTCTTTTTCCTCATTATAAAAAAGCAGATAGCTATAATCCCCTTTTTCACGCACTTCAACGTCATAAAGCTGGTCAATCACTTCCAACTGCTCATCAAACTGAATCCTATTTCGCATCCGAATCTTCACATCAAATCCTCTTTCATGTCTCTTGTCCTACTATTTTACCAAAAAGAGCAGGATTTTGCTATAATGGTCATATGAATGAAAAAGTATTCCGTGACCCAGTTCACAACTACATCCACGTCAATAATCAGGTCATATACGACTTGATCAATACAAAAGAATTTCAACGTCTTCGCCGTATCAAACAGCTAGGGACTTCCAGTTATACCTTCCATGGTGGGGAGCACAGTCGCTTTTCCCACTGTTTGGGGGTCTATGAGATTGCACGACGCATCACAGAGATTTTTGAAGAAAAATATCCTGAAGAATGGGATCCTGCTGAGTCTCTCTTGACCATGACCGCTGCGCTCCTTCATGACCTCGGGCACGGTGCCTACTCTCATACTTTTGAACATCTCTTTGATACAGATCATGAGGCCATTACCCAGGAAATCATCCAAAGTCCTGAGACAGAGATTCACCAAGTTCTGCTACAAGTAGCGCCTGATTTCCCAAAAAAGGTAGCCAGTGTCATCGATCATACCTATCCTAACAAGCAGGTCGTGCAGCTCATTTCTAGCCAAATTGATGCAGACCGCATGGACTATCTCTTGCGCGACTCCTATTTTACAGGAGCATCTTATGGGGAATTTGACCTGACTCGCATCCTTCGAGTCATTCGTCCAGTCGAAAATGGTATCGCCTTTCAGCGCAATGGCATGCACGCCATCGAAGACTATGTTCTCAGTCGCTACCAGATGTATATGCAGGTTTATTTCCACCCAGCAACACGGGCCATGGAGGTTCTCCTACAAAATCTCCTCAAACGCGCCAAGGAACTCTATCCTGAAGACAAGGACTTCTTTGCACGCACTTCTCCACATTTGCTACCTTTTTTTGAAAAGAAAGTTACTCTATCTGACTATCTGGCACTTGATGACGGCGTGATGAATACCTACTTCCAACTCTGGATGACCAGTCCTGACAAGATACTAGCCGACTTGTCACAACGTTTTGTCAACCGCAAGGTCTTTAAATCCATTACTTTTTCAGAAAAAGACCAAGACCAACTCGCAACCATGAGACAGCTGGTTGAAGAAATCGGCTTTGATCCAGACTACTATACTGCTATTCATAAGAACTTTGACCTCCCTTATGATATCTATCGTCCCGAATCTGAAAATCCACGGACACAGATTGAGATTCTACAGAAAAATGGTGAACTGGCAGAACTCTCTAGCCTGTCTCCTATCGTCCAATCTCTTGCTGGCAGCCGCCACGGAGACAATCGTTTCTATTTTCCAAAAGAAATGTTGGACCAAAACAGCATCTTCGCAAGCGTTACCCAGCAATTTTTACACTTGATTGAGAACGATCATTTTACCCCAAATAAGAACGAATAGAGGAAATTTATGAGTATTAAACTAATCGCCGTCGATATCGATGGTACCCTGGTTAACAGTAAAAAGGAAATCACTCCGGAAGTCTTTTCTGCCATCCAAGATGCCAAAGAAGCTGGTGTCAAAGTCGTAATTGCAACGGGTCGTCCTATCGCAGGTGTTGCCAAACTTCTGGACGACTTGCAATTGAGAGACGAGGGTGACTATGTCGTAACCTTCAATGGTGCCCTTGTTCAAGAAACTGCTACTGCCCATGAGATTATCAGCGAATCCTTGACCTATGAGGATTATCTGGATATGGAATTTCTCAGTCGCAAGCTCGGTGTCCACATGCACGCTATTACCAAGGACGGTATCTATACTGCCAATCGCAATATCGGAAAGTACACGGTGCACGAATCAACCCTCGTCAGCATGCCCATCTTCTACCGCACCCCTGAAGAAATGGCTGACAAGGAAATCGTCAAGTGTATGTTTATCGATGAACCGGAAATTCTCGATGCTGCGATTGAAAAGATACCAGCAGAATTTTACGAGCGCTACTCCATCAACAAATCTGCTCCTTTCTACCTCGAACTCCTTAAAAAGAATATAGACAAGGGTTCAGCTATTACCCATCTAGCTGAAAAACTCGGATTGACCAAAGATGAAACCATGGCGATCGGTGACGAAGAGAATGACCGCGCCATGCTGGAAGTCGTTGGCAACCCCGTTGTCATGGAAAATGGAAATCCAGAACTCAAAAAAATCGCCAAATACATCACCAAAACAAACGACGAATCCGGCGTCGCCCATGCTATCCGTACGTGGGTATTGTAAAATGGCAAGAATAGACGAAAACCGCTCTGCTGAGCGGTTTTCGTCTATTTCATTTTAGAATTAGCAATAATTTCAAAAAACAAATCAGTTTTCTTTGATAACTCGATTGAGTAATTTGTCCATCCCACCAGATTATCATCAAATGATTCTATCGCAAATAAAAGTAGGTTTCTTGCAAGTTCTTGAGTAATTAAATCTTTTGGTGTCACAATATTGTTATTTTTTCTATCACAATAAATTGCTTTTTCTCTTAAAGCTTTTAATTCACCAGAATAAATAAATTTAAAAATCTTCTCCAAATTTTCATTAGAAATTGAATTTTTAATCCTTTCGCCAATACAAATAGTGTGACTCGCACCTACAATTTGTTTAGATTTATGATCTCTTAATTTATCTTTTCTCATATAGGAATCTGAACCTTTAATAAATATTCCCATTTGAATTTTTCCAACCTCTTCCAACACACTAATAGCTAAAAAAGATGAGGAGGTATATGAATTATTTATATATAAAACATATGCATCCGAAATCAACTGAACAACATGATCTAAACATTTATTCAATTGTTCAGTTGAAGAAATATAAAAATTGCTAGATCCGTTTAAGATAGATTCTATCTTATCAAAATAACAATCTTTATCAACCATTATTACTCCAAATTTTATAATCCATGATATTTTGTTAAAGTGCTTCTAGCAGTTGCTTATCGATTCTACATCGACACTTTATATAATTCTTGTAATTTAAGGGCGAATTTGGGGCGAAATACCTCAAACACCCAGTAAAATCAATAGTTTCTATGCCCCCTGCAGGAATCGAACCTGCAACTACTCCTTAGGAGGGAGTTGTTATATCCATTGAACTAAGGGAGCTAGAGAAAAACTCTGCTGGGTAAGCAGAGTTTTTTAGTCGAATTAACGACGGATTTCTTTGATACGAGCTGCCTTACCTTGAAGTGCACGCAAGTAGTACAATTTCGCACGACGTACTTTACCGTAACGAACAACTTCGATCTTTTCAACACGTGGAGTGTGGATTGGGAAGATACGCTCAACACCTATACCGTTAGAGATTTTACGAACTGTGTAGTTTTCTGAGATGCCAGCACCTTTACGTGCAATAACAACACCTTCAAAAATCTGGATACGTTCACGGTTTCCTTCGACAACTTTCGCGTGTACACGAACAGTGTCACCAGGACGGAATGATGGGATATCTGTACGAAGTTGACCTTCAGTCAAGCTTTGGATTAATGGATTCATTTTATTCTCCTATCTTTGTCAATCTTGAGGAACCTTCCTCAGCGGATAAACTGTATTTTTGTGCGTCCATTACACACAAGATACAGTTTACCAAATTTCCACCTAAAAGTAAAGAAATTTATAGCAGAATTCCTAAAAAAATCGCTACAGAACCGCCTATGTAAGTTGAGGCTAAATAGCTATAAAATACCTTCTTGTCGCTTAACAGCCTTTGCAACTCGTCATTCAAGGTTGAAAAGGTCGTCAACCCTCCACAAAAACCTGTCGCTAGGATAGCATAGACTTCCTTGGACTCCACATGATTGTAGAGTAGGCCGATCAAAAAACATCCTAGAAGATTGGCTATGAGAGTTCCTAGAGGTAATTTTGAAGCTTGATTATAGCGGGAAAAGAAATAACGCACCAGGGCTCCGAACCCACAGGCGATTGCAAGATAAACGATTACCATTTCTTCCTCCCTAGAACATAAGCCAAGAGCAGGCCCCCACCAATACTAAAAATCAAATACAGGACTAAACTAAGATAACGCCCGGTATCGAGCAATTTCACAGCGTCCAAGAGCAGGCTAGAAAAGGTTGTTAGCCCACCACAAAATCCTGTACCCAGCGCCAAAACCAAGCCTTTACTAGTTCCCTTATAGACCAGATAGCCTTTCACCAGATAGACCAGGCAGATAATGCCCAGATAGTTAACAAGGAGGGTGCCCCAAGGAAATTCTGGACTAGCTGGTAACCAAGTGGAAACTAGATAGCGGACAAGTCCGCCCACCATTGCAGCTAGAAAAATCCCTAGCGGATAAAATTGTTCTTTTTTCATTTGATGTTTTGATCCTGATAATCACGCGAACGTTTGAGAACATCTGAAAAAGTCGCAACAATGGTTTCTTGGTAACTCTTATTGATTACACGACTCCTTACCTTTTCAAAAATGACTTCTTCTCGCTTACTATCTAAAATAGGTTTTCCTGAGGCCTTCTTATAGGCAACAACACCCTCAACCAAGTGCATTCGTTCTTCCAAGAGCTTAACGATTTGGTCGTCGATTTGATCAATTTCTTGCCGAATACTAGCTAAATCCATAGTGTCTCCTCCTTTATTTGAATTATTGTATCAAAAAGCCACCAAATAGGCTAGTAAAATCTAGTTTAACTACTAAAAACTGCACTGACTCCTTCCAGTCAGCGCAGCTTGATTCTTATCCTACTTTTGCAGCCAATTCTTCTGCGAATTGTTCCAAGCGTTCGATGTCTTCTTCTTCGGCAGAAAGATCAACTTTAACGCACTCTGAACCTTTTTCTGCTCCTGTCGCTACAAAAACACGATCAAAGTCATCAACAGCCTTACAGAATTCGTCGTAGAAGGTATCTCCTGAACCGACCACTCCGTAGATTTTGCCATTCAAGTTGAGATCTGCTAGGTCTTCGTAAAAGTCCATCATCTCATCTGGCAATTCTCCGTCTCCATAAGTATAAGTCGCAACGATTGCGATGTCCGCCTCCAAGAAGTCTGAAGCGTCAACAGTCGTACATTCATCCACATCGACTTCCAATCCCAAGTCACGCAATTTATCTGCTACAATATCTGCAATTTCTTCGGTATTACCGGTCATACTGGCAAATACAATTTTTGCTAATGCCATAACGTCCTCCTCAATTTATCTTTCTCCATTATATCATATCTTTTTCATTTTAAAAATAAAAATTCTTGTGCTACAATGAAATGAGAAAGAATTGAGGTTATTTATGGAAATTTGCCAGCAAATATTAGAGAAAATCAAAGAATACGATACCATTATCATTCACCGTCATATGAAACCAGATCCAGATGCCTTAGGGAGTCAAGTGGGCTTGAAAGCTCTTCTCACACACCATTTCCCAGAAAAAACTATCAAAGCAGTCGGTTTTAACGAACCAACTCTAACTTGGATGGCGGAAATGGATACTGTCCAAGATAGTGACTACCAAGGAGCTCTTGCTATTATTTGTGATACAGCGAATCGTCCTCGTATCGATGATAAACGCTACGAACAAGCTGCTTTCACCATCAAAATCGATCACCATCCAAATGATGATATCTATGGTGACCTATCTTGGGTGGATACAAGTTCAAGCAGTGCCAGTGAGATGATTGCTTTATTTGCTCAAGAAAATCAGCTAGCTTTGTCTGGTGAAGCGGCACGACTTCTCTATGCAGGAATTGTCGGGGACACAGGGCGTTTTCTCTACCCGTCAACTAGTGCTCGTACCTTTAGAATAGCTGGCCAGCTCCGAGAAATTGATTTTGACTTTGCTGGATTGTCTCGTCAAATGGATACCATGAGCTTCAAGATTGCAAAATTGCAAGGCTTTGTCTATGATCATTTGGAAGTTGATGAGAATGGAGCTGCACGCGTTCTGCTTACTCAAGACATCTTGGAAAAATATAAGGTTACGGATGCTGAAACAGCGGCAATTGTCGGAGCACCTGGCCGAATTGATACTGTTAAGGCTTGGGCTATCTTTGTTGAGCAAGCTGATGGTCACTTCCGTGTGCGAATGCGCAGTAAAATTACCCCTATCAATGAAATTGCCAAACGACACGACGGAGGAGGGCATCCTTTAGCTAGTGGCGCCAATTCCTATAGTCTAGAAGAAAACGAACAAATATATAAAGAACTGAAAGAGGCTCTACAGATTCACCAAGGCTAAGAAAGAATTTTCTTGGCCTTTTATATGCTAGATTCTTAAAATATACGGTTTCTTTGTACCGCAGTTTATGGTATAATAAATCAAACTGAATAAAAGGAGACATAATAATGGAAAAAAATCGTTTGTTTATCCTCATTTCTGCTGGAGTAGCAATCCTTGGTTCACTCTTGCCATGGGCTAGTTTAAATGCAGGTTCTTTTGGGTCCTATAGTGTGAATGGTTACCAAGGTGATGGGTGGTTTGTCATTATCGCGGCTATTGTATCTATTGTTCTTGCGTGCTTGAATAATATGAATAAAGCAATGCCTAAAGGGTTCTCAATTGGTGTCATTGTTGCGGGTGCAATTGCAACTCTCGTCACACTAAATAGTCTCTTTAATGTAAATAAATACATGTCTAACTTTGGTGGATATGGCATTTCAATCGGCTTTGGTTTGATTTTAGCTATTCTTGCTAGCATTGCACTAGTTGTAACTGGTCTCTTGGCAATGTCAGGTGGTAAAATTACAAAAGAGTCATTTACTGAATTAGCTGAGTCTGGTAAAGATTTTGCTCAAACTGTCGGACGTGTAACAAGCTCTACCGTTAAAACTGCAGTCGAAGAAATCAAAAAAGAATCTCAAGAACGTAAAAAAGAAGAAACTACAGCTGAAAAAACAGAGACAGCTAAAGAGGAAACCGAGCAAAAAGAGGAAGCTAAGGAACCAGCTAATGTGGAGGCTGAATCAGTAGCAGAAAACGCAGAACCAGTAAAAGAAGAAACTACTGAATCTGAAACAAAAACAGAAGCTGAGCCAGTAGCCGAACCAACAGAAACAGAGGCTGAAGCTGAAACTGTAACAGAATCAACGGAAACAGAACCTACTGAAACTGAAAAAGAGGCTAAATCAGCAGAAGAAAACGCAGAACCAGTAAAAGAAACAGAAGTAAAAAATCAACAAGAAGAAAAAGCTCCAAATCAAGAGAATTAATCATTCTTCTACCCTCACTCCAGTAAACACTGGAGTGATTTTTTATCAAGATTTTTAATAAAATCAGGGAAAAGACTTGCCAAACTTATCAGAATCTGATAGACTAGTATGGTAACAATCTATGGCTCGCAAAGAGACCATGGCAGAAAGGAAATATTGCAAAATGAAAAAAGATATCCATCCAGAATATCGCCCAGTTGTCTTCATGGACACAACTACTGGTTACAAATTCCTTAGCGGTTCAACAAAACGCTCTAACGAAACTGTTGAGTTCGAAGGCGAAACTTACCCATTGATCCGTGTGGAAATTTCATCAGACTCACACCCATTCTACACTGGACGTCAAAAGTTCACTCAAGCAGATGGACGAGTGGATCGTTTCAACAAAAAATACGGTCTCAAATAATGATAAAAAAGAACAGTTACCACTGTTCTTTTTTTGTACTTCTTTTTATGAACCAATCACTACTACTTTCTATTTGTCAACCTTCACGCTGACACTATATTGATTTCAAACGAGGTTAAAAAATATCGAAAAGAAGCTTGATATTTAGAATGGTCAAGATGATTGAAACTGCGTAACCTAGGATTGTGTTCCACTTGGCATTGGTGAATTCTCCCATCAGTGACTTCTTAGAGGTCAGATAGATTAAGGGGAAGATTGAAAACGGAAGAGCGATTGACAGAAAGACCTGTGAATAGACCAATAACTGATCCAAGGTTTTTTCTTGATGTCCAAACAAAACGGCAACAATGATCACAGGTAGTAAGGCAAAAATACGGGTACCGATACGGATAATCCACTGAGGCAATTTCAGATGCAAAAATCCTTCCATGACAATCTGTCCTGTCAAAGTACCTGTAATGGTCGAATTTTGTCCACTTGCTAAGAGGGCTAGGGCAAATAAAGTTGACAGAGTTGAACTAGCTATCGCTCCTGCTATTGTCGAATCCTGTAAAGCATTGTACATTTGAGAAAAAGCTGAAATTTCAGATGCATGACCAAAAAAGAGAGATGCCCCTAAAATGAGAAGCAAGGAATTGACAATAAAGGCTAGGGACAACTGAAGATTTGAATCCCAGGTCATAAAACGCACGGCTTTTCGAACATCCTTCTTATCTTTGTGATTGATTTTCCTTGTTTGGGATAGGGATGAATGAAGATAGAGATTATGGGGCATGACTGTCGCTCCCACAATTCCTAGAGCCAAGGTCAATTGGCTTTCATGACCTGGTAACGGTGTTTCAAATAAAGTTGAAGTCGGTAAATAACCACCAAAGATACCCTGAATACTTGGACTAGATAAAGCCACAAGATAGGTAAAGATGGCTAATATGGTTAAAATAAGAGTCGTAACAATGGCTTCAATTTTTTTGAAGCCAAATTTCATTAACAACAACAAAAGAAATACATCTAAAACGGTTAAGAGGATAGCGACCATAATCGGTATTTTAAATAAAAGATTTAAGGCAATCGCTGAGCCTAAAACCTCGGCTAAGTCTGTCGCCATTAAAGCTAATTCTAAAATCACCCAAAGACTATAGCGAAGCCATTTGGGAGCATGATGTGCAGTTGCCTGTGCTAGGTCCATCTTAGTTACGATACCGAGCTTTCCAGCCATCTGTTGTAACTGCATGGCGATGATGGATGAAATCAAAATAACAAATAAGAGACTATATTTGTAGGAAGCACCACCAACCACACTAGTAATCCAGTTTCCAGGATCCATATAACCAACTGCTACAAGGGCTCCAGGCCCTAAGAATGCTTTTAGATTTTGCCAAAAATGATTGTTATTCGGAGTTTCAATAGATTGGTTAATCTCAGAAAGAGAGACTTTTTTGTAAGAAGACATCGGAATTTTACACTTTCTAATCTGTCTTTACCTATTTTCTTAATGGAATTTTTGAAAAAATAATGAAAATAGTTTTCCATTTCCAATTCTCCCTTATTATATCACATTTTAGAATGATTCTTAAGGAAAGAATGATGGTTGAAATAGACAATAGCTGTATTGCAAAAGCCAGCGTCAGAAAACGCTGGCTTTAAAACTGTGAAAATTCTGTATCAACTAGATCGCTTCTGTAACAAAACTACGGCTTTCCAGCACTTTAAGCATGGCATTAGCAGTATCTAGAGCTGTAAAGAGTGGCACACCGTGTTCAATGGCTGAACGACGGATTTGCTCACCATCTTCGTCAGCAGTTCGTTTGGTTCCGACAGTATTGATGATCGCTTGGATTTTCCCTTTGCGGACAAAGCTTGGGATATCCTTCTCATCATCACCAATCTTACCAACAGGCTGGGCATGCAGTCCATGACTAGCAAAGAAGGCTGCTGTTCCTTCTGTCGCAAGGATACCATAACCGATATTTTGGAAACGACGAGCCAAGTCCAAGGCTTCATCTTTGGCATCATCAGCGATGGTAAAGACCACATTCCCAAAGGTTGGCAAGTGTAGGTAAGAAGCTTCAAAAGCCTTGTAGAGAGCTTTTTCCAAAGTAGTATCAGAACCCATAACTTCCCCTGTTGACTTCATTTCAGGACCGAGCAAGCTATCTACCTTAGCTAGTTTGGTAAAGGAGAAGACTGGTGCCTTGATATGAACGCGAGTGCTTTCTGGATAGAGTCCATCTTGATAGCCAAGTTCTTCAAGACTTTGCCCAAGAATGAGCTTGGTCGCTACCTGAGCCATAGGAATATTAGTTACCTTAGAAAGGAATGGCACCGTACGGCTGGCACGTGGATTGACCTCAATAACATAGACTTTTTCATCCTTGATAACAAACTGGATGTTCATCATACCAAGACAGTTGAGCCCAATCGCTAAACGTTTGGTATAGTCTGCAATGGTTTCCTGAACCTTTTGCGACAAGGTTTGTGGTGGGTAAACGGCCATTGAGTCACCTGAGTGGACACCGGCACGTTCGATATGTTCCATGATACCAGGGATAAGGACATTTTCTCCGTCTGAGATGGCATCAACTTCACACTCTTGCCCAACGATGTAAGAGTCAACAAGCACTGGGTGGTCTGGACTAGCCTTAACAGCGGTACGCATGTAAGAACGGAGGTCTTCTTCGTTTTCAACGATTTCCATGGCACGTCCACCCAAGACATAAGATGGGCGAACGAGGACTGGGAAACCAATCTTACGAGCTGCAAGCACGGCTTCTTCTTCATTGGTAGCCGTTTGTCCTGGTGGCTGTGGAATATCCAAGTCTTTAAGGGCTTGCTCGAAGAGGTCACGGTCTTCGGCACGGTCTAAGTCAGCTACTTGGGTACCAAGGATGGTCACACCTGCTTTTGCCAAAGGCTCCGCAAGGTTGATAGCTGTTTGACCACCAAACTGAACAATAACGCCTTTTGGTTGCTCCAAATCAATGACATTCATGACATCTTCGAATGTCAATGGTTCAAAGTAAAGTTTGTCTGATACCGAGAAGTCGGTTGAAACGGTCTCTGGATTTGAGTTCATAATGATAGCTTCATAGCCAGCTGCCTGAATCGCCTTTACCGAGTGAACGGTCGCGTAGTCAAACTCAACCCCTTGACCAATACGGATTGGACCTGAACCTAGGACAAGGACAGATTCCTTATCAGACTTGATAGACTCATTTTCCCATCCATATGTTGAATAGAAGTATGGTGTTTCAGAGTCAAACTCCGCTGCACAGGTATCGACCATCTTATAGACTGGAACAATCTTGTTTTCCAAACGTAGTTGGCGAGCTTGGTCAGCTGTCGTTTTCCAGAGTTCCGCAATCTTACGGTCTGAAAATCCATTGAGTTTAGCTGTTTTCAAGACTTCTAGATCTTGTGGATGAGCACCTAATTCTTGCTCAATTTCAAAGATGTGCAAGAGTTTATCCAGATAGAAGATATCAATCTTAGTCAATTCAGCAATTTCTTCTGGAGTGTAACCACGGCGAATGGCTTCTGATACGTAGAAGAGACGGTCATCTTGAGCCTTGACAACCTTTTCAATCAAGGCATCATCAGAAACGGTTGCCAGTTCAGGCATTTCATTATGGTGAACGCCAATTTCAAGTGAACGACATGCTTTTAGAAGAGATTCCTCGATGTTACGACCGATGGCCATGACTTCTCCAGTTGCTTTCATCTGAGTTCCAAGACGACGCTCACCTTTTTCAAACTTGTCAAATGGGAAACGTGGAATCTTAGCAACGACGTAGTCAAGAGCTGGTTCAAACATAGCATAAGTTGAACCTGTAACTGGGTTGATGACCTCATCCAGAGTCAAACCAACGGCAATCTTGGCAGCCAATTTGGCAATCGGATAACCCGTCGCCTTAGATGCAAGGGCTGACGAACGTGATACACGAGGGTTTACTTCGATAACATAGTACTTGAAGCTATACGGATCAAGGGCTAGCTGAACGTTACATCCACCTTCAATCTTGAGGGCGCGAATGATGCTCAAGCTGGCATCACGAAGCATTTGGTTTTCATAGTCTGACATGGTTTGAGCAGGTGCAAATACGATAGAATCCCCTGTGTGAATTCCAACTGGGTCAAAGTTTTCCATGTTACAAACAACCAAAGCATTATCAGCTGAATCGCGCATGACTTCGTACTCGATTTCCTTGAAACCTGCAATGGAACGCTCAATCAAACATTGGGTAACAGGTGACAGTTTCAACCCATTTTCAGCGATTTCACGAAGTTCTTCCTCGTTGGCACACATACCACCACCAGTACCACCTAGGGTAAAGGCTGGACGAACGATAACAGGGTAGCCGATTGATGCCGCAAAGGCAACTGCTTCTTCAACTGTATTGACAATTTCAGATTCTGGAATTGGTTGCTCAAGCTCTTCCATCAATTGTTTAAAGAGGTCACGGTCCTCTGCTTGGTCAATGGCAGACAATTTAGTTCCCAGTAGTTCGACACCCAATTCATCTAGAATACCGTTTTTAGACAATTCCATGGCCATATTGAGCCCTGTTTGACCACCAAGAGTTGGAAGCAAGGCATCTGGACGTTCCTTACGGAGAATACGAGTTACAAACTCAAGTGTGATTGGCTCGATGTAGACCTTGTCCGCAATCTCCTTGTCCGTCATGATGGTGGCAGGGTTTGAGTTCACCAAGACAACTTCATAACCTTCCTCTTTCAAAGACAAGCAGGCCTGGGTCCCCGCATAGTCAAACTCAGCAGCCTGACCAATAATAATCGGACCAGAACCAATCACCATAATTTTTTGAATATCAGTACGTTTAGGCATTTATAAGATATTAAGGGCGTCAAGCGGACAAAGCTAAAATAGGAGTTATGACGAAGAACTGTCAGTTCTAGGAATAACTATCTTTTTAGCACCGTCCGTAGCCCGTATTCAGTTCAGCAAATACGGACCACCCTTCTCCTTTCTATTCGGCAACTCTCGGGTTGCCATTAAATAAATTCTCCGACGATTTTTTAGAGAAACGATATTTTTCGATAAAAAATCTAGTGCAGGGAGTTTTTAGTTCGCCCGATAGCGACTAAAAGAAACGACCTGCCTTTCTATTCGTCGCCTCACAGAGCGACATTAAATAAGATACAAAGGACGAATAGAAAGCGATTGAATTTTAGGAAACCAAGGAAGGATTGACAATCCAAGTTGGTTTCTCTAAATTCCGAGCTTTCCGTCCGTGTTCAGTTACGTAAATTCTCCGACGAGCTTTTACTCGTTCTTAGTTTGCTTGTTTAAAAGCTTCCATCATCTCGATAAACTCGTCAAAGAGGTAGCTAGCGTCGTGTGGACCAGGAGCTGCGTCTGGGTGGAATTGTACAGAAAAACCTGGTTGGTATCTGTGACGAACTCCTTCAACTGACTTGTCATTGATTTCTTCGTGGGTGATGATCAAATGCTCTGGCAAGTCCTCACGACTGACTGCATAACCGTGGTTTTGGCTAGTAAAGTCTACACGGCCTGTAGCAATCTCACGTACCGCGTGGTTAAATCCACGATGACCAAATTTCATCTTGTAGGTCTTAGCACCGTTTGCCATGGCAAAGAGTTGGTGTCCCATACAAATACCGAAAATTGGAATTTTCCCTTGCACACCACGAATCATGTCCAGTGCTTCTGGAACATCTTCTGGGTTACCTGGACCATTTGACAACATAACTCCATCAGGATTTAGGTGAAGAATTTCTTCTGCCGTTGTTGAATACGGAACGACGGTCACGTTACAGTTACGCTTAGAAAGTTCACGTAAGATTGAGTGCTTGAGACCAAAGTCTACTAAGACCACACTCAAACCAACTCCAGGAGCTGGATAGGAAGTTTTAGTAGAAACCTGCTTGATATTGTCTGTCGGCAAGACTGTTGCTTGGAGCTGATCCGTCACATGGTCCATGCTGTCCCCAACGTGAGTCAAAGTTGCACGCATAGTACCGTGCTTACGGATAATCTTGGTAAGGGCACGCGTATCAATCCCTGAAATACCTGGAATTTTCTTAGCTTTCAAAAATTCATCCAAGGTCATTTGGTTGCGCCAGTTACTAGCTCGACGCGCCTCTTCAAAAACGACAACTCCCTTACAAGTTGGAATGATGGATTCGTAATCATCACGATTAATGCCATAATTTCCTACCAAAGGATAGGTAAAGGTCAAGATTTGCCCATTATAAGACTGGTCAGTAATGGATTCTTGATAGCCTGTCATCCCTGTATTAAAGACGATTTCGCCTGTTACATCTATATCTGCTCCGAAGGCCTTGCCTTCAAAAACTGTGCCATCTTCTAATACTAGAAGTCTTTTTGTCATATTTTCACCTCTCGTGGACGCTCACTGGCGTCTTTTAACGTCTTGTGTTTTAGTTGGCGTTTCTACTCGCCAATACGGATTCTAAAATTGCCATTCGAACAAAGACACCGTTGGTCATTTGTTGGACAATGCGTGATTTTGGCGCTTCAACCAAGTGGTCAGCAATTTCCACATCTCGATTCACTGGAGCAGGATGCATAATGATTGCTGTTTCTTTTAAGCGATTATAGCGTTCTTGGTTCAAACCGTGTTGAGCATGGTAGTCTTCTTTTAAAAAAACGGCTCCACTATCATGGCGTTCATGTTGAACGCGGAGTAACATCAAAACATCCACCTGATCAACAATCTCATCAATAGTTACAAACTGTCCATAGTCCGCAAACTCTTGACTTCTCCATTCCTCAGGTCCTGCAAAAAAGAGTTCAGCTCCCAAGCGTTTCAAAATTTGCATATTGGACTTGGCAACACGTGAGTGGTCCAAGTCGCCTGCAATAGCGACCTTGAGCCCCTCAAAGTGACCAAATTCTTCATAAATAGTCATCAAATCAAGCAAGCTCTGGCTAGGATGTTGTCCCGAACCATCCCCACCATTGATAATGGAAGTCGTAATCGACGGACTCGCAATCAACTCTCTGTAATAGTCGACCTCTGGGTGGCGAATCACACAGACATCCACTCCTAGAGCAGATAGGGTCAAAATAGTGTCATACAGTGTCTCACCCTTATTGACCGAACTAGTCTTCACATCAAAGTCCAGTCGCTCCAATCCTAGCTTAATCTCTGCCACTTCAAAGGACTTATGTGTCCGTGTAGAATCTTCAAAGAAGAGATTCGATACGATAGGTTTGTTCTCGTAGGGAAGTTGGGCTCCGTTTTTAAACTCGATCCCTCGTTTGATCAATTTCATCACTTGATCAACAGTGAGGTCTTCCATGGAAACCACATGGTTCAATGCTTGTTGATTTTCTGACATGGCTACTCCTTCAGCTTTCTAAGCTTCTTCAGTAATCAGAACTCTGTCTTGGCCATCAAGTTCTGTCATCTCTACGATGATTTCTTCAGAACGACTGGTTGGAATATTTTTCCCAACGTAATCTGGACGGATAGGCAATTCTCTATGTCCACGGTCAACTAGCACCGCAAGACTCACGCGCGCAGGACGACCATGACCAACAATATTATCAATAGCGGCACGGATGGTACGGCCTGTATAGAGTACATCATCCACCAAAATAACTTCACGGTCAGTCACATCAACAGAAATCAAAGAAGTATCTTCTCCGCTTTTAACATCGTCACGGAAAGGTTTAGTGTCCAATTCCACAACAGGAACTGTGATGTTTTCCAACTGCTCCAAGCGTTCTTTGATACGATGAGCAATGAAAACACCACGCGTTTTTATCCCTGCTAGGATAATCTTATTCAAATCCTTATTGCGCTCGATAATCTCATAAGTAATTCGCGTAATCGCTCGTTTGACAGTCAATTCGTCTACAACTTCTTTTGCCTTCATGACAAAAACCTCCAAAAAGAAAAGTCTCCTTAACAAGGAGACTTGAAATGTATAGCTAAGCGAGCCCTACTACAAATAGTATAGACTTCACCCTTCTACTTTATCGCGCTCCTTGCCTGCCTCACAGGACAGGTTTAAAGGATTATTTAGTTATCATTTACTATAGCACAAAGCACCCTTAAAATCAAGCAAAAACTTTTTCAGAGTCCCCTTAAACATTGCTAAAATCATATAATTGGGGATAATGGTTACATTCTGGATTTTTGGGATGGCAGATAGCTCGTCCAAAGTAAATCATGGCCTGGTGGGCTGCTAACCATTCTTCTGGTGGTAGGACGTCCATGACACGTTTTTCTACTTCGAGGGGCGTAGCCGATTTTTTAACGATATCGTGATGCTTACAGATACGCTCCACATGAGTGTCCACCGCAAAGGCTGGAATGCCAAATCCCACACTCAGTACGACATTAGCTGTTTTGCGTCCAACACCCGCTAGACTTTCTAATTCCTCTCGAGTCTGAGGGACTTGACCATCAAAATCGTCTAGTAACTGTTGGGCACATTTTTTAAGGAATTTGGCCTTATTTCGATACAGTCCCAGGCGAGAAATGTGTGAAGCAATTTCACTCTCTGTCGCGACAGACATGGCTTGCGGCGTTGGAAAAGCAGCAAAGAGACCTGGCGTCGCCTTATTTACCGCTGCATCTGTCGTCTGAGCTGACAACATCACTGCAACCAGTAGTTCAAAATGATTGCGAAAATCAAGACTAGGCTTAGCATCTGGAAAAAGGGCAATAATTTCCTCTATGACATGACGGGCACGTTTCTTGGATAAAACCATCTACTCGTCTCCATCAAACAGTCCTTGCAAGCCAGCAAATGGACTGTTTTCTTCTTTCTTGACTGTTTGTTGAGCTTGATATTCGTCTTCAGTCATGATTTGCCAGTCATTTCCTGACACAAAACCTTGGCCCGCCTCTTCTTCTGCCGTCAAGACCTTGATAGGGATATTGAGCAGAATATTATCTGCTACGCTCTCAGAAAGGTCGATTTCCCCATTTTCGATAGGCAAGACCAAATCATCATCTAGAACTTCCTGGTCTAGTTGGTTGGTCGCTCCTTCCATGAAAACTTCTGTGACTGGATAAGATTCAGCCAACTCAACTGGCTCCATACTGCGGCTGGAAGCAAGGACAATGGTATATGACAACTGATAGTCTAAGAAATACAGACGGTCTTCGTACTGCACCTTCCCCACTGCAAGGATATCTTTGACATCTAAAATTTCTTGATTCCGTTTACGCAAGTCTGCTGCCAGGTCTAAAGCTTGTTCAAAATGCAGGCCTTCAGGTTGCTTACGAATTTCTTGAATATTTAACTTCATATTTCCTCCATAAAGATGTACTCACTTGATTATACCATGAAAGGGCTATAAGTCAGCTTTCCAAACTTTGATATTAAAATCTCATTTTTTAACATATTTACTATGACATATTTTCTGATTAGTGCTATACTATAGGCAAGAATAGATCAGAGCAAGGAGGATGCTCACATGGAAGACAAAGCACTCATCACTGAAGCTTACCAACTCCTTTCCGAGTTAAATAAAAGCTACCAAAGCTGCAAACAAGGAACAGCCGATGATCTTCGACTGCAAGAGCTGCTGAACACCACTCTTAAGGAACTAAAAAAAAGCAGAAAAGCTGGACAACAGTATCTTAATCGACCTTGAGAAATTTTACCAACGCACCAGTCTTCTGATTGGACTAGGGAGCCTAAAACTGAATGATCAAGCACGCACCGCTTGGCGCAACTATGACAAGTTCCACTACGAGCACGTCAAACACGTACTGACTCTCTATGGACCTGTTTTTGGATTTTAGAGCTTGAAATTACTTGTTTTCTATTGACAAAATTTCCTGAAAGGTATAGGATAGAGGTACTAATACTCGGAGGTAAGGGAGACATGAACAACTAAGTCTATCAAATAAAGAATCTTTATTTAGTAGATCTTGTTTTTGTCTCTTTTTGTGTGCTCTTTTTATACTAGATTTTCTAGTATCTTGTTCTCATTGAAAATCGAAAAACTAGAAAGCTATGCTCCTCTTGGGTTGGGTTAGGCAGCTCCAAGCTAGTTTGACGAGTTTTTCAACGAGGATAATAGAGTTTTGACAGTGACTTTGGGCTCTACTAGATAAAGTAGAGCTTTTTGTTATGCACAATGGACATTCTAGAAAGGGCAACAATATGATAAAAATCAATCATCTAACCATCACTCAAAACAAAGATCTACGGGATCTTATATCTGACCTAACCATGACTATCCAAGACGGAGAAAAGGTTGCTATCATTGGTGAAGAAGGAAATGGTAAATCGACTTTACTACGAGCTTTAATGGGGGAGGCATTACCTGATTTTACTATCAAGGGCGACATCCAGTCTGACCTTCAATCACTGGCATGCATTCCTCAAAAAATCCCTGAAATCCTGAAAAATAGGACTCTACATGACTACTTCTTTTTAGATTCTGCTGATTTAGACTACAGCATTCTTTATCGTTTGGCGGAGGAGTTGCACTTTGATAGCGACCGTTTTGCTAGCGACCAAGAAATTGGTAGCCTCTCGGGGGGCGAATCTTTGAAAATTCAGCTCATCCACGAGTTAGCCAAACCCTTTGAGATTCTATTTTTGGATGAACCTTCAAATGACCTAGACCTTGAGACGGTTGATTGGCTAAAAGGTCAGATTCGAAAGATTAGGCAAACTGTTATTTTCATTTCCCATGATGAAGACTTTCTTTCTCAAACGGCTGATACTATTGTCCACTTGCGACTGGTCAAGCATCGGAAAGAAGCGGAAACGCTAGTCGAGCATTTAGACTATGATCGCTATAGTGAGGAGAGAAAGGCTAATTTTGCAAGACAAAGCCAGCAAGCTGCTAACGACCAGAGAGCCTATGACAAAACCATGGAAAAACATCGCCGCGTCAAGCAAAATGTAGAAACTGCACTTCGAGCTACCAAAGACAGTACTGCCGGTCGCCTATTGGCTAAAAAGATGAAAACTGTTCTCTCTCAAGAAAAACGCTTTGAAAAGGAAGCTCAGTCCATGACCCAAAAGCCACTTGGAGAGGAACAAATCCAACTTTTCTTTTCAGACATCCAACCATTACCGGCTTCTAAAGTCTTAATCCAACTGGAAAAAGAAAATTTATTCATTGGCAAGCGCATTTTAGCTCAGGAGTTACGACTAACAGTCCGTGGCCAAGATAAAATCGGTATCATCGGGCCAAATGGTGTTGGGAAATCAACTCTGTTAGCCAAGTTGCAACAACTGCTCAGCGCCAAAAGAGAGATTTCACTTAGTTTTATGCCACAAGATTACCATAAAAAACTACAATTGGATCTATCTCCAGTAGCCTATCTCAGCCAAACTGGACAAAAAGAGGAACTACAGAAAATCCAATCTCACCTAGCCAGTCTCAATTTCAACTATCCAGAGATGCACCACCAAATCCGCTCCCTATCTGGCGGGCAACAAGGTAAACTCCTACTTTTGGATTTAGTGTTGCGCAAACCAAACTTTCTCCTTCTGGATGAGCCTACACGTAATTTTTCTCCCACTTCTCAACCCGAAATCAGAAAACTCTTTGCCTCCTATCCCGGCGGTCTGATCACTGTTTCACATGATCGACGTTTCTTAAAAGAGGTCTGTACGAGTATCTATCGTTTGACAGAAAATGGTTTGGAAGTCGTTGATTTACAAGATTTATAAATGTTGAACATAGCAAAAATCCAGAGACGACCTCTGGATTTTTTTACATGTGTTTCAAGCGTTCGATTCGTTCTGAGATAGGTGGGTGGGTATAAAAGAGTTTTTGAAGTCCCCCACCTTTCTTAGGATCATTGATATAAAGAGCGCTGCTGGCATCATCAACATGGTGATGCATTGGCTCGCTATTCTCCAACTTGCGCAGTGCATTGATCATCCCTTGAGGATTGCGAGTCAGCTCCACACTGGATGCATCCGCCAGAAATTCCCTCTGACGGGAAATTGCAAGTTGCACCAAAGTTGCCGCGAGAGGTGCTAGAACAATGGCTAAGAGAGAGATAACAAGCATGATAATCTCCAAACCATTTCCATCACGATCATTATCACTCCGTCTGCGACCTGCGCCACCCCACCACATCATCCGTCCTGCCATACTAGACAGAAGGGTAATGGCACTGGCAAGGGCAACAGCAATGGTCGAAATACGGATATCATAGTTCCGGATATGACTGACTTCATGCCCCATTACTGCTTCTAGCTCCTCACGGTTCATGATGGCTAGGAGACCCGAAGTGGCTGCGACAGCTGCATTCTGCGGATTCGAACCTGTTGCAAAGGCATTTAAAGATGAATCCTCAATGATGAAAACACGAGGCATGGGAATCTGAGCGACCATGGCCATATCTTCTACTACATGGTAGAGGTTTGGAGCTGTTTGCTCATCAACCTCACGCGCCCCATTCATAGACATGACAATCTCTGTCGATTGAAAGATCATGGTCAGAGCGTAGATAAGACCAATAATCAAGGCAATAATCATGCCACCAAGACCTGAGCGCATGAAGAGATAGCCAACCGCATAACCAACCAAGGCCAAGAGTAGGAAGAAAACCAGCAACAAAATCCAGGTTTTTCGTTTATTGCTCGCAATTTGATCAAACAACATCTTAGTCACCTAATCCGCTAAAGTCAACTTTAGGAACTGCCTTTTCCTCTTCAGGTGTTTGAAGGAAGTCTGCAGCTTTAAATCCAAATAGTCCTGCGATGATGTTGCTTGGGAAACTTTCAAGTTTTACATTGTAGTTGCTGACAACACTGTTGTAGAGTTGGCGTGAGTAAGAAATTTTATTTTCAGTATTGGTCAACTCTTCTTGTAATTTGATAAAGTTAGCACTAGCTTTCAAGTCTGGGTAATTCTCTGCTACTGCAAAGATACCAGAAATCTGGCGGGTAAGGGCATCACTGGCCTTCATAGCTTCAGCTGGTGAAGTTGCTGCGGCTACTTGTCTTCGAAGTTCTGTCACTTTTTCCAAGGTAGAACCTTCATATTTCGCATAGCCTTTGACTGTTTCAATCAAGTTTGGGAGGAGATCATTACGACGCTTCAACTGAACATCGATCTGGCTCCAAGCCTCCTTGGTCTGCATACGATTTTTAACCAAACCGTTATAGCTAACAATCACAAAAATAACAATCAGAGCCAAAACTCCAAGAATAATCCAAGTCATAATCTTATTCCTTTCTGCTTTTAGATTACTACCAGTATATCAAAATTTTAATGAATATGGTAAAATAAGATGATACTAGAGAAGGAAACTACTATGAAACCAGAAACATTTTACAGCCTACTAGCTGAGCAAAATCTTCCACTTTCGGACCAGCAAAAGAACCAATTTGAACGGTATTTTGAACTCTTGGTCGAGTGGAATGAAAAGATTAACCTGACCGCTATTACAGACAAGGAAGAGGTTTATCTCAAACATTTTTATGATTCGATTGCACCTATTCTGCAAGGCTTGATTTCAAATGAAACTATCAAACTTCTTGATATCGGGGCTGGGGCAGGATTTCCTAGTCTACCCATGAAAATCCTCTATCCTCAGTTAGATGTGATCATCATTGATTCGCTCAATAAGCGCATTAACTTCCTTCAACTTTTGGCTCAAGAGTTGGATTTGGATGGTGTTCACTTCTACCATGGACGGGCAGAAGACTTTGCCCAAGACAAGAACTTCCGTGCCCAGTTTGATATGGTGACGGCTCGTGCGGTTGCCCGTATGCAGGTTTTGTCTGAGCTGACCATTCCCTATCTTAAAGTCGGCGGAAAACTATTGGCACTCAAGGCCAGCAATGCTCCTGAGGAATTGCTAGAAGCCAAGAATGCCCTCAACCTCCTCTTTAGTAAGGTAGAGGACAACCTCAGCTATGCTCTGCCAAATGGAGATCCGCGCTACATCACTGTGGTCGAAAAGAAAAAAGAAACCCCAAATAAATATCCACGTAAGGCTGGCATGCCCAACAAACGCCCACTTTAAACAATGGTGCCCCCTTGTTTAAAATTCAGAAAACCATTTACAAAATCAACTTCGCTCTCACATTTCTAGACTCGGGAAAAATTCGTTTACAAAACGGACCTCGCTCTCGCATTTCCGGGACCGGGAAAAATTCGTTTACAAAACGAACCTCGCTCTTACATTTCTAGGCTCGGGAAAAATTCGTTTACAAAACGAATTTTTTCTGCTATACTATCCTAAGCAAAGGTTTTTAATGTCATCCTGTGAGGTGACGAAGGCGCAGATTTATATAAATTTTTAAAAGATAGCTATTTTTTAAAAAGTCTTACTCTGAGGGCCTATTGCTGCAAAATAATGGGCTCTTTTTTGGTGCCCAAAAGTGAGGTTTTTATGAAACAGGAATCAACTGTTGACTTGTTACTAGACGTTGATCAACGTCCTTCTGCTGGTAAAGGTATTCTTCTAAGCTTCCAGCACGTATTTGCCATGTTTGGCGCAACCATTCTCGTTCCCTTAATTTTGGGAATGCCCGTATCGGTTGCTCTCTTCGCTTCCGGTATTGGAACACTTATCTACATGATTTCTACTGGCTTTAAGGTTCCAGTTTATCTAGGTTCTTCATTCGCCTTTATCACAGCTATGTCTCTAGCCATGAAAGAAATGGGAGGCGATGTCTCTGCTGCTCAAACGGGGGTAATCTTGACTGGTTTGGTCTATGTTCTTGTAGCAGCAAGTGTTCGTTTTGCAGGTACGAAATGGATTGATAAACTCTTGCCACCAATCATTATCGGACCTATGATTATCGTTATCGGTCTTGGTCTTGCTGGTTCTGCTGTAACGAATGCTGGACTTGTAGCAGACGGAAACTGGAAGAACGCTCTTGTAGCCGTTGTTACATTCTTGATTGCCGCCTTTATCAATACAAAAGGAAAAGGTTTCCTTCGTATCATTCCTTTCCTCTTTGCCATCATCGGTGGGTACATTTTCGCAATGCTTCTTGGTTTGGTTGACTTTACCCCAGTACTTCAAGCCAACTGGTTTGAAGTCCCTGGTTTCTACTTGCCATTTAGTACAGGTGGAGCCTTTAAAGAGTACAACTTGTACTTCGGTCCTGAAACAATCGCCATCTTGCCGATCGCTATTGTAACCATTTCAGAACACATCGGAGACCACACCGTTTTGAGCCAAATCTGTGGCCGTCAATTCCTAAAAGAACCAGGACTTCACCGTACGCTTCTCGGTGACGGTATCGCGACATCTGTATCTGCCTTCCTCGGTGGACCAGCTAATACGACCTACGGCGAAAATACAGGAGTTATCGGGATGACTCGTATCGCTTCTGTCTCTGTTATCCGTAACGCGGCCTTCATCGCCATTGCTCTTAGCTTCCTAGGTAAATTCACTGCCTTGATTTCAACCATTCCAAATGCTGTGCTTGGTGGCATGTCCATCCTTCTCTACGGAGTTATCGCCAGCAACGGTCTAAAAGTTTTGATTAAAGAGCGCGTTGACTTCAGTCAAATGCGTAACCTCATCATTGCTAGTGCCATGTTGGTACTTGGACTTGGTGGAGCCATCCTCAAACTTGGGCCAGTTACACTTTCAGGTACTGCTTTATCAGCCATGACAGGAATCATCTTGAACTTAATCTTGCCACACGAAAATAAAGACTAATCATCTATACATACAAAATCCACTCGATTGAGTGGATTTTTTTATTACTTACTCTTTATTTCCAACAGTAAATCTTTCAATGAAATAATGGTCACGGCTAGTAAAATCATAGCCATACCGACAAAATCAATCACATAAAACTGTTCCTTCATAATCAGAAAGGCAAAGAAAACGGCAGAAATTGGTTCTATGGAAGCTAATAAACTAGACTTAACAGGGCCTATCAGACTAGCTCCCTTTAGGAAAGCTGTATAGGCAAAGACCGTTCCGATGATGATAATCCCAGCAAATGCAAAGAGAAAATCTAAGCTAGTCGGTATGCTGGCCTGTAAGACTCCTGTGAAAGGAAGAGCCACTACACCAGAAATAACCATCCCGACACCAATCACCAAAATACTACCCCACTTCTTAATCAAAGCAATAGGAAGGATGATATAGAGGGCATAGGTCAAGGCTGAAAAGAGGCCCCAGAACAGACCTAGGGGTGTGACAGACAACTGGTCAAGTTCCCCGTGCGTCGCAATCAGAAAGGTTCCTCCTATAGCCAATCCAATCGAAATAATCTCAGCCAGTGTCGGTGCTACCCTATCCTTCATACAGGTATAAACCAAGATCCCAACGGGGCACACATACTGGAGAACTGTCGCTGTTCCAGCATTGGTCTCCTGAATGGCAGAAAGATAGGCAAACTGGTTTAAGAAAAGTCCGAACACTGCAAATAGCAACAGAGATAGCAGACTTTTTCTATCTTTTAAAAAAGCATAGAGTTTATCCTTTGCAGTCACGTAGGATAAGAACACCAGTGCCAAGCCTGCAATGATAAGTCGCAAATTGGTCAAGACTAGAGCGGAAATCCCGTGTACCATCAGGTATTGGCCACTGGTTCCAGACAAGCCCCAAGCAATTCCTGCTACTACTGTATACAGAGTTCCTTTTACGATTTTTGACATGCTTCCCCCTACTCTTCTTGACGAATCATTTCCATGACTTGGTTTCGGTCAACTATCCACTGGGCACGCTCATCCTTCTCATACGTTCGATTGGATAAAAAGATAGCCGCTTCTTGTTTCTCTCGATTCCACATGATAAAGGTACCAGTATAGCCCGTATGGTCGAGCCAGGCGCCCTCCAGGTTCCAAGCTAGCGAACGCTCCTTATCATCTAAAGGAGAAAAATTTCGGCTCAATTCTGCAGCAAAATCATCTTTCAAGTAATGTTCCAGAAAGATCTGCAAATCCTTAACAGTCGAAAACAAACCAGCACTTCCAGCGTGTTTCCCTAATAGACGGGCTTTGGGATCGTGAATGATTCCGGCCTCTACTCCTCTCACTGTTGGTACAGCTTGCTCAACGGGGCCGAACTTGGTCTCCTTCATCCCCCATGCTTCCAAAACTTGTTCTTCTATAATCTGATCCAAGTCTTGGTCAAAGATTTTTTCCAAAAGAAATCCTAAGAGTAAAAAGTGAACGTCCGAGTATAGGAAGGCTGACTGATTTCGTCTGTTGAGGTGAAACATGGCTTCTCTTAATTCCTCTGCCCTTAACTTGTCTCGATTGGGAATAAAGGGGTCCAAGTCTGTGGCATGGGTCAGAAGCTGCCGTATAGTGATATCAGGATAATCACACTCCGGTAAAAAATCCGTTACCGGTCGCTCAATATCGAATGTGCCCTGCTGCCACAAGAAGGTCAAAACCGTCCCCACTCCCACGACCTTACTCACACTGGCTAGATCATAAACCAAACCACTTTCTGTCTTCAAGTCTCTTTCTGGATCACTCAATCCTAGATAAGACTCTTTCCATTCACCATCCTTATAATACGCAAAAGAGGCCCCGGGATAAATCCCTGCCTCAATTTGATTTTCTATTTTTCTTAGAATTTTTTCCCACTTCATGCTTCTTCAAACCACAATTCAATGTTATTGGTATCTTTACCGAGGAAGAATTTTTCCGACTTTGGAATAAAATAGTCTGTGCCCTCAAATTTCTGACGAAGACTGATTAGATCAAAATTCTTGACTAAAAATTTTAACATCGTCAGGTCCCAAGTGACATTGTTTTCAACAGCCAAATCTGGTCCTTGCCCTTTAGTAAAGGTAATTGCTGGCGCTACTCCTTCAGGATCAAGTAAACTTTCTGTCCCTTCAGGCAAACGCAACTCCATAGAAACCTCAAATTGGCTCACGTATTTTATACCTGTATTTGAATAAAATTCAGGAGCGGTTTCCAGTGGTACCAGATCTCTTACATCATTTTCCGCATGAACAAGAATCACATCCTCTTCAGGTGAAACAATCTCAAAAGCATACCCACGGTTACCTTTAAATAAGCGAGGAAGAGACTTCATTTGAGAAAGAAGGGCCTCGATTTCAGAAGGATTCTCAACCTTTATCAAGAGTCTAGCTAGCTTCTTAAGCCCTTCAACTCTGCGTGTTCTCATGCTTGGAGCCTCTTCTAAAATCAATCTCTCCGTAGCTGTCTGATCACCTAAGGAAAGAAAGGCAGACTCTTCCAGCAAAGGTTTCATCCCCAGGGTTTCAATGTAAAATCTTTCATTTAATTTTCGATTATTAACTTTTAAAGTCGGAACGATCCGAACAATCTCATTCACATTCATAAATTCCTCCAACTCTTTTATTTTAAAGGATTTTCGAATATTTTACAAGCCATATCTATTTTATTTAGAAATTTTATAACAAAAAAACTGGGATACCCCAGTTTCATTTCTTATAGGTAAAGTAGTTTGAATAGTGCTACTGCCGCAATACCCGCTGCAATTGGAGCTACAACTGGAACCCATGCATACCACCATTTTGAATCACCCTTGTGTTGACCAAGAACTGATTTTGGAAGGAGTTCGTGAAGAAGACGTGGTCCAAAGTCACGAGCTGGGTTCAAACCAGGTCCAGTAGGTCCACCGAGTGAAGTTACCAAAGCCATCACTAGGAAACCGAGTGCCAAGTGTGCAACTGAGATCCCAGCAGCTGTATGTGGAGCTACTTGAGCTTTCACTGCCAATTCACTTAAATCAACAGTTTGTCCAGCTTGAGTAGCCATTTGTTTCATGTATTGAAGAACCTCTGCACCAAAGAAGTTTTTAGTCAAACCAAGTGCTGCAAAGAAAAGAACAAATGAACCTACAAACTCATTGAGGAAGCCGTTAACAGTAGCTGCAAAACGTGATTCTTTTGTACCGTGGTCAATGCTTGAAATTGTTGAGAAGGTACCCAAGATATTGTTAGGGTTCTCTGTCTTCAAGTAGTAAGGACGGTGAGTCGCTACAACCAAAGCTTGACCAAAGATTGCTCCCAAAACTTGTGCTAGGATGTAATATGGTACTTGCTCCCAAGAGAAAAGTCCACTAACAGCAAGTCCAAGAGTGAAAGCTGGGTTGATGTGGTTACCAGATACATTACCAAACATCAAAGCTGGGATCATAACCCCCATACCATAACCAACCGCGATAACGAGCCAGCCACTTTGGTGACCTTTCGTACCATTAAGTTCAACGTTAGCAACTGCACCATTACCAAGAATGATCAAAATAGCAGTTCCCAAGAATTCTGTGGCATATTTAATAGCCCATGTAAAATCCATTTGATAGATTCTCCTTAAATTTTTTTAGACAATCCTTATTCTATCAATTTTTAGCCCTTTTAGCAATATCTTTTCTAAAAGAATCTATGGAAAACGCTTTATTTAACTTATCTTTAAGAAAAGGACAAAAGGGGTCAAACACCTTTCATCCTAATCGTTATTCTTGACGTTGACCAAAGTCTGCTAACATCTGATCCAGCTCCTCACGACTTGGAGTTGTCAACATATAGAGAATATCTCCTTGTAACTCTGCAAAGGCTGCTGGCATGATTTTCTTAGCCTTAAAACCTCCTTGGTATTTAGCTAGTAATTCCTCTTCTGAGTAAACATAATGTGAACTTAAACGCCGAGCAGTCGCCAAGCAATAGAGGGGTTCAAAATATGAACCAGGGAACGGCTCTCCTGCTACGATAGCCGCATAACCTCGGTAGAGGTCAAAAGAGTGGGCATAATTGTAAACATCAATGGTAAAGCCACCTGCAGGACGGTTATTGTACTCAATGGCAATGTAGTCGTCCCCGTCACGGAAAAACTCGATATGGAAAAAGCGCTCTTTCATACCAAATTCCTTGACAATGGCCTCGCCATACTTACGCAGTTTGGGATCCATATCCTTGAGCACATAGTAGGAATTGTCCATCTTATAGATCATCAGATCAAGTGGTGTATGGGCATAATCGAAAGTCGTTGAAAAGACGATGTTGCCATCCTTGTCCACAAGTCCGTCAAAGGTGCAGATTTCGCTAGAAGTGACAAATTTCTCAAAGAAATACACGGTTGAATGGTCCCATTCAGCCTTAAAGTGATTTACATCGTCTTCTGTCTCAAGCTTAAAGGTTGCTGCCGCTCCCACTCCATTGTCAGGTTTGGCAATCATTGGTAGACCGATTTCGTTCACTGCTTTATCCACATCTGCTTCCGTCTGGATAACAGTACCAGGTACCACAGGGACACCTGCTTTTTTGAAAAGTTTCTTCATCTCAGACTTAAACTTGGTCTTTTTGAGATCCTCTGGTTTGGCACCAAAAACATTGAATTGCTCACGAAGTGCTGCATCCAGCTCAAGCCAGTATTCATTGTGGGACTCGATGCGGTCGATTGGTCCATGCTTGTAGAACAGAAAGGCAACAGCACGCTTGACTTCGTCTATGTTTTCAAGATTATCTACACGGAAATACTCAGTCAGGCTATTGCGCAAAGGTTCATCAAGTTGTTCGTAGGGCTCCTGACCAATTCCCAAAACGGTGATGCCTTTATTGGCTAGCTCGATGGTAAACTGTTGGAAGTTTTGCGGATAGTAGGGAGAAATAACAAGGTAATTCATAGGCAACTCCTTTTATAGATACAGGTGTCCAAGAAAATAGGGCATTTGTTTACGCCACCATTCCCAGTCGTGGGCGACATCGTGTCCCCATTCAGCAAACCAGGCTGGAATTTGTTTCTGGTCAAAGGCTTCTTTAAGCTTGTAGAAAGATGGTAGACCGTCTTGTTCCCAGGCACCAAGGCCCGTACAAACGACGATTTCTGCCTGACGGTAACGATCAATAAACCAGCCATCGTTTTGATTCCAGATATAATCTACAGGCGAGTTTTGGTAAATAGCATCATCATTGTAGTAATCGCCAACAAAGAAACGCGCGTCGTAAACACCACTGAGGGCAATTACCTTGGTAAAGACATCTGGATGCTGAAGAAAGAAATTGAGTGCATGATAGGCCCCCATCGAGCAACCTGTCGTCATCATGCCATCAAACCAACCTGTCTTATACTTGATAAAAGGAATGGCCTCCTCAATCACATAGCGTTCGTAGGCACGATGCATCTCCGCCTGGTCATGACCATTTTTCCAAGTAGCCAACCAGCTCTCACTGTCCACACTGGAGAGCGTAAAGAACTGGACTCGCCCTTCCTCTATAAATGAAGCACAGGCATCAATCATGCCAAAATCATAGTATTCGTTGTGACTGCCACCAGATGAAGCAAAAACAACAACTGGAATCCCAGCATGTCCATAACGGTTGAGGTACATTTCACGGTTGAGATTGCCACTCCAGTGGCTGAGGTTTTCAATATGCATTGGCTTTCTCCTTTCCTAACTTACCATTTCTCTGCAAAAAATCGGAGACAGTCTGGCAAATTTTCCGACCAAGGTATTTCACTATGGATGGCACCAGACTGAACTTTCAAGACCAGATTATCCAAGCCTACTCCACCTGCAATCAAATCACGGTAATAGCGAAGCGACGAGTCGATATAGGCTTGCTTGATATTGCCAGCCATTAGGGTCTTGTCCGTATCGTCTGCTTCTTCTGTTCCTACATAGATGAAAATGCGCTGTTCGGGCGACAATTTCTTCCGCTCGATATAGCGGTTAAAGGCTTCTTGGTGAAGCCAGTTAGCAGATGAGAAGACACCTAGACAACCAATTCGGTCTTGGTACTCTAGTCCGATAAACTGAGTAATATTGCCTCCTAGTGACGAACCAATCATAGCCGTGTGCTGGCGATCAGCTTTGGTACGGTAGGTTTCATCGATAAAAGGCTTGACCACCTCCATGACAAACTCGGCATACTCCACACCCTTACCGCCAAACTGCTGGCCTGGGATAGGAGATTCTTGAAATTTCCAAGCCGCATACTCATTCATCCGTCCCATGCCATCATTATCTATGGCAACGACAATCATGCGGCTGATGTCTGGATTTCGTTTAATGGCTGGAATAATCTTCCAAGAGTGTCCGATATAAGACTCCTTGCTGTAAAAGACATTTTGCCCATCATGAAAGTAAACAACAGGGTAAAAACGGTCTGTGTCTTTCTCGTAGTCCTTTGGCAGGAGCACACGCACACGACGCTCTTTTCCTGTATAAGGAACCTTAAGTTTGTGTTCTTTCATTTTTAAATAAAAGTAGGAATGATTCATTGTCAGAAAACTCTCTATATTCAAAATTTTATCTTATTATACCATAAAAATAGAAAAAAAGTCAGTAAATGTCCATTTTAAGGATAAATAACTAACTTTTTTCATTTATTTTTCTGAATTCTTCTGGATTTTCTGATTAGAGGAGATTGTCAATTAACTCATCGACAGCATCTTTTTCAACCTGGGGAGTGATTTCAGTAATCATGATACCTGCCACTGCTCGCTCAACCAAGCCTTCAACATCCATGCGTTTTTCATACTGCTCTGCATTCTCTATCTTAGGATTGGTCTTAGGACGATCAGGTGCAAAAATAGTACAGCAGTCTTCAAAAGGCTGGATTGAAATTTCAAAGGTATCGATTTCCTGCGCGATGTCAATGATTTCCAACTTGTCCATCGTAACCACGGGACGAATAATTGGAGTGCTAGTCACAGCGTTGATAGTCTGCATGCTTTCCAAGGTCTGGCTAGCTACTTGGCCAAGACTTTCCCCATTAATGATGACTAAACCATTTCGTACCTCACGGATACGGTCGGTAATGCGCATCATAAAACGACGTGTCAAGGTCATAAGGTAGGCTTCTGGCGCTTTAGCCTTGATTTCCTCTTGAATCTCTGTGAAAGGCACCTCGATAAACTGGATATTGCCCCCAAACTTGGTCAATTTGCGGGTCAAATCTTGGGCTTTCTTAAGGGCACCAGGACTAGTATATGGTGGGCTGGCAAAGTGAACGGCCTCAATATCTACCCCTCGTTTAAGAGCTAGATAACCTGCCACGGGTGAATCAATACCCCCTGACAACATGAGCATGCCTTTACCAGAACTTCCCACAGGTAATCCTCCTGCTCCACGGAAGGTTTCATAGGAAAGGTAGGCCGCTTCCTCACGAATCTCAACTTGAAGATTAATATCTGGATTTTTCATCTGAGCTTGCACGTTTGGAATAGCCTCGAAAACAGCTCCACCAAGAGTTTGATTGAGTTCACGGCTGTCCAATTCAAAGTTGTGGTCGCTACGCTTGCTAGTGATTTTAAAGGTCATCCCTTCCTTGTAGATTTCCTTCATAATCTCTTGGACAGCAGATTTCAGAACTTCTACAGACTTTTCAACCTTATAAACGGGAGAAAAATTTTGGATCCCAAAAACTTGTTTGAGAGATTCTGATACTGCTGTATAATCAGCTCCATTCAGGTAAGCGTGGGCACGGTCGCGATCTGCGGTTACCTTAACTTGGGGATAGATGGACAAAACGTCCGAAATATTATTACGAAGTTTATTGATGAAACGCATACGATTTTTGTGCTTGGTTGACAATTCTCCATAGCGAATCATAATTTCTGAATACTGCATAAATGCTCCTATCTTACTTTTCTAGTTTGATTGTAAATTAATTTTAGCTTGGTCAAGAACTGCTCGACTTGACTCATATCATTTTCCAAGTCTAGGCTTAGGCGAACAGCTGACTGGGCCTTATCTTTGTCCACTCCCATGGCAATCAAGGTGCCTGCAGGTTTCCCTGCCTTGGACGAACAAGCAGAGGTTGTGGAAATGAAAATATCATAGTCTTCAAATGCATGAACGATGACTTCTCCACGAACCCCCTTCATCCCAAAAGTCAGGATATGAGGGGCAAAGTCTGCCTCATCTGAAAAGACAAAAATATCTGGATAATCCAGAAGGGCTTGACGAATGACTGCCTTCATCTGCCCTGTCTTACTAGCAAAGATAGCTAACTTTTCCATAGACAAACGGAGGGCCTTGGCTGTCGCTGCAATCCCTGCCACATTTTCAGTTGTCGAACGATAATCACGCTCTTGACCACCACCTGTCAAAAGAGGCGTAATTTTCTTACCAGACTTGATATAGACAAATCCAACACCTCTGACACCATGAAACTTATGACTTGAGAAGGTCGCAAAATCCACTCGGTCTGTCAGATAGTTTTCAGTCGGAATCTTAGCGAGTGCCTGAACTGCATCAACATGGAAGGAAATGGTCGGCTTATCTGCTAACAGTTTCGAAATAGCCTCAATAGGCTGGATAGAGCCAATTTCATTGTTCACAGCCATGATGGAGACGAGAGTCGTATCAGGACGTATCAAATCTGCTAATGCTTCAACATCCACAAATCCTTTCTCATCAACTGGAGCAAAATCTATCTCAAAACCTAGACTTTTCAGCCAAAGGGCTGATTCCTTGACTGCTGGATGCTCAATAGCTGATACGATGATATGCTTGCCAAACTGGGCTTTTTCAAAGGCCACACCCTTGATGACCCAGTTATCTCCTTCTGTTCCACCAGAGGTAAAGAAGATTTCATCACTCTTCTTCCCAATCAAATCTGCAATTTGCTGCCGGGAAGCATCTAAAATTCGTGTTGCCTGATCTCCCAAACGATGGAGACTAGATGGATTTCCTACAATTTTTGAAGCGACCTGCATGTAAGTTTCAAGTGCTTCAGGATAAGGCTTGGTTGTCGCCGAATTATCAAAGTAGATCATGTTTTCTCACGCTTTCTAAAATCACTCCTTCTATTGTATCACGAAAAGAGACCTGCGACAAGAAAGGGAGGTTTCTCTTTTTTTAAGATTTTTTTAAAGAAATGAGGTATAATAAATCATAATTAAAGGAGAGTATCATGTCTAACTATCGTAGAACTTCAAAACCAAAAACAGAACACATCAAAAAGGGATTTACTGTCTTTCAAAAAACGATTGCTACCATCGGTAGTATCCTTGGCCTAATCACCGCTACTATCACCATTATGAACGCCATGGATAATAACAAAAACAACAAAAAAGAACCGACGACAACCCAAACAACTGTTGTCAAGGAAATTCAAAAAGAATCCCCTCAGGAAAATACTACTCCTAACAGGGACAACACTTCTACTAAAGAAAATACCTCGCAGGAAGAAACTTCTCAATCCAACAAGAAAGAGGAGAAAAAAGAAGAGCAGAAAACAACAACTCAGGACTCTTCTACACCAGCTACAAATAAAGAAACAAGCGATAACGGAACACAGTCAAATACGACGAGTTCTGAAACTAAAACGAACCAGTAATCACCAAAATAGCTTCTTTCCAAATTTGGAAAGAAGCTATTTTTTTATTGTTGCAATACTTTTCGTGGTTTGGTTCCCTCAGCTGGACCGATGACACCTGCCATTTCGAGTTCTTCCATAAGGCGGGTCGCACGATTAAATCCAACTGACAAACGACGCTGAATCATCGAAGCACTAGCTTTCTGGGTTTCGATAACCAAAGCCTTGGCTTCTTCAAAAAGCGGATCGCCACCAGCTTCACCATCAGAAAAATCTCCTTCATTTTCAGGAACATCTCCTGGGTCAAAGCTTTCATCGTAGTCCGCATCTGCCTGAGCCTTGATGAAGTTTACGATACGTTCAACATCATCATCCGAGATAAAGGAGCCTTGCAGACGGACTGGATGATTTTCATCAATTGGTTTAAAGAGCATATCTCCTCGACCAAGCAGTTTTTCTGCTCCATTCTCATCCAAGATGGTTCGTGAATCTGTACCTGATGAAACTGCAAAAGCCACACGAGATGGGACATTGGCCTTGATAAGACCAGAGATGACATCAACCGATGGACGTTGCGTTGCGAGAATCATGTGAATCCCTGCAGCACGCGCCTTCTGTCCGAGACGAATGATGGCATCTTCCACTTCCTTGCTAGCCACCATCATGAGGTCTGCCAACTCGTCCACAATGACAACAATCAAAGGCAGCGGTACTTGTTTGTACTCAGATTGGCTATTATATTCCTCGACCTTGGCATTGTAACCAGCGATATTTCGTACTCCAACCTTAGCAAAGAGTTCGTAACGATTTTCCATCTCATCCACAACCTTTTGCAGGGCCTTGCTGGCCTTGCGTGGATTGGTCACAACTGGAATCAAGAGGTGAGGAATGTCATTGTAAACCGATAACTCAACCATCTTTGGATCCACCATCATAAACTTGACCTGGTCGGGTCTTGCTTTCATCAGAATGCTAGCGATAATACCGTTAACTGCGACTGACTTCCCTGATCCCGTCGAACCTGCAACGAGTAGGTGGGGCATCTTGGAAAGGTCAAAGGTTCGAGCCGTTCCATTGACAGCCTTACCTAGAGGAATTTCGAGGAGATTTTCTGGTTTAGTCTGAGACTGTTCCCAGAGTTCACGGAAGGAAACGGTCGCAATTTCAGAGTTAGGAACCTCAATTCCGACTAAGGATTTACCAGGGATTGGAGCCTCAATCCGAACATCCTTGGCCGCAAGAGCCAGCGCTAAGTCGTCTGCCAGATTGGAAATACGGTTAACCCGTACACCAACTGCTGGCTTGACTTCATACTTGGTTACTGATGGGCCGATTTCAGCCCGTTCCACCGTCACCTTGATACCAAAGCTGGCAAAGGTTTCTTCTAGGATTTTGATATTTTCTCGAACAATCTTCTTTTCCTTGGACTGATCTTTGGGTTTATCTGGCGCAAAGAGTTGCAAGCTTGGTAGCTTGTATTCAAGGGCTTCCTTAGCAGAAAAATCAACCTGCACCTCTTCATCCTCAAAATCTTCTTCCACATCTGGAACGTCAAAATCAGCTTGAGGGAGGATAATCTCCGGTTCGATCCATTCTTCCTCAGGAATTGGGGGGAAATCGTAGTCTGGTACCTCTGATAAGATTTCTCCCGTTTCAGGATCTACAGGAGGAAGCGGTAATGCATCCTGTTCTTCTTGTTCTCTCTGAATTCTGGCGACTTCTTCAGCTTCTTGACGAGCCTTCTCTTCTTCTCTCTTGATGAAGCGTTCCTGTTTTCTCTGTTCCTGTTTTTCCATGAAGGATCTGAACTGAGCTCCAATAAAGGCTGCAACATCATAAATAGACCAAGGACTAACCAAGAGTGCCCCAACTAGAATCAAGAGGAATCCAATAAAGTACGATCCGATATTGGAGAAAAGAAAGGATATGGGGATATAGAGTCCAACACCAAGCAAGCCTCCACCAGCAAAGCTAGTCACTCGCATACCAGTCAGGTCCGTCATAACTTGAGACAGGGTCCCTTTTAGAACTGATTGCTCCAAACCATATTTCCAAACCAAGTAGGCCTCAAAAATCAAGAGCAAGCCAGCGAAGATACAGAGAAATCCTGATAGAAGTCCCTCTTGCTTGCGGATCCATTTAAATAGAAAAAGATAAATGAGGAGGCCGCCTATAGCCACATAGGCCAAACTTCCAACCACCAGTCGAATGAGATTGTAAAGTGTGACACCTGCTGCACCGAGTTTAAGGGCTGCAATAATCAACAATAAGGCAATTCCTAAGGAAATCAACATCCTCTGGATAGCCTGTTTTCTTTCGAGTTCTGCTTTAGACGGTCTCCGTCTTGTTTTTGTAGTATTCTTGTTTGCCATTCTTTTATTATACCATATTTCACAGCCATTTCGAATAGAGAAAAAGATTGCACCAAATGGTAACAATCTTTCTATTCTAATCCATTTTATGCTTGTGGCTTGCGTAGGTAACCATAAACCACACCACTTACAATTGCGCCAACCAAGACAGAGGCAAGGTAGAGAAGGGCATTTGAAGTTAGAGCGATAACGAAGATTCCTCCGTGTGGCGCCATAAGTTTGATTCCTGCAAGACCAACGAGTCCACCTGCTACTGCTGAACCAAGAATGAAGCTTGGGATCGCACGAGCTGGGTCTGCTGCACCAAATGGGATCGCTCCTTCAGTGATGAATGACAAGCCCATGATGATGTTTGTCAAACCAGAGTTACGTTCTTCTTTGGTAAATTTATCTTTGAAAAGAAGGGTTGCGACAAAGATAGCAAGTGGTGGCACCATTCCTCCAGCCATAACTGCTGCCATGGCTACAGAACCACCTGAAGAAACAGTTGCTGCAAGCGTACCTGTACCAAAGACATAGGCCGCTTTATTAACTGGACCACCCATATCAACAGCCATCATTCCACCAAGAACGATACCAAGAAGGACAGCTGAACCGCCTCCAAGACCGCCTAGGAAGTCATTCATCGCAGTGTTGATTGCTGCCATCGGGATGTTAACAGCTAGCATGACAAATCCTGTTAAGATTGTTCCAAGAAGTGGCAAGAGAAGGATTGATTTAGCACCTTCAAGTGAACGAGGAACTTTAACGTATTTCTTGATAGCAAGAACTAAAGCACCTGCGATAAATCCACCAACAAGGGCACCTAGGAAACCGGATGAGACACCTGCAAGAGTTGAAGTTGCTTCACCACCTGCTGCATAAGGGATTTTACCAAAGGCAAAACCTTCTTTGGCAATTGCACCAGCCACAAAGCCAGCTACCAAACCTGGTTTTTCAGCAATAGAGTAGGCTACATAACCAGCAAAGACTGGAAGCATCAAGCCAAAGGCTGCACCACCGATTTTCATGAACATAGAAGCTAGCTCATGGTAAGATCCGAGATTGCCAAGACTATCTTGGGGCACACCCAAAGCACCGTCAATCAAGAAGGCGAGGGCAATCATGATACCACCACCGATAACGAATGGCAACATTTGAGATACACCACTCATCAAGTGTTTGTAGAAGGCACCACCAAGGCTTTGTTTTTCATTAGATGCTGTTGCAGTTTTTGCTCCATTAGCAGCACGATAAACTTCAGCATCCCCAGAAAGAGCCAAGTTGATCAATTCTTCTGTCTTACGGATACCGTCTGCAACTGGACGGTTAACCAAAGGTTTACCATCAAAACGATCCATTTCCACTGCCTTATCCGCTGCGATGATAACAGCTTTAGCCTTGCGGATGTCCTCTGCAGTCAATTGGTTCCCAACACCGCTAGCACCATTGGTTTCAACCTTGATACCAACACCCATTTCAGCAGCTACTTTTTGAAGGGCTTCTTGAGCCATGTAAGTGTGAGCGATCCCTGTTGTACAAGCCGTAACAGCTACGATAAAGTCACCAGAGTCATTAGCAGGTGCTTGGACAGGCTCCTCAGCTTTTTCTGAAGCTTGGTTAAATAGTTCGATAACTTGATCTGCAGATGTTACTTGGCGAAGTTTGTCAGCGAAACCATCTTTCATCAAGTATTGAGACAATTCTGCCAAGGCTGCCAAGTGAGTATCATTGGCACCTTCTGGAGCTGCAATCATGAAGAAGAGGTCTGTTGGTTGCCCATCCAAGCTTTCATAGTCAACACCCTTGTTTGACTTTGCAAAGAGAACTGTTGCTTCTTTGACAGCAGAATTTTTGCTGTGTGGCATAGCAATTCCGTCACCCAAACCAGTGGAAGTGAGAGCTTCACGCGCTAAGATCCCTTCTTTAAAGGTTTCAAAATCCGTCACATAACCATGATCTACCAAGCTATGAATCATCTCTTCGATAGCTGCTGTTTTTTCAGTCGCCTGCAAATCCAGCAACATGGCATCTTTTCTTAATAGGTCTTGAATTTTCATCGTTTTTCTACCTCAACTTTTTCATAAGTTTCTTTTATAAATGCTGCAGTTGCCAAGTCGTCAGAGAAAGTAGTTGCTGTCCCACAAGCCACTCCCCATTTGAAGGCCTCTACTGCGTCTTTTGATTTGACAAATTCACCGGTAAATCCAGCAACCATAGAGTCACCAGCTCCGACTGAATTTTTCACAGTTCCCTTGATAGGTTTGGCGAAGTATGCTCCCTCGGATGTTACAAGAAGGGCACCATCCCCAGCCATAGAGATGATAACGTTTTGAGCACCTTTAGCTAACAATTCTCGAGCATATTTCTCGATTTCATCTAAACTTTCAAGTTTCACTCCAAAGATAGCTCCAAGTTCGTGATTGTTTGGTTTAACCAAAAGTGGCTGGTAGTCCAAACTATCAATCAAGGTCTGTCCTTCAAAGTCACAAACCACTTGCGCACCAGTCTGGCGTGTCAATGCAATCAAATCCTTATAGATAACATTGCCTAGGTTCTTAGCACTCGAACCTGCAAACACCACCGTATCATCTGCTGTCAGACTAGACAAAATAGCTTTCAATTCTTCTAGCTGAGCTGGTTCCACATTTGGACCCGTTCCGTTGATTTCTGTCTCTTGGTCTGCTTTGATTTTAACATTGATACGAGTATCTTCTGCCACTTGGACAAAACGTGTCTCGATTGCTTCATCAGCCAAAGTATCTGTGATAAATTTACCAGTAAAACCTCCGATAAATCCAGTCGCTGTATTTGGAATATCCAAGCGTTTCAAGACACGACTGACATTGATTCCTTTCCCTCCAGCAAACTTATCATCACTATCCATTCGATTGACACTACCGACTTGGACTTGGTCCAAACGAACGATATAGTCAATGGATGGATTGAGTGTGACTGTATAAATCATACTTCTATTACCTCCGTTTTCTCCTTAATAGCCTGCAAGAGCTCATGCCCTTGACTTGTGATAACAATAGCTCGTTTGAGTGGTGCTACCTTGGCAAAGCAAGTTTGTCCAATTTTTGACGAATCAACCAAGACATAGGTCTGTTTGGCATTCTCTAAAATAGCGCGCTTCACAGCACCCTCTTCCATATCAGGAGTTGTATAATAGCCATCGTCCACACCATTCATCCCGATAAAGGCACGATCAAAGTGCAATTGGTTAATCTGGTTAAGAGCAACGCCCCCGATGCTAGCATCTGTTGCCATCTTGACACTTCCTCCAACCATGACAGTTGGAATCTGCTTTTCAACCAACTGTGCGGCATGGTGAATCGAGTTGGTCACGACTGTAACATTCTTATTGACCAATTCATGAATCAAAAAAGCAGTTGTTGTTCCAGCATCGATAAAGATGACATCTTGTTCCTTGATGAGAGAGGCTGCTTTCTGAGCCAGCAACTTCTTCTCTTGAAGGTTTTTGACAGATTTTTCTTGAATGGTTTCTTCTTCCTGCAAAGAGTGAGGCAATTCTGCTCCACCATGTACGCGACGAAGCTTGTTTTCCGCTTCCAACTCATCCAAATCTCTTCGAACCGTTGATTCTGAGGTCTCTAGCAAACTAACTAATTTTTCTAGAGAAACTACATGATGTTGATTTAACTCCTCTAAAATCAGTTGCTTCCGCTCTGTTTTTAACACCGAGTCACCTCCTGTTATCGTTTACACTATTCATTCTATCACACTTTATTTAAAAGTCAAGCATTTTTTATCATTTTCTTTCAAAATCTATCATTTTCCTTATTTCTAGAATTTTTATTGCAAGATAAGGGCCTTTATGGTAGACTATTTGAGTAAGTATTGGAAGATTACTCAAGAGGCTTAAGAGGCCGTGTTGGAAACGCGGTAGGCGTGTAACAGCGTGCGTGGGTTCGAATCCCATGTCTTCCGTTTATTTTAAAAAAGATACCCAAGAAATCTTGGGTATCTTTTTTCTTATATGCTTGTTTTATAACTCGGGTGAATTTCTTAGAAAATATCAAATAACAATTTCACATTGAGAATTGTTAAGATAATGGAAACGATATAGCCAAGGATGGTATTCCATTTGGCATTGGTAAATTCTCCCATCAGTGATTTCTTAGAAGTTAGATAAATCAGTGGGAAGATTGAAAATGGAAGAGCAATCGAAAGAAAGACTTGTGAATAAACCAATAACTGATCTAATGTTTTTTCCTGATGACCAAACAGAACCGCTACAATCATGACAGGCAACAAGGCAAAGAGACGAGTTGCCAAACGAATGAACCATTGAGGTAATCTCATATGCAAGAAACCTTCCATAACGATTTGTCCAGTCAAGGTACCCGTAATTGTCGAATTTTGACCACTGGCTAATAAAGCCAAGGCAAACAAGGTTGATAAGGTCGAGCTAGCTATAGCTCCTGCAATAGTAGAATCCTGCAAGGCATTATACATTTGAGAGAAGGCAGAAATCTCAGATGCATGGCCGAAAAAGAGAGCCGCCCCGAGAATTAATAGAAGGGAGTTAACCACAAAGGCCAAGGATAATTGGAGATTTGAATCCCAGGTCATAAAGCGCACGGCTTTTCGAACATCATTCTTGTCCTTGTGATTGATTTTCCGAGTTTGTGACAAGGAAGAATGCAAATAGAGGTTATGGGGCATAACCGTTGCTCCCACGATCCCTAGTGCCAAGGTTAATTGACTTTCATGCCCTGGCAAGGGACTTTCAAATAAGGTTGCATTCGGTAGATAACCCTCAACGATTCCTTGGAAGCTTGGATGTGACAAAGCTACCAGATAGGTAAAAATTGCTAGAATGGTTAAAATCAGTGTTGTCACAATAGCTTCAATCTTCTTAAAGCCAAATTTCATCAGAAGCAATAAGAGAAAAACATCCAACACGGTCAAGAGAATTGCTATCATAATCGGAATCTTAAAGAGAAGATTGAGAGCAATCGCTGAACCTAGAACTTCTGCCAGATCTGTCGCCATCAAGGCTAATTCTAAAATCACCCATAGACTATAACGAAGCCATTTAGGTGAATGATGAGCCGTTGCTTGAGCCAGGTCCATCTGGGTTACAATACCAAGCTTTCCTGCCATCTGCTGAAGTTGCATGGCAATGAGAGATGAAATCAAGATAACAAACAAGAGACTATACTTATAGGAAGCACCACCGACTACACTGGTAATCCAGTTTCCTGGATCCATATAACCAACTGCGACAAGAGCACCCGGACCTAAAAAGGCATTTAAATTTTGCCAGAAATGATTGTTATTTGGAGTATCGATAGATTGATTAATCTCAGAGAGTGACACTTTTTTATGAGAAGACATAGATACTTACCTCTTTCTAAACCTACTTTTTCATTATTTTCTATTAGAGAAAAATAAGATTGACTTTAAACTATTAAAACAATGAAAACTATATGAAAAACATTTAGTTTTTTCATTATTTTTCTTAAGGCACCTTAATATTTTTCTTAAGGCACCTTAATTATAACACAAAAATGAAAACTATATGAAAAACATTTAGTTTTTTCATTATTTTTCTTAAGGCACCTTAATTATAACAGAAAATATGATAAAAACTTAAGAAAATTCAGGACTTGATTTAATATTTAGGATACAACAAAATGTTGTATTCTTTTTTTGCAAAAGAATACCAAAGAATAAAATAAAAAACGTTGTAAAAACAACGTTTTAGAAAGATTTACAAAACAATGTAAATTATCAATGGAGCCGGTGGGAGTCGAACCCACGTCCAAACATCTGCTAACATATTTATCTACAACCATAGGTTATGTATTCGTTTAACAGTCCCTCGACACATAACTCAAACCTAGGAACTGCGAGTCTATTAATCTCTTATCAAACCACTAGACAAGGCTTGATCGTATCTCGCTAATAATAAGACCTGTCATTGAACACGAGCAATCCAAATCGGGTCACGCCTGCTGGTTTTTAGGCAGCTAGAGCGTAAGAAGTGTTATTTTTTGCAGTTATATTTAACTGAGCGTTTACGTCACCACACGGGTTGCAAAATATGCCTCATAATGCCTGTCGAATCCGTAACGACCCCAGGATGTTAGAACTATTATAACTTATCTTCATAAAAAATGCAAAATCAAGCCGTTTCTTTAGAAAAGAACCCCTTTTAAGGCTTCTGATAAGGCTTGATAACCTGCTACACTTAGATGGAGGCCATCTGTTGTATAGTATTTTTTGAGTTGTCCTTCTGTATCTGTCAAACTATCATAAACAGGCACAAAATCTACCTGCATATAGGCGGATGCTAGAGCCTCATAGGCTTGATTCCATTCTCTGATCTTTTCATTGGTACGAATATATACTGTCTGCTTGTATTCTTCTCCTTCATTGACCGGTAGAATCGAAAGGAGCTTTATTTGTGACAGCGGATATTCTCGGGCAATCGATTGGATCACACCTTCAAGATTATCCAAGGCTTCATTTATGGGAATATCTTTTCCAATATCATTTGTTCCTATTAGGAGAACAATTTGATCCACAGCATCACCATAAAGATGGGCATCCAAATTCTCTAATAACAATCTCGTCTGATAGCCTCGGATGCCACGATTAACAATCGTCTTGGCAACCCCAAACAACTCTTGAAGAGGGTAATATTCCACAATCGAATCACCAATAAAGATGATATCTGGCTCTAGAACAGATACTTGATTCAATTCACGATACTTGGTTTGAATTTTTTCCTGCTCCTTTAAGAGCCAATTCTCTAATAACTGTACTGCCACCCTATCCCTCTTTCTCTAACCAATTCTCTAGAACTTGATAAACGCCCGCCTGGCTGTTAGCTGGTGCTAGGGCAGTCGCAACTGCCTTGACATTATCATCTGCATTTTCCATAGCATAGGCAATTCCAGCCAGCTCTAACATTTCGACATCATTTTCACTATCACCAAAGGCCATGATTTGTTCCGATTGCAAATTCCAGCGCTTGAGTAATTCTTCCAATCCCCAAGCCTTGTGAACCCCAGCCTGTAGGATATCGATACAACCATAACCACTGGAAACAGCTCTTACATGCCCATTAAAGAGGTCATTTATTTCCCGCAAAACAGAACTAGAGCGTTCTTCACCGACGACCATACTCATCTTTAACACTCCACCGAAGAGGCCCGAGCTGAGCTCTTCAACAAAGTTTGTATGCCGATAGAGTTTTTCAATCATCTCAGGAGTCATAAATTTATCAAGTTCTGTAAAAACAGTTCCTTTCTTGACAAAACTCCCATTCATACTAGTGACAACAAATTGATCTCGGCACTCCCTCCCTTTAAAATGAACTAAAGCCGTGTCAACCATAGCATTATCCCAGATCTGTGCTTGAATCAATTTATTATTTTCAAAAATACGCGCCCCATTGGCAACGACTAGGACAACTCTACTCGCCAAATGTTTAAGCAATTGTCTCATACGATGAACTTCATTCCCCGTCGCAATGACAAAACGGATATCCCTTTGATCCAGCTGATCTAAAATCTTTTCCAAGCGGGGCAGATCCAGCTGACCTCTCGGGTCTAGCAAGGTTCCATCCATGTCTGTTGCAATTAATTTAATCGTCATCATATCTCCTTTAGGGTGAGCACCTACCACTTCAACCCTACATGTTCATTCATTTCTTTATAGGCCGTGTCAATTCGTTCCTTGGTCGCCTCGTCCAACTGATCACGATGACTGCCTCCCTCGATGAAGTCCTCTAGGATATAGGTCTGATAGAGGAAGAGCGGATAGCCTTCTGGAGAGTAAGTACCTTTTGGAGTTCGATTAACCCAAGTTGGATGCGCTTTAGCAGTTTCAATCCTTGTCTTGCCATCTTTTTTCTTAATGGTCACATCCATGAGAACTCCTCGCTCCGTCCACTTGGCATTTTCCTCGTCTTGCATGGTTTCAATGCGTTGGTTTGAGAGGAAATTTCCCATGGAATAGATGATCAATTTTTTGTCACCATCTTTTTCAACGGTTTCAGCAGGTTCAACGACATGAGGATGCCCTCCAAAGATAATATCAGCTCCCCAGTCAATCATCTTATGGTACAGTGTTTTCTGTTCTTCCGTCGGTTCTAGCTGGTACTCAATTCCCATCTGAGGCATGATGACAGTAATATCCGCCTCTTGCTCAGCTCGTTCGATTTCCGCCTTCATCTTATCTTCATTCAGGTCAGAAAGATAGCGATTATAATCCTCTTGAGAGATATACTGCTCAATGCCATTAAAACCGTAAGAATAGGCTAGGAGAGCTACCTTGATACCATTGACTTCCTTGATAACTAGTGGAGCTTGGTCACGGGATTCATGTGTGTAGACTCCTATGGGTGTCATCCCTGCCTTTTCAATAGCTTGAGCTGTCGAAACCACTCCCTCAATTTGAGAATCCAAGATGTGATTATGAGCCAAGTCTAGAACTTGGTAGCCTGCATCCTTGATCGCATCCATGACTTCCCCTGGTGCATTAAAGAGAGGATAGCCTGCCAAGTAGTGGTCCTTGTTCACCGTTCCTTCAAAGTCACCAAGCACTAAATCCGCTTGTTTGAGCCAGGGTTTTACATACTCAAAATTTTCATGGAAATCATAGGTTCCATCTTCTTTCAGAGCTGTTCGGTAGATAGGAATATGGTAGAGAAGGTCACCATTTGCCATGATACGAGCTGTCGTTTCGGCAGACTGATTTTCCTTAGACTGACTAGACGTCTGAGCAGAATCAACTGTTTGACCACTCGGACTTGTTCCCTTGTTCCCTTGTACTGCTTGGGTCAACAAGTTCAGCCCCATAGACAAGGAAACTGCAAGCAACAGCACCGTAATAAACTGGGCATTTGTCCAAGATTTATAATTCCTAAAGAAACCAATACTACTCTTCAACAATCCAAAAATAGGACCATGAGACCATCTATCTTGTCGCTTTTCCATCTTTATTCCCCCCTTGCTTTTACTGCAAGTCTTTTCTTTTATTATACCACAGACAAAAGAGGAATACCGTTTATTATATTATTTTTTAGGAACTTCTGTGACTTTCTTTCTCGCCTATTTTGTGTTATCATGTAGAGGTAATGAAAGGAGAGAAAATGTCTGCTATAGAACGTATTACAAAAGCTGCTCATTTAATTAATATGAACGATATTATCCGTGAGGGGAACCCAACTTTACGCGCGGTTGCTGAGGAGGTCACTTTCCCACTGTCTGACCAGGAAATCATCCTTGGAGAAAAGATGATGCAATTCCTCAAAAATTCTCAGGATCCTGTTATGGCTGAAAAGATGGGACTCCGCGGTGGGGTTGGATTGGCCGCTCCTCAGTTAGATATCTCAAAACGCATTATCGCTGTTTTAGTGCCCAATATTGTGGAAGAAGGTGAAACTCCTCAGGAAGCCTACGACCTGCAAGCTGTTATGTACAATCCAAAAATCGTATCCCACTCTGTTCAGGACGCCGCCCTCGGTGAAGGAGAAGGGTGCCTATCTGTCGACCGTGTAGTTCCAGGCTATGTTGTTCGTCATGCCCGCGTCACTGTTGATTACTTTGACAAGGACGGAGAAAAACACCGCATCAAGCTTAAAGGATACAACTCTATCGTTGTCCAACATGAAATTGACCACATCAACGGAATCATGTTCTACGATCGTATCAATGAGAAAGACCCATTTGCTATCAAAGATGGACTCCTCATCCTCGAATAAAGAAAATCCCGTTGCAAGACGGGGTTTTGTGTTATAATAAAGGCATGAAAACAAATGATATTGTCTATGGCGTCCACGCCGTTACCGAAGCCCTCCTTGCAAATACAGGAAACAAACTCTACCTCCAAGATGATCTCCGAGGTAAGAATGTTGAGAAAGTAAAGGAACTGGCTGCTGAGAAAAAGGTCTCCATCTCTTGGACCTCAAAAAAATCCCTCTCTGAAATGACCGAAGGCGCTGTCCATCAAGGATTTGTCCTTCGAGTTTCTGAATTTGCCTATAGCGAGCTGGATCACATCCTTGCAAAAATACGCCAAGAAGAAAATCCTTTGCTATTGATTCTGGACGGGTTAACTGACCCTCACAACTTAGGTTCTATCTTGAGAACTGCTGATGCAACCAACGTTTCAGGAGTCATCATTCCTAAGCACAGAGCTGTCGGTGTAACTCCAGTCGTTGCCAAAACGGCTACTGGAGCTATTGAGCACGTACCGATTGCTCGAGTGACTAACCTTAGTCAAACCTTAGATAAGCTCAAGGACGAAGGCTTCTGGACCTTTGGAACGGATATGAACGGTACCCCTTGCCACAAGTGGAATACAAAAGGGAAAATCGCCCTCATCATCGGAAATGAAGGAAAAGGCATCTCTAGCAACATCAAAAAACAGGTCGATGAAATGATTACCATTCCGATGAATGGGCATGTTCAAAGCCTCAATGCCAGTGTTGCTGCAGCCATTCTCATGTACGAAGTTTTCCGAAACAGACTATAAAAAAGTTTCCAATCAAGTTGATTGGAAACTTTTTTATGATTATACTCAATGAAAATCAAAGAGCAAACTAGGAAGCTAGCTTAAGACAGCTCAAAGCACTGCTTTGAGGTTGTGGATAGAACTGACGAAGTCAGTACCCATACCTACGGCAAGGCGAAGCTGACGTGGTTTGAAGAGATTTTCGAAGTGTATTAACTATGTTCTGTAATAAATTTGTAAGCTTCTTGACCAGCGATAGCCCCATCTCCAACTGCTGTTGTTACTTGGCGAAGGTCTTTCTGGCGAACATCTCCAACCGCAAAGATACCGTCAACGGCAGTTTTCATGTGGTTATCTGTCACAATCCAGCCAGCCTGATCTTGAATATTCAAATCTTTGACAAAATCGCTAACGGGATCCAAACCAACATAGATAAAGACACCACCAAAGGCTTGCTCTGTTATTTGACCTGTTTTTACATTTTCAAATACGACAGATTCTACTCGGTTTTCACCTTTGATTTCCTTGACGACAGAGTCCCAGATAAAGTTGACTTTCTCATTAGCAAAGGCACGGTCTTGCAACACCTTTTGGGCACGAAGTTGGTCGCGACGGTGAACAATGGTAACAGTCTTGGCAAAGCGAGTTAAGAAGAGGGCTTCTTCTACCGCTGAATCTCCACCACCGACTACGAGCAAGTCTTGGTCACGGAAGAAAGCTCCATCACAGACTGCACAGTAAGAAACACCACGACTGTTCAGTTCTTCTTCTCCAGGAACCCCTAAGAGACGGTGTTTTGACCCAGTTGCCACAATGACAGTACGGGTTTCGTAAACTTGATCATCAGTGATTACCTTCTTAAAGTCACCCTGGTCTTCAATATTTTCAACGTAACCATAAAGATGCTCCACTCCAAGGTTTTCAAGTGGTTCAAACATCTTTTCAGCCAATTCAGGTCCACTGATATTAGCATAACCTGGATAGTTTTCAATATCAGATGTATTATTCATTTGCCCGCCTGGCAGACCACCTTCAATCAAAGCCACTTTCAGATTGCTTCGAGCAGCATATAAGGCAGCGGTCATTCCCGCAGGTCCAGCACCGATAATAATCGTATCGTACATTTTGATTCCTTCTTTCTTGTTGTAACTATCTTTATTCTAACTCATTCTTGCTAGTCACGCAAGGATTATGCCTTGAAAACCAAGAGCAAACTCATGACGGCAAAGGATAACACCGGAACGACCAAAACTCCAATCATAATCATATCATAGAGATGAGCTTGGCGAGCTTTGGCTGTCTTGTCCACACCAGACATAGCTCTCAATCCAATCCAAATCCCCAGAAAAATCACGACAAGGATGGTCGTTAAGATCAAACTCTCGAAATATAAGGAAAACAGTTGCAGCAGCATGATCTCTCTCGTTTCTATCTTTTTTAAAGAGTAAACTCAGCTAGTCCAACTAACTGAGTTTTCCTTTTTCTATTATATCAAATATAAGTCCGTTTGTAACTAGCGAAGAATTCTTTTGTCCGTTCTTCTTTTGGATGGTGGATAATCTCATCTGGTGTTCCAGACTCGATGATTTTCCCCTTATCTAAGAAGAGAATCTTATCAGCCACTTGGACTACAAAAGACATATCGTGACTGACTAAAATCATAGTTTGACCTGACTTAGCAGCATCTGCAATAGACTTTTCTACTTCACCGACTAATTCTGGATCAAGGGCTGAAGTGGGCTCGTCCAAGAGCAAGACATCTGGTTTCATAGCAAGAGCACGCGCGAGGGCAACCCGTTGCTTTTGTCCACCTGATAAGTGGCGAGGGTAATGGTTTTCACGGTCAGAAAGTCCAACCTTAGCCAACTCTTCCTTGGCGATTTTTGTTGCTTCCTCATCCGATAATTTTTTAACGACAACCAAACCTTCCTTGACATTGTCAAGGGCTGTTCGTCGTTCAAACAAATTAAACTGTTGGAAAACCATAGATAACTTGCGACGAAGGGTTAGGATCTCTTCTTGGCTAATCTGAGAAAAATCAACTTTAAAATTGTCAATCTGAATCGTTCCACTATCTGGAGTTTCAAGGTAGTTCAAACTACGAAGAAGGGTAGATTTCCCAGCTCCAGATGAACCAATCAAGGCCACTACCTCCCCTTTTTGGATATCCAAGTCCAGATGATCCAAGACAGTTTGTCCTGAAAAGGATTTGCTTAAATTCGAAATCTTAATCATTAGCGAAGGTCTCCTTTCACATCTGTTTGCACTGTATCCGGTGCGGAAATAGCCATTTTCTTTTCAATGAAACGGCCGAGGCTTTCAATTCCGATATTGACTACCCAATAAACAAGGGCAACGGAGATAAAACGTTCAAAATAACGATAATCGGCTCCACCCAAAATCTGAGCCTGAGCAAAGACCTCTACAACACCCGCACTAAAGGCTAGAGAAGTTCCCTTGGTCAAACCGATAAGAGAGTTAATCAAAGTCGGTGTCGCTACCACCGCCGCATTTGGAATAATCACGCGACGATAAACTTGAGCACGAGTCATACCCAGACTACGCGCCGCCTCAATTTCACCTGGATTAACAGAAAGGATGGCTGCACGAATCGTTTCACTTGCATAAGCCGCCTCATTAAAAGCAAAGGCCACAATCGCAAAAAGCGCTGCTGGAATCGCATTGATATTGAAACCAGTGCCCCATTGTTGGTTGATAGCTTTCAGTGCCAAAGGAATTCCGTAGTAGGTCAACATAAGTTGAACTAGGATTGGAGTACCTTTTAAGAAGCTAACGAAAAAGGCCTGCAAGGGATATAGAATTTTAACACGATTGATCTTAACAATGGCAAAAATCAAGGCAAGTAGCAAACCAAAGAGTGCACCTCCAAGTGTCAACATCAAGGTTGTAGGCAGTTGTTGGACAATCCTTGGAATTCCATCAAAGACCGAACGCAAACTAAAGAGTTTACCATCCGGAATGAGTTGCATCAAACTTTGGTACCAATCTGATGCTAAAAATGTTGTAACAGTCATAAAAACATCCTCTCCTGATAATGATTCATTCTATCATACTTCTGCTCGCAAGCAAATTATTTGCTACGGGCTACTCAGACTTTGTCTATCTTCTAGTTTATCACACTTTAAAACAGGGAGGCTATATATTTTACCTATCAAGGAGATAAATAAAAACTATCTCAAACCTAAGTTCTCATAGGGTTTTCTATAGCCGATTTGTTTAACAGCACCATTCTCCACCAAAATTGGACGTTTCAATAACATGCCATCACTGGCTAGAAGCTTGGCTGCTTCTTGTTTTGACAAACTTCCCACCTTATCTTTTAGGCCCAGTTCACGGTATTTAATACCGCTAGTATTGAAAAATTGTTTCACTTCAAAACCGGAAGTTTCCAACCAGTTCAAAATCACGTCTTCACTTGGTGTTTCTTCTACGATGTGGACAGCTTTGTAGTCCAGTCCAAGTTGCTCCAATTCATTTTTTGCTTTCTTACAAGTTGAACACTTTGGGTATTCGATAAATTCTAACATCTTCTTTTCTTTCTATTTTTTATTTTCTTGAAATACTGCACCTTCATGTTGCAAGAGCCAGGCTTTCTTTTCGACTCCAGATGCATAGCCTGTCAAGCGATTGCCTGACCCCAGCACCCGATGACAGGGAACAAGTATGGACCAAGGATTGCGCCCCACTGCTCCTCCAATCGCTTGAGCAGAAGCCACTTGCAGGTCTTGTGCTATTTGTCCATAAGTTACTGTCTGACCATAAGGAATGGCCTGTAAGTAATCCCAAACCCGCTTTTCAAAATCTGTTCCAATAGGAGCCAAAGATAAGTCAGATAGATCCTGAACACTGCCTTCGAAATAGGTATCTAAATAGGAAATAACTTGCTCTAATACAGGATGGCTAGCAACTTCTTCTATCGTTTCATCTCCTAATCCCCTCTCAAAATGAGTTTGGTCCTGTACCCAAATTCCATACAAATATTGCTCGTCAGCAACTAAGGATAAAGTTCCAATTGGCGACGGGTAGAGCATCTTTGCGTACTTTTTCTGCTTCATTTTTTTAATTTCTGATAGGCCAAACGTTCCCCATCAACTGGAACCTTACCAACCTGTTGGAAGCCTAGCTTTTCAAAGATATGCTGCATGGCCTTGTTTTCTGCATGCGTATCTGAGCGAAAATCTAGATAATCAAAACCTTCAATCAAGCCTTCTAGGAAAGTCTGAGCAACACCTTGTCCTTGGACATCTGCTGCCACAGCGATACGGTGAAAGACCAGATATTCTGATTCTTCCCCCTGCCAACTTCCTTCATAAATGGCTTCATAGGCTTCCTCTGGACTCTTGGTTACAGCAGCATAAGCTAGCAGTTCTCCTTCTTCCAAGGCCACATAGGCTTGGCCTGAGATGATATCATCAATAATGATATCTGCATTTGGATAGCCATTTTGCCACTGGTCGCTACCAGATTTGGCTAAGCACTTTTTAGCATCCTCCATCACCTGCATAATCGCATCCACTTCGTTTGGAAAAGCTAAACGAATCTCCATCTTTTCCCCTCATTTCTAACTATTTTCTCTCATCATAGCATAATTTAAAGCTTTCTACAAGCAGTTGAAACTTGACTTTTGTTTTTTATTATTTTATAATCTAGTTATTAAAACTAGATAAAAAGGAGTTGGAAATGAATTCTAACTTTTCCTACCCAAAATGGGAAGACATTCCAAACATTGACCTCTATCTGGATCAGGTTTTACTTTATGTCAATCAGGTCTGTGCCCCTATCTCTCCAGATAAGGACAAGGGACTAACAGCATCTATGGTCAATAACTATGTCAAACATGGTTACCTGACAAAGCCAGACAAGAAAAAATACCAACGCAAACAGATCGCCCGTTTGATTGCCATCACCACTCTCAAGTCTGTCTTTTCGATCCAAGAAATCGCTCAGACCCTTAATACTCTGCAAACTCAAGCGAGCTCAGACCAGCTCTACGATGCTTTTGTAGACTACATGAACCATGGGATTGATCCAGAAAATCCTATTATCCAAACTAGCTGTCAAACGGTTAAACTCTATCATCAAACTCTAGACTTAATCCTTATCAAAGAAGAGGAGGAAATCCAATGAATACCAGTCTAAAACTCAGTAAAAAACTCAGTTTTGGAGAGGAAATTGCTAATAGCGTGACCCATGCTGTGGGTGCCGTTATCATGCTCATCCTACTCCCCATTTCATCCACCTATAGTTATGAAGCACACGGATTTTTATCATCTTTTGGCGTTTCTATCTTTGTTATCAGTCTCTTTCTCATGTTCCTCTCGTCAACCATTTACCACTCTATGGCCTATGGTTCGACCCACAAATACGTCTTGCGAATCATCGACCATTCTATGATTTACGTGGCCATCGCGGGCTCTTATACGCCGGTCGTATTGACTTTGATGAATAACTGGTTTGGCTATCTGATTATTGCCATTCAGTGGGGAACGACCATCTTTGGCATCCTTTATAAAATCTTTGCTAAAAAGGTCAATGAGAAATTCAGCCTTGCCCTTTACCTGATCATGGGCTGGTTGGTTCTGGCTATCATTCCTGCCATTATCAGTCAAACAACGCCAATTTTCTGGAGTCTTATGGTAACTGGTGGGCTCTGTTATACAGTTGGAGCTGGATTTTACGCTAAGAAAAAACCTTATTTCCACATGATTTGGCATCTCTTTATCCTAGCTGCATCTGCACTTCAATATATCGCGATTGTTTATTACATGTAAAAAAGTTGAGAATCTTTTCTCAACTTTTTTCTTTACACATATTGATAAAGTACTGGTGCAAGCCAACATCATCTGTCAATTCTGGATGAAAAGAAGTTACCAGCATATTTTTTTCTTGGGCTGCAACGATTTGATCATCAACTGTTGCTAAAACTTCTACACCCTCTCCAACACTGCTGATAATCGGTCCACGGATAAAGGTCATGGGAATCTGACCAACTCCCTTACATTCTGCTTCTGTATAAAAACTTCCTAGTTGACGCCCATAAGCATTGCGCTCAACCACTATATCCATGGTTCCAAGATGACTTTCTTCCTGAGAAGTAATTTCCTTAGCTAGCAAGATTAAGCCCGCACAAGTTCCAAAGACTGGTAAGCCATTGAGAATAGCTCCTCTTAGAGGAATCAACATGTTCTGGTCACGCAAGAGTTTGCCCATGGTTGTAGATTCTCCACCAGGCAAAATCAAACCGGACAAGTCACTCTGATATTGTTGAAAATCCTCTAAATTTCTGATTTGGACACTAGCGACTCCTAGTTTATCTAGCACTTTTGCATGTTCTGCAAAGGCGCCTTGCAAGGCTAATATTCCGATTTTCATCTATTTTCCTCGCTCTGCCATGAGAATTTGAATTTCACTCTCATTGATACCAACCATGGCTTCCCCTAGGTCTTCAGAGATTTGAGCCAGAATTTGAGGATTTTGGTAGTTGGTTACGGCCTTAACAATAGCACTTGCTCGTTTAACAGGGTCGCCTGACTTGAAAATACCTGAACCGACAAAGACGCCCTCTGCCCCCAATTGCATCATCAGCGCAGCATCTGCTGGTGTTGCCACACCTCCGGCTGCAAAGTTTACAACTGGCAATTTTCCATGTTCATGGACATACTGAACCAATTCAATAGGGACTTGCAAGTCTTTGGCAGCAACATAGAGTTCGTCTTCACGTAGGTTTTGAATGCGGCGAATTTCTTGATTCATCATACGCATATGGCGAACAGCTTGAACAATATCGCCTGTCCCTGGTTCTCCTTTGGTACGAATCATGGAAGCCCCTTCCGCGATACGACGCAAGGCTTCTCCCAAGTCCTTAGCCCCACAGACAAAAGGAACTTGGAATTCTTTCTTATCCACATGGAAACGGTCGTCAGCTGGAGAAAGCACTTCACTCTCATCGATATAGTCGATCTCAATGGCCTCCAAAATCTGAGCCTCTACAAAATGTCCAATTCTAACCTTGGCCATCACTGGAATGCTGACCGCTTCTTGGATTTCCTTAATCATCTTTGGATCACTCATACGGGATACCCCACCAACTGCGCGAATATCAGCCGGAATCCGCTCCAAGGCCATGACAGCTGCCGCACCAGCAGCCTCCGCAATCCGAGCCTGTTCAGGGTTCTGAACGTCCATGATAACCCCACCTTTGAGCATCTGCGCCAAGTTTTTATTTAGTTCATAACGATTTTCAGTCATTTCTTAATCCTCATCATTTGTATTGGTAGCTACCATTTTATTTTATGTCAGATTAGAATGAAGTACAAGATAGAAAAACAACAACTGTCTGGGGACAAAAATGAGAAAAAACTATCTGACCTTCAGTTAAGGCCAGATAGTTCATCAATTTTTATTTTTCAGCTGTAAGTGCAGCCATTGTGATGTAGTTGTAAGGTTTGTTAAAGTGTGGCAAGAAGAATAGGTCTGTCAAAGCCAATTTATCAATTGTTACATGCTCTTGGATAGCAAGTGAGAACATGTGGATTCCCATACTGATAGCAGCATCATGTGAAACCATTTGTGCACCAAGGATTTCGCGGCTGTCTTTGTCAAAGACAATCTTGATGGCAACTTCGTGGTTGTCATGTTTGATAAATTCTGGTTTTTGAAGATCGTTAAAGCCAGTTTCAGTTGCATTATAGCCTGCAGCTTTGGCTTTTTCAAGAGTCAAACCAGTCGAAACCATGTGAAGACCGTAGATAGAGATACCGTTTGATCCTTGAACTCCGATTCCTTCCAATTCATGACCACAAGCGTTATAAGCACCAACGATACCAGTACGTACAGCGTTAGAAGCAAGTGCGATGTAACTAGTGTCTTTACGAGCATTGTCATAAACAGTTGCACAGTCACCAACAGCGTATACACCTGGGATAGATGTTTCTTGTTTCTTATCTACAAGGAAGGCACCGTTACGGAAGAGTTCAATCTTACCATCAGCAAGAGCTGTGTTTGGACGGAAACCAACAGCAAGAACCACCATATCCACATCAAATGTTTCTTTGTCTGTTACCAAGCGTTCAACTTTTCCATCACCTTGGATGGCTTTAACTGTTTGACCAAGAGCCAAGCGGATGTTGTGGTCTTCCAAGTTCTTCGCCATCATTTGTGTGAAATCTTTATCATAGTAACCGTTCAAGACAGTGTCTACGATATCGACAAGCACTACTTCTTTTCCAAGACGCTCGAAAGCTTCGGCAAGTTCTACACCGATATAACCACCGCCAACAACGGCAATGCGCTCAAGGTGTTTGCTCTTGTCTTCAAGTTTCTCAATAACTTCTTCAGCGTTTTGGTACAATTTAACAAATTGTACATTTTCAAGAGTCGCTTTGAATTCGCGGTTACCCTTAACGATTTCAACACCTTCGATTGGAGGCAAGATTGGAGTTGAACCAGTTGCAAAGATCAATTTATCATAAGACTCTTTGTGTTCTTTGCCTTCAACTTCTGCTGTCACAACTTTGTTTTCGTAGTCAATTGAAAGAACTGGTGAGTTCATGTAAACTTTAGCACCTTTTGCTTCCAATTTTTCTTTATCAGAGTAGAAGAGACCTTCTGGGCCATCAATTTGTTCCCCGATCCAAAGCGCCATTCCACAACCAAGGAATGAAATATTAGAGTTTTGGTCAAACACTACGATTTCGTTCTCATGTCCGAAGTTGTCCAACATCGTATTAATACAAGCTGTACCAGCGTGGTTAGCACCAACTACAACGATTTTACTCATAGAAAAATTCCTACCTTTAATTTTTGATTTACCTTTCTAGTATATCATTTACTGTTAGCGTTTACAAGGCATTTGCTCAGAATTCTCTTTTTTTCAGAAAAAAATACACTTAACATTGATAAATCCAATTTTTCTATCGTTTTCATATTAATTCTGAGCATATTTCTTGACTTTTTGTCAAAATTTATTTGTGAAAACGCTGACTTTATGATATGCTAGATACATGGAAAGAAAATGTAAGGGGTTTAATTTTTCTTTAACGACCTTATATTGAATGATTTCCTATAAAGAGAAAGGAGCTGGTAGCTTGCCTCTTCATTCACGTTCTGAACGGCTAATGGGAACAACTATCACGATTTCATTAGTAGATGAACAGGCTAATTGCCTACTTCAAGGAGCCTTTGATTTGCTCAAGGAACTCGAATACCGCTTTAACGCCAACAGTCAAGAATCCGAACTGATGGAAATCAACTACCAGGCTGGAATCACACCTGTTAAGGTTCATCCTGACTTATTTGAACTGATTGCTCTTGGACTTGAGCATAGCCTAGCTCCATCTAGCCATCTAAACATCAGCATTGGCCCCTTGATTCAAACCTGGCGAATCGGATTTGCAGATGCACGGCTTCCAGACTCTAAAGAAATCGAAGCTGTCTTACCTCTAGTTAACCCGCATTTTATCAAGTTGGATCCGACTAGCTCTACTGTCTTTTTAGAGAAGAAAGGAATGAAGCTTGATTTAGGTTGTTTAGCTAAGGGCTATAGTGCAGATAAGGTTGCCCAGTATTTGAAAGAACACGGTGTCACCTCTGCCTTGATCAATCTCGGAGGAAATATCCTCACCATCGGGAATAACCAAGCCAAAGAAGGGAAAGCCTGGCAGATTGGGATTCAAGATCCGCGAAATCCTCGTGGCAACCATCTCCTAACTATCCCTGCTTCTAACAAATCCGTTGTCACTTCAGGTATCTATGAACGCCACCTGACAGTAGATGGAAAAGACTATCACCATATCTTTGATAGTGAGACAGGATTCCCTGTCGAAACCGATCTCGCTAGCCTAACGATTATCTCTGATAAATCCGTTGATGGTGAGATTTGGACTACACGCCTTTTCGGAGAGCGAAGCGCTTCTATCCTCTGGCAAGTCGAAAGTATAGATGGTATTGAAGCCATCCTCATCGACAAAGAAGGACGCCTTGTATGTTCTTCAGGCCTTCAAAATTGTATTATGTAAAAAGAGAAAGGAAATCTCATGCTAAAACTTATTGCCATTGTTGGAACGAACTCTAAACGTTCTACAAACCGCCAATTGCTCCAATACATGCAAAAACACTTTGCTGATAAAGCTGAAATTGAACTCGTTGAAATCAAGGATATCCCTGTTTTCAACAAACCAGCAGATAAGCAACTTCCAGCTGAAATTCTTGAGATTGCAGCTAAAATTGAAGAGGCTGATGGTGTGATTATCGGTACTCCTGAGTACGACCACTCTATCCCTGCAGTTTTGATGAGCGCTCTTGCTTGGCTATCTTACGGTATCTACCCACTTTTGAACAAACCAATCATGATCACTGGTGCTTCTTACGGTACACTTGGTTCATCTCGTGCCCAATTGCAACTTCGTCAAATCTTGAACGCTCCTGAAATCAAGGCAAATGTTCTACCAGATGAATTCTTGCTTTCACACTCTCTTCAAGCATTTAACCCAAGTGGCGACTTGGTTGACCTTGACGTCATCAAGAAATTGGATGCCATCTTTGATGACTTCCGTATCTTTGTGAAAATTACTGAAAAATTGCGCAATGCACAAGAATTGCTTCGCAAAGATGCAGAAGAATTTGACTGGGAAAATTTGTAAGATAGGAGATCGAAAGAATGAAATTTGTTGGACTTGTTGGATCAAACTACGATCAATCATATAACCGCAAACTCTTGGAATTTATTCGTCGCAATTTCAAATTCAAATTTGAATTAGAAGTCCTTGAAATCGACGAAGTTCCAATGTTTAACCAAGACGAAAAATGGGACGAAAGCTTCCAATTGCGTTTCTTGTATAACAAGATTACACGTGCTGATGGTGTCATTATCGCCACTCCTGAGCACAACCACACTATCTCAGCTTCACTCAAATCTGTACTTGAATGGCTTTCATACGAAGTTCATCCATTTGAAAACAAGCCTGTTATGATTGTGGGTGCATCATACTATGACCAAGGAACATCACGTGCCCAAGTTCACCTTCGTAAAATCCTTGATGCTCCAGGTGTCAATGCCTACACACTTCCAGGTAACGAATTCCTTCTTGGTAAAGCTAAGGAAGCTTTTGATAACAACGGAAATATCACCAACGAAGGAACTGTTAAATTCCTTGAAACTTGCTTAGATAACTTTGTAAAATACGTAGGAGTCGTTTCGAAATTGAAAAAACCAAAACCAATCGAACCAGAAGACTTGGATTGTGGAAAACCAATTGCTACAACCATCACAGAAGTTGATCCTGACGATCCAGAATGGGTAGAAAAAGTTGCAGCAATCACTGGTGCTGTTTCTGGTGATACCTATGTCAAATTGGACCACGGTATCCTTACAGTTAACCAAATCGATATGTTCTTGAAAGCTATGCCGTTTGAATTGACATACGCTGACGATAACAACCAATTCCTCTACTACAACAACGCTCACCAAGATCCAGACACCATGTTTGCTAAACGTGTACCACCTCAATCAGGTAGCCGTATGTCGACTGTTCATGGTTCTCTTCCACCAGCACGTATGAAGAACGTAGAGTGGGTTATCGGAACACTTCGCAACGGAAACCAAGAATACGTCCGTACGATCGTTCCAGGTTCTCCTGCAGGTGTCATCAACACCCACAACTACCAAGCAATGTACTATCCTGATGGATCATACGCTGGAATCAATGAAATTGTCTTTAACTTCCAACCATGGCTTGACTGGTACCTAAAAGAGACTGGTCAACGTTTGGTGGGTGGTAGCGGACCATTTGCTCCTGCAGCTGGAGGTCATGGAGACGCCGATGCTACTTCTGGTGCTTCTGATTCAGGTGATGCTGGAGGCCACGGTGGTGACGCTGATGCTACTTCTGGTGCAAGCAACTAAGAAACCAAAAAGGAGCCATTTGGCTCCTTCTTTTTTATTGCAACAAAAAAAGGGGAATGTAAATCATCTACACCCCCTTTCATTTTATGAGTTAGGATCATCTATACTACGGCCGTGCAAACCTTTTTCACGTTGTACCTGACGTAGTTTTTCTGGTGTGACGTCATTGCCTTCCTCGTCCACAATTTTGATTCCCTCGATGTGGTGACGAACAGATCGACGATAGCCTTCGATGTACTCCTCACGAAGTTTAGCTTGTTCCACTTTTTCAGCAGAAGTTAAGCCTTCTGTTTTTTTCTTTTTGGCAAGCTCATTGATACGAGCGATTTTTTTCGGATCCATTTCCTCTCCTTTGTGATAAGATACAGTCCGTTTGACTGAGTTTATTTAGTATTGATTTGGTTAAAACGAGCGAGCTTAGCTGCTTTCTTGGTTAATTGCGACAAGATTGCCAAACGATTTTGTCGAACAGTCTGATCTTCAGCCATTACCATGGTATTTTCAAAGAAAGCATCAATAACTGGGCTAAGCGCAAAGAGTTGTTCTAATTGCTGACTTGCAGTCCCTGACAAAACAAGTGATTCTACGGCTTCTGCCAAGGCTTTCTCTTCTTCATTCTCAAAGAGAGCAGGATCAACAGTATCAGTTCCTTCGGCTTTTTCAGCCAAGTTGAAAGCACGTGAGAGGGATTCGACAGATGGTTTGAAGTCTTCTTTCTTGCTTGCTTCCACAAGAGCACTTGCTGCTTCTAGCATATCCGCCACAACAAAGTTTGAACTTGCAAGAACTGCTTCCTTGATATCTTTTGGAGTTGAACCCATCATCTTATCAACACGAGCCTTGATAAAGTCCATAACCTCTGCTTTATTTTCATAAGTCAAGCTGTCAAATTTCAAGCTGTAAAGGCTATCGATCAGCTCATCCATAGCAATATGCCAACCAAAGGCATCCAAGATACGAACAACACCTTGCGTCGCACGACGAAGGGCATAAGGGTCGTTAGAACCTGATGGAATCAAACCTACTGAGAAGAAACTCAAAATTGTATCCAATTTGTCTGCAATGGCTAGAATGGCTCCGACCTTGCTCTCTGGAAGTTCTCCTTCGGCTGATGTAGGCATGTAGTGTTCACGAATGGCGGCCGCAACTGCTGGAGTTTCCTCAGCAAGAAGGGCATATTTCTCACCCATAATACCTTGGAGTTCATCAAACTCACCAACCATACCTGTCAACAAGTCAAACTTGTAAATGGCTGCTGCACGAGCTAGGTCAACTGTTTCATCCACTGACAAACCAGCTTTTTCTGCCAAGAGAATGGCAATCTGCCCCGTACGAATCATGTGTTCACGAAGAGAACCAATCTTTTCGTGGAAGGTCACATGGTTCAATTTTTCAACAAGATCTGAAATGACCAATTTTTGGTCTTCACGCCAGAAGAATTCTCCATCTTCCAAGCGTGCTACCAAGACTTTTTCATTACCCTTGATGACATTTTCCAAATGCTCTGCGTTTCCATTACGAACAGAAATGAAGTTTGGTAAGAGTTTACCGTCTTGATCACGAACAACAAAGTAACGTTGGTGTTCTTTCATCGAAGTCACCAAAACTTCTTCTGGAACATCAAGGTATTTGTCATCAAAACTTCCCATAAAGGCAGTTGGGTATTCAACCAAGTTCAAGACTTCATTGAGCAAATCAGCATCAATTTCGATACGTACACCATGCTCAGCTTCGATTGCTTTTATTTGGTCAACAATCATTTGCTCACGTTCACGAGGATCCGCGATTACAAACTGTTCACGAAGGTCTTCTTCGTAGCTTAATGCTGACTGAATCTTGGTTTCTTGTCCCAAGAAACGATGGCCACGACTTACACGACCTCCCTTAATATCAAGAAAATCCAAGTCAAACTCTTCTTCATCTAAAAGAACAGTTAAAGTTTGTACAGGGCGGATGTATTCAAAAGTGTTGTTAGCCCAGTGCATGCTAACAGGGAAAGTTAGGGATTTTAAGACATCTACAACACCAGGAACAATGGCTTCAACTGGTTGCCCCACTTCTTCCTTGGTAACATAGACATATTCTTCACCCTTGATTTCACGGAATTCAATATCTTCAACTGTCAAGCCTTTCCCACGGACAAATCCTTGAGCTGCTTTGGTGAAGTTTCCATCACTATCCAATGCAATTTTCTTTGCTGGTCCCTTGAAATCTTCTGTCAAATCAGACTGTTTGTCTGCAAGACCAGTCACACGAACAGCCAAACGGCGTGGTGTTGAGAAGGTTTGAATGGCTTCAAAAGATAGGCGGTTTTCCTTGAGGAAGGCTGCCATTTTTTCACCTAGTTGTTTTTCGCTTGGAGTTACTACGTAGGCTGGTAACTCTTCAAGACCGAGTTCTACTAATAAGTTTTTTGTCATGTTTTTTCTCCGAAAAGTATCTTTTTATTTTCCAGTTTGCCTTATGTGATTGGCACGCAAGCAACCAACTTCGTTGTTTCATTGCTAAAATTGGAGCCGAAAGTCTCCAATTTTGCCTAGTATCCTTAGCTTCACTAAGGATACCTTCATCACTGCGGCAACTGGATCAAGGCTCACTCTGTTCGCCCATTTTCGTAAACCGTCACTCTCTTTATTCTGCGTCTTCTGCTAGGAGTTTAGCTCGTGTTGCTTCATCCAAAAGTGGGTAGCCTAGGCGTTTGCGTTCTGCGACAAAGGTTTTAGCTACGACACGGGCTAAGTTACGGATACGGGCGATATAGCCTGCGCGCTCTGTTACAGATACGGCACCACGCGCATCAAGCAGGTTAAAGGTGTGTGAACATTTGAGAACATAGTCATAGGCAGGGTGAACCAAGCCTTCTTCCAAGGCACGACCAGCTTCCTTTTCAAACTTATCAAAGTTTTCAAGCAACATTTCTTGGTTCGAAATTTCAAATGAATATTTTGAGTGCTCATACTCAGGCTGGATGAAGATTTCTCCGTATTTTACACCATCTGCCCACTCAATATCATAGACAGAGTTGACTTCTTGAATGTAAGAAGCCAAGCGTTCCAAACCATAGGTAACTTCCGCAGTCACAGGGCCTGTTGCCAATCCACCGACTTGTTGGAAGTAAGTGAACTGAGTGATTTCCATACCATCAAGCCAAACTTCCCAACCGAGACCAGCTGAACCAGTTGATGGGTTTTCCCAGTTGTCCTCAACGAAACGGATATCGTGTTCCAATGGATTGATACCCAATTTTTCCAAAGACTCAAGGTAAAGTTCCTGGATATTTGATGGAGATGGCTTCATGACCACTTGGAATTGGTGGTGTTGGTAGAGACGGTTAGGGTTTTCCCCATAACGACCGTCAGCAGGACGACGTGATGGCTCTACATAAGCCGCATTCCATGGCTCAGGTCCGATAGCACGAAGGAAAGTGTAAGGACTCATTGTCCCCGCACCTTTTTCATTATCATAAGCCTGCATGAGCATACAACCTTGGTCATTCCAAAATTGTTGCAAAGTCAAAATAATTTCTTGAAATGTTAATTTCTTAGACATTGTTTACTCCTTTAATTTATATTATCTTTTTAGCTTTATTCATCAAGCAACCAAGAAAAAGCTGGCTCCTGAAAAATATGACGTTTGGGAACAGTTTGTAAATTCTGATCGCATTCGTCTATTGTACCTAGTTTCAAAGCACAGACTTCTGGTATATTTTCTTGAGCAGTGAAAATTTGACTATGACAGTTCTGACAGTAATAGCGTTGTTTTCCTGGAGATGAACTATAGGTAACCAACTGTTCTTTTCCATGCAATACTAGGTTTTTACTACTAACTTTGGCATTCACTGTATAGGCAGACGCAGTTGCTTTCCGACAGAATGAGCAGTGGCAAAAAACTAATTCCGACAATTCCTCATCTAAAGTGTAGGTCACTGCTTTGCATAAACAAGATCCTTTAAGCATTATGCTCCTTTCTACTTAGGCATTAGACGAAATTCAAAAAGAACCGAATTTCAACACCCAAGCCTTGCGACTAGGGGCGTCAGAAACGCGGTTCCACCCTAATTTATTACTTCATTTTTTTTAAAAATACGACAGAAAGCGCCAGTTTCTTAGCTTGTTCTACTTGGCTCCCACTGTCCCAAGCTCGCTTGAAGAACGCCATAAGACTTTCTTTCCTAGCTAGTATTATAGCAGATTTTCTAGCTAGTGTAAACCAAAAATGAGTCTGAAAACAAAGTTCCAGACTCATTTATCAGTAAAGCTTCAGAAACTCCTGTTTAAGGATGTCTTTTCGCTTTTGGTTTTTTGCCATGTAGATTTCTCTTGGCTTGTTTCAATGCTGTAATGGCATCTTTGACATCTTCTTGGCTCGCTCCTGGATCATTCAAGAGTTCCTGAGCTTCTTTAAAGGCTAGAAGATAAGCAGCTTTTTCTTTCTTATCTGCGTAGATAAATCTCGCATTTTTTTCTTGGAAAAGACGTTCATCTTTGACCAGTTTCTTCAGACTAGAGAAGTCAGTAGCTTTGCCATTCAGTTTACTTTTAGCCGTCGCTAGGGCAATGAGAGATTGGTCAATTTGATCCTGTTTGACTTTAGGATCTACAGCTAGTAAGGCAATTTCTTGGAAGGCACGATCATAAGCTCGACGTACTTTTTCCTTGGCATTAGCATATCTTCCAGTTTTAGTCGTTGCATAGTAAGCTTTCATGGCTTCTTTCAAAGCTGCAACATTCGAATCTTTTCCATCCAAAGCCTTACCAGCAGCCTCAAGACTAGCGAGAACTCCATCAATCAATTCTTGCTTCAACTTGCTTGACAAGGCTGACTGCGCCACTTGGAAAGCTTGGTCATAAGCTTTTCTCTTATCTGCACTACTATTAAAGTAGCGAGACGTTTCTACCAGTTCTTTTTGTTGATTTACCGCAGCAATCAAAGCCAACTTAGACACAACAGATAGGCGCAAAGTATTATTTCTACCGGGCTGAACGAGCAAGGAAACAAGATCTTCAAGGAGTTCATATCCAGTTGGCAAGGTGACTTGTACAGTATAACGACCTGTAGCAACTTTCTTACCAAAGGCGTATTGACCGTATTTTTCAGCAGGAAGAGTGATCCTTGTACCATCTTCTCCTTTCAGAACCACAGTAGTCGTCTTTGGAACTGCTTGATTGAAGGAAACAGACACTGGTGCATATTCTAGGAGATTTGCTAGGAAGGTAATGGTTTGGAAACTATTTTCTTCCGTCAAGTCAAACTCTTGGGATAAGGCACTGATAAATTTCAATTCTGTTCGGTCATAACTGAAAATTTCTGCTGTATAATGACCAAACTGTAAGAAATGAATCGCTTTTGTCTTGTCAACATCAACATATTGCCCCTTGCTATTTTTGATTCGATAGACGTAAAGGGTATCAATATCCTGGTTTGTTTTTGCATCCTTCAAGGCAACTTTCACTCGACCACTATTTTGATCGCGGACAAGTTCAGCAAGTGAGATATAGTCTACATTTCCTGCATAATCCTCTACAAGATAGTAAATATTAGCCTTGTCAACATCCTTAGGAAGTGTATAACTACCATCAGCATTGGCCTTAATCAGATGGGTGTTTTCAAGCGCACGAGTTCCAGACTGGTCTTTCCCAGTTAGAACCATGGTCCCTTTCTGGTCAAATGGTGTGATATAGAAGACTTTTTCTGAAAGGATACCACCTTGACCGACATCTTTTGGTTTACGAGCTACGAATTCTTGGTTTCCATCTTTAAAGCGAATATAACCACTTGTGATGACAGGTTTTTGAGTATCAATTTGAATTTTGAAGGTCGTGTATTGTTCTTTGGCTCCTGGAACATCTGGTGTGTAACTAATAACATAGTCATATAAACCATCTGCAACGGTATTGCCATCAAAATCCTGACCTTTCCAAGCAGTATTATCTAGAATATAACTCTTCAGATTTCTACTGTCACCATCAAAATAATTTTTACGAAGATCCTTTGCATCGCCCTCCCAAATAGGATGTTCATGCTTAGTATCCGTAGCCGCATAAACTGTTGCACGAAGATTTACAAGATTTCTCAAAGCAACCGTTTTGTATTCAACTAGGTCTTTGTTTCCATCATCGTTTGGAGAAATAGCAATACGGACATTCCCTTTTTCGTCCAACTGAAGAACATGCTTACCTTCAGCATTTTGTTCGATTCCAAGAACGGTAATTCGGCGTCCTTGGCGTTGACCTTTAGATACTAGAAGATCATTTTGCAAGGTTGCGAGATAGGTAGCATCATTAGAGTAATTAACGGCAGGATTTTCCTTGTCTACCTCTGTGTAAAATCCATTTTTCCCTTCTCGAACAAGATTGTAAATTGGTTTTTCGACAGCGGGGAGATTTTGGAATTCACCTCGGAAGCCCATAAATGCAAGACTCACAATATCTCCATCATCTGCTGGATCTACAAAGCGAACAAGCCCTTCAAGGAAATAGCCATTTGGCATTTGTTTGCTGAGTTCAGCAGCAAATTTTCGAGCATCTACTTTAACAGTGACTGTTTGACTGCTGTGGGCTTTGACCGTCACTTCAGGCCAGACTGTCTCTGTTAATTTTCGAGGTCGAAGGGTGAATTTTCCATCTTGAACTTCGTCTGTATTGGTATTCACCACCATCTTGAGAGTACGGTCAGTATCTGAAATATTGTGTACAGTGACCTTGAAAGTAAATTGATCTCCAACATTTCCCAAAGTCACGCTTGGATAACCATTTTCACCCGTTACATAGAGGTCTGTTGACACTGCAGCAGCTGTATCCACAATACCAGAACCTTGCTGACGAGGAGAGGTATAAGTGCCTGTGTCCTTATTAACATGTGGTTTTGCAGTTGACATGATCAAGGCCTTGACAGTCTCTGATACTTGCTCAGGAGTCAATTCTGGATGGTGTTTTTGAAGGTATTCCTTAACCAGAACTGCAACACCCGTAACGTGAGGAGCCGCCATACTGGTTCCGCTGATACTACCGTAGGTATTGTCATTAAAGGATGAGTAGATATTGCCACCAGGAGCTGTCACATCTGGTTTCAATTGTCCATCGGTAGTCACTCCCCAACTTGAAAAGTCAGATAGCTGATTGGCTACATCAGAAGGACGATTATCCATCTTACCATTAAAAACAATCTTGTAGTTTCCTGATTTTAAGGCTTCACCATACTGTTTAGAAATAAATACAGAAGGAATTTTCTTTGCTTCATCATCAATAGCCATATTGATGTTTGCACCTTCTACATTATTGTAGATCAAAGCACCAACTGCACCGTGTTTTCGTGCATTTTTGATCTTCTCTGAAAAGTTCATAGCTCCTCGCTGAATGAGGGCAAGTTTCCCAGTTAAATCCAACTTCGCAAAGTCTTCTTCACGACCTAACCCTGCTTCGACGTATTCGTACTCTTTTCCTTTTTCAAAGTCCTTATCTGCTTCAGGTTGATTATAATCAAATTTTCCGTTATGAAGGCCGGCATTTCCCTCTAGACCTTTAACTTCAAAAACGGCTGTTGTCAATGTTTTATTGTTGACAGAAGCAACTGAAATTGAGTCTTCAACAGTGGATGGATTTCCAACCAAGCCATAGTCTGGGTTTTCGGCTAGCGGTTTTGAATAACCATTTCCAAATGTATTGCTGTTTCCTGCTGAGATAAGAACAGATACTCCCTTGGCACGAGCCCGTTTGATGGCATCCACGATATCGGAACCAGCATCCACCATAGAACCAGTGCTAGATCCCAAACTCATATTAATAGCATCTGCTCCTAAGGCAACTGCATCATCAATCGCCTTTACATAAAGGGCAGAACTGGTCGTTTTTTGGCGGTCTGAAAAGACACGCATAAACATGACTTGGGCTTCTGGCGCCACACCATAAACTTTTTCGCCATTCGGTGCTTCTTTATCAGGATTTCCAGCTGCAATCCCTGTTACGTGCATCCCATGAGAAGTTCTTTCTGCTTCTTTGATTTTATCTGTTCCGTCAAAGTAGTCATAGGCATAGACAACCTTATCGCTATACCATTTACCGTAATCGATTCCAGCAGCCTTTTTAGCTGCTTCGATGGCTTCCTTGTTTTTAAATTTTGCTTTTGACGGATCCGAAATTCGAAGAACCTCATGATTCAAATCAAGCCCAGAGTCAATAATGGCAACAACTGTCCCCGTCCCCTTGTAACCAGCCTTCCAAGTTTTTGGTACTGTGATGATATCATTGCTTGAAAGACTATTGGGTTTTGCAGACTCAGCTTTTTCTTGTTCTTTTTCAGTAGTTGCCGTTTCTCCAGTAGTTTTAAGAGCTGTCGTTGCTTGAGTCTCTTTTTTCTCTATTGTAGAAGCCTTCTCAGTAGCAGGCGCTGGACTGGTAGCGACTGTTGTTTCTTTTTGGACGACACCTTGGTCTACTTCTTTTGCAACTGCGCTATCTTTTCCTGATTCTTGGGCTTCAGCAGTTTTATCAACCGGAGCTTCTACCTTAGCATCTTGTTTACTAGCATCCTCTTTAGAAGTTTCAGCTTCTTGTTTCTCTCCAACTACTGGTGCTATCCCATTAGTATTGGTTTGGTCAGTCGCAGAGTTTGAGTGTTTATCGTCTTTTAGCTCTGTCTTAATTTCCTGAGTTTGAGCTTGATTTTCACCTGTACTCTGCTCATTGGCACTGACTTGACTTGCTCCAAAAACCAATGCAGTTCCCAATAAAACTGAAGCAAGACCAAATTTGTATTTCCGTAATGAAAAACGTTGTCGTCTATTCATAAATAATCTCCTTTTTCTTTAAAGTATACCTATTATAACGCAAATAATCATAAATTTTCATAAAAATCTGAATTGTCACAAAAATGTAATATTTACGTATATATTTTACTTATTTAATTTTATAATTCGTGTTATTTGCCCCATCAAACCAAAGTTTTTTAAATTCGTTCCTATATTTCAATCCATAAAATTATTTCATTATACAAACAATTTAGATTTTTTATACATAAAAAGACTAGGATTTAAAATTCCTAGTCTTTGTTAATTCGGTATAAATCGATTTTAAAAATTAAAAATCCATCTCATCCACACGAGGTGCGCCCGAAGTCACTGAAATTGTCTTTAAGACTTCTCGCTCGTCTTTGCTGAGTTCAATTCCAAAACAGTCAAGATTGCTCTGGATACGAGAGGCTGTCACTGACTTAGGTAGGGGTAAAAAATCTTCTGCCAAACTCCAAGCCAAGGCAATTTGAGCCACTGATTTCCCATGCTTCGCAGCAATTTCTTGGACTTCTTTCTGTTCAAACAACTCTCCTTGTCCAAATGGCCCCCAAGCCTCTAAGAGAATTCCTTTCTCTCTACAGTAGTCAACCACTTCCTCTTGATAAACTCCTGGTGCCAAGCGCACCTGATTGACCGCTGGAATGACTCTTGCTGTCTCAAGCAAGGCATCCAAATGATGAGGAAGGAAATTACTAACGCCGATAGCACGGATTTTGCCTTCTTGGTAAAGATCCTCCATCGCTCTCCAGACTTCAGCATTGCGAGTTTTCCATTCGTCATTTTCTCTTAAAGGTTTTGGATTTGGCCAATGGATAAGGTACAAATCTAGATAATCCAATCCCAGTTTTTCCATTGATTCTTCAAATGCTTGGCGAGCTTCATCATAGCTGTGATTGGTATTCCAGAGTTTGGTCGTTACAAAGATTTCTTGTCTTGGAATACCGCTATCTCGAATAGCACGACCAACACTTTCCTCATTTTTATAGATAGCTGCAGTATCGATATGTCGATAACCATCCTTTAAGGCTTCTAAAACGGCTTGGTAGGCTACCTCTCCATTTTCAGCTTTCCATGTTCCAAATCCTAGTACAGGAATTGAAACTCCATTATTAAGGTTGTAAGATTTCATCGTTTTTCCTTTCTATGTGAAGAAAATCTAAAGAAACAAAATCCTGATTATCAGAACACTTGCCCCTTTAGATTTTAACAATTATTGATCACGATCGTAATAGATCTCGTGAGCTTTCAAGCGAGAATTGAGCAATTCAGGAACGGTCACAAATGTATACCCTTCACCCTTTAAATACTCAATGACACTTGGTAGAGAATTAACCGAAGGACCATGAATATCATGCATGAGGATGATGGAACCATTGCGAACCTGACGTTGAATCTCTGTCAAAATGGCTGTCTCGTTTTTACTCTTCCAGTCCAAACTATCCACGTCCCACATGATGAAGCTTAAATCAAGGCCGTTTCGAATATCATCAGTGATGGCACCATAAGGTGGGCGCATCAGTTTAGAGCTTGATCCTAAAACTTGAGTTAACAAATCTTCTGTATCAGTGATTTGCTTTTTAGCGTCTTCGAGCGAAAGTTGTGAAAGAACGGGATGACTCCAGCTGTGGTTTCCTACAACATGACCTTCTGATTTCATTCGTTTTAGAAGATTTTCATTACCTGCAATGTTTTTACCAAGTACAAAGAAGGTTGCTTTTACACCATATTTAGCTAAAGTATCCAAAGCCTGTGTGGTTGTAGTTGGATTTGGACCATCGTCAAAGGTCAAGGCTACAACCTTTTTATTTTTCTTAGCAAAGTATGCTTGGTAAAGTTCAGCATCCTTTTCTAATAGATAAGAAGACTCAATGACATCAAAGAAACTAGATATTGGCAAAGCAATTTCCTCAACAGTCTCTCCAGGATTAGCAGGATAAAGGATGATTTGACTATCCTTATAATCAAAGCTCCAAGATGTCAATTCTTGGTCTGTGAAGCTCTTTATAACTTGATCAATTTTTGCCTGGTCAAGTTTCTTATCTTCTAGAGTTGATTTGATTTGACTCAGTAAGAGTTCCTTAGCCTTACTTGCATCTTTGAAGAGTTTACTGAGGTCAAAAGCTTTCCCATCTTCGGTCAAGAAAATTTTCCCTAAAGAAGTCTTTTCTTTTTCTTCAACCTTTGATGCAGACAAATCGTAGACTTGCTTGCTGATATTACGAGCAACAACTCCCTTTAAGACGGGATCCAATTGCTCACTATAATAAAAGACCAAGTCCTCTTTATCTTCCAGCTTTTCTTTAATATCCTGGTTGATTTTTTCTCTAACAGACGCAATGACTTCCTCTCCTTGCAGAGGGTAGTAGGCAATCACCTCAGCTTGACCTTTTCGGAAATGGTCCTTCTGACTACCTGAGTTGAATTGCTGGTCCTTTTCGCTTTTTAGCGCTTCAATTTTTTGTTCGTAAGATTGCTTTTGTAGTAGCTTATAACCAATAGCACTTCCTAATAGAATCGTAGCAATTCCTAAGATTCCAACAAGGGAAAGCAATAGCCTTCTCGTTTTATCGTGAGAAACACGTTTCGCTCTATTTTTTTTCATATTTCCATCATATCAAATCGAGGCTATTATTTCAATGATAAACAAGAATTCTGATTTCTTTTTAGAAAAATAAAAAAGCTTAGAAATATCTAAGCTTCTCGTTTAGAAACGAATCGTTTCACGTGTTTTCTCATATGAAGTTACAAAACGGTTTGTGACTCCTGGTTCAGCAACTTCCAAGGCTTGTGAAATTTTTTCAAATGACGCCTGGTAGTCAAACTCTTTTTCAAAAATTTCAAGCGCTTCGTTGAAGGCCTCTTGGATACGCTCATCAAATGAACGGTAACGGTTTGAGTATTGGAGTAGTTGCTCAGTCAAGGTTGCATATTGAACGATATCATAGGTTTCTGTTTCAAGTGCTTCCATATCATTTGTTGCGACTTCAAGAATTCGTTTAACCGATTCAATATTCACTTGTGGTTGTTCTAACTCTGCCATCAAATCTTCTGTGTTATGACTTGCAGTAAAGAAAAGTTTCAAGAAACTTTGAGGAATACCTGGCAAGTTTCTCTTCTCCATGTAACGTTTGATAGTATGCAAACGGTTCACATAGACATTTGCTTTTTGGCGAGCATTGAGGTCGTCTTTTTCAATTTGCGCAAGTCGTTCGCTAACAGAGATTTGCTCATCCTCTATATCCTTGAGGTTGCTTTGAAGCATTTCCAACTGTTCTTCAAGAACAGAGAAGGCTTGAGTTGGCTCGCCTTGGTCTTCTGTTACCTCTAAGATAGCTGTATCAAGTGCAGCCAATTCTGCTTGAAGACGACGAACATGATTGCCATCACTTTCAGGAAGAAGGTAGGTTTTAGTCAAGCGTTCAAGGTCCTGAACAAGCACCTGATTATTTTCTTTCAAGTGGTTAAGATAAGTTGGTAATGTAGCAAGAAGACTTTCAACCACTTTTTGAGCTGCAATTTCACGAGTGAAGATATCATAAAGCGCATTGATTTCTTCTTGAATACGATTATTTTCATACTCTGCATTGTCCAATTCCAACTGACGAATATTTTCTTGATTATTTTTCAGAGATTCGTGCAAAAGTTGGAAACGGGACTCGATATCTGTTTCTGTAAAGTGGTAGTTGGCATCCAACAGCTTGCGATAGCCTTCTTCCAAATCTGCTAATTGTTCTGGCAGTTCCTCTGTCAAGGTTTCAACAAGAGCTGGAATTCGCTCAACGATGTGTGTCAAAGCAAGAATATGATTTTCAGTTGAATCAAGAATTGCTGCCGCTTCAACTGGGTCACCTGATGAATTTAGGGTAACAAATTGAGAGAACTCGGATTGAATGTTTTCCAATTGTTTCTCAATCTCAGGAAGGGCCTTACCATATTTCTCCGAATCTTCTGCAACAGTATGTTGAAGGGATTCAAACAAGTCCAAGGCATGAAGGACACGGCCACTATTCTTAGATTCTTGCTTTTCAAGTTCTGAGAGAGCATTGCGAATAGCAGCAATGTCTTCTTCAATCAAGCCGATTTGGCTCTCAATTTGATCAATCTTGTGAGCTGCTTTGAAGAAACGGAAAGAATTATTGTAGCTTTCAGCTTCAAAGAGGTGATTTTCAATATCAGCAAATGAATTCAGAGATAAATCAACCCATTTTTGGTTCCATTCACGGAAGGTCACCTGGCTTTGACCAATCAAGTGCATGTTTTTAACGGCTTCAACCTCATCATTTACAGGAAGGTTGTAGAGTTCTTCTTTTCTTTCTTCAAGGGCCGTTAATCTGCTTACATTACGCTTACGTAAAAAGATGGCTGTTACATAAGCTAAGATCAGAATGACTGCAATCGCAACCATTAGATAAATTAGTTGTCCATTAGACATATCAAACTCCTTTTATACTAGAAACAATCGTAATGATTATATCATATTTTTTAAACCAAGGGAACTATTTCCCACATTTTTTAGACGTCAAGTGTACTGTAAACAGCGTTTTCTTCGATAAATTCGCGACGAGGTTCTACTCGATCTCCCATCAACATATCAAAGATTTTATCTGCTTCGGCAGCATCATCTACCGAAACACGCGCCATCAAGCGATGTTCAGGATCCATGGTTGTTTCCCACAATTGGTGGTCATCCATTTCTCCCAAACCTTTATAACGTTGGATGGTTGGTTTTGAACGCCCTTCACTGTGACGTGCTAAGGCTTCTTGGAGTTTAATTTCTTGATCTGCACCAGGTTGAATGTATTCTTTGATCTCACTTCCAACTTTAACCCCGTAAATCGGTGGTTGGGCAATGTAGACATAACCAGCCTCTAAGATTGGTTTCATATAGCGGTAAATCAAGGTTAGCAAGAGAGTTCGAATGTGGGCTCCATCAACATCGGCATCGGTCATCAAAACGAGTTTTTGGTAACGAGCCTTAGTGACATCAAATTCTGCACCAAATCCTGTTCCCATGGCTGTGAAAAGGCTTCGAATTTCTTCGTTGGCAAGGATTTTATCCATGCTAGCTTTTTCAACGTTCAAGATCTTACCACGAATTGGCAAGATAGCTTGGAATTCACGATTACGACCAGATTTGGCTGATCCACCAGCTGAGTCTCCTTCGACGATGAAGAGTTCGGTTTCAGCAGGGTTGTTAGAAGAACAGTCTGCTAGTTTTCCTGGAAGATTGGAAATTTCCAAGCCAGATTTCTTGCGAGTGACTTCACGCGCACGCTTTGCAGCTACACGAGCCTTGGCAGCCAAAATCCCTTTTTCCACGATACGCTTGGCAATCTGTGGATTTTCCATGAGGAAATCAGAGAAGGCATCGCTGAAGAGGCGGTTGGTAATCTTAACTACTTCACTATTCCCCAGTTTGGTCTTGGTTTGTCCTTCAAACTGCGGGTTTGGATGCTTAACAGAGATAACTGCAGTCAAACCTTCACGAACATCTTCCCCTGTTAGGTTATCTTCATTGTCTTTTAGTAGTTTATTCTTACGAGCATAATCATTGATAACACGTGTCAGCGCTGTACGGAAACCTTGCTCATGCGTACCACCTTCATGGGTGTGAATGTTATTGGCGAAACTCATGACGTTTTCGTGGTAACCAGTTGTGTACTGCATGGCTACTTCAACTGTGATATCATCCATCTCACCGTCTGTGTAGATAGGTGTATCAAAGATCACATCCTTGTTCTCGTTGATATATTCAACGTAGCTAGCAATCCCACCCTCATAGTGGTAATGTTTAGTCTGTTCGAGACCATCACGCTTATCTGTGATGGAGATTCGAAGGCCTCGGTTCAAAAAGGCTAGTTCTTGAATACGTTTGTTTAATTTTTCAAAGTCAAAAGTTGTTGTTTCTGTAAAAATCTCTGGATCTGGTGTGAAGTGAACTGTTGTTCCCGTTTTATCCGTATCTCCAACCACCTCAAGATCAGCAACAACATGACCACGACGGTATTCTTGGTAATGAATCTTACCGTTTTTATGGACATGAACATCTAGTTGAGCTGAAAGAGCGTTTACTACTGATGAACCTACACCGTGTAATCCACCTGAAACCTTGTATCCGCCACCGCCGAATTTTCCTCCAGCGTGAAGAACTGTAAAGACGGTCTCAACAGCGGGACGTCCTGTCTTTTCCTGAATATCAACAGGAATTCCACGCCCATCATCCACTACGGTGATGGAGTTATCTGGCTCTATAAAGACTTGGATGTGACTGGCAAATCCAGCTAGGGCTTCGTCAATTGAGTTATCAACGATTTCCCATACTAGATGGTGAAGACCTTCTTTTGAAGTCGATCCAATATACATACCTGGACGCATACGAACAGCTTCAAGTCCCTCCAAAACTTGAATTTGACTGGCATCATAATCCTGTGCCTGTTGATTTTTGATTTCTTCTGTCATTTTTTCCCTTTTCTTACATGTCTATTGCTTGTCTCAATGTCGCAACGTTATTAAAAAGATAGGCATCTAAGCCAGCAGCTTTACCTGCTTCTACATCAATATTTCTGTCACCAATGACCAAACCAGATGTAATATGATATTTATCACGTAAATAAATCATGGACTCAGGATCTGGTTTCCGTTTAAAGCCAGAACTGGCAGTCACCACCTCGGTGAAGTAGTTCGCTATCTGGGTCTTAGCAAGAAGTTCTAGTACTTGGTCATTTCGATGAGAAACCAAGAAATGGCGGCCACCCTTGTCCGAAATGTCTTTGAGTAATTCTGGAATTCCCTCAAACAAAACTGGATGTTCTAGCTCACGCGCTTCATTTTCTTTGTAGTTCTCTAAAAAACCCTCGATATTTGGTGCAAACTTCTCGATGGCAAAAGCTGTCGAAACCTTCAAAGCTTCGTAGACTCGGTCGTGTTCTTGCTCTATTCCGTATTGGGCTAAGGTTTCTACAAAGGCTGCAGTAGAAGTCTCATAATTATCCAATAGGGTACCACCTAAATCCCATATATAGTCGTGATATTTCATACCCTTCATTATACCATTTTTTTATGAAAAAAGCGATGATTTCCTAGATTTTTCGGCTCTATAATTTATATAGAGAGTAAAACACTATTGCATCTATGGAGCCTTTTTGTGAAGAATAGCTCCTCTATAAATAATCAAGCAAAATCTTTCTTATCTCAAATGTACAAATTAAAGAATAGAAACTACTAACAACCGCGTCATTGTTCACAAACGAAACGCTTTTGGATTTTCAAACTTTAAAAATAGAATACTCATTGCTTTGAATACCACAATAGAGTGCAGAAAAAGATTATTCCAATATGGAGTCCCTTGTTAATTCATTACAGTTCCCAATGATTCCATCTTTCTTTTCAATTGTAATTTATTCTCCAAACAGGCAAAAAACGATAACGTCCTTTTAAGGTGTTATCGTTTTTGTATATCATCAGATAAAGTTTGATTTTTATTGAGCTAAATTCGATTAGTTTCTTCCGAAGTTTTGACCTCTACCATCGCGGTCAAAATACATCCAACTTCCATCTTCAAGTTGAATCCATTTGCTTCGAGCCATATCCCCTGAATTGGCATCGAAATATCGACTAACCCCATTCACATCAACAACTTTTCCTTTGACTTGCTTGCCGTCTTGCGTGAAATAGAGAGTCTGTTGACCAACCTGCTGCAAGCCTGTCACTGCTTTTCCATCTTGATCAAAATAGTACCACTCATTCTGGGAACCTTCGACAAACTTGTTGGTTGCCATCTCTCCTGAGTTAGCATCAAAGTAACGGATACTCTTATCTGAAAGTGTCACGATTTTGCCCTTGACTTGCTTGCCATCTTGGTCGAAGTAAAGTGTTTGTTTGTCAATCTTTTGAAGGCCTGTCACTGCTTTACCAGTTTGGTCAAAGTAATACCATTCGTTCTTGGCACCTTCTGCAAACTTGCCGACTGCCATTTCTCCTGAGTCGGCATCAAAGTAACGGATGGATTTATCAGCCAAAGTTACTACTTTACCCTTGACTTGCTTACCATCTTGGTCAAAGTAAAGTGTTTGTTTGCCAATCTTTTGAAGACCTGTCACTGCTTTACCAGTTTTGTCAAAGTAATACCATTCGTTCTTGGCACCTTCAGCAAACTTGCCGACCGCCATTTCTCCTGAGTTGGCATCAAAGTAACGGATACTCTTATCTGAAAGTGTCACGATTTTACCCTTGACTTGCTTGCCATCTTGGTCAAAGTAAAGTGTTTGTTGACCAATCTTTTGAAGACCTGTCACTGCAACTCCATCTGCTCCGAAATAGTACCAATCACTTGGGTTATCACCTTGAGCAAAACGATTGATAACAGCATTTCCTGAATCCTTGTCAAAGTAACGAAGTTTGCCATCTTTAGCACTCACAATCTTGCCCTTAACCTGATAGCCGTTTTCATCAAAGAATTGCTGTCCATCTCCTATCTTGACAAGACCTCGAGCCATAACGCCCTTGGCATCAAAGTAACGCCAGTTTTGACCATCAGTAGTGTAGTAACGGTTGAGAACTTGGGCACTAGTTTGATCATAGTAGTACTGATTACCATTTTCATCTTCACGGATAGAATCACGAAGTTGAATACCATTCTTCAAGAAATAAACGTGCTTGCCATCAATTTCATGAGCACCTGTTACAAGATAGCCTCGTTTATCGAAGTAATACCAATTTCCATTTTCATCTTGGATAAAGGAATTTTTAGCTTGATAACCACTAGTTGAATAGAACTTAGTACCATTGGCATCACTAACAAATCCTGTGTAAGCATTCTTATTAACTAATTGCTTAGGCAATACTATCTCGCCATTTTTGTTAGTGAGATAGTCGTTGCTAGCCCAGTCTTTAAGAACATAGTAAGCCCCACGACCTAAGATATTGGTACCATTGAAGTACTTAGCCGACCACTTGGTAATCTTCTCATCTGTTGTCATTTTTTGACCATTGGAAATCTGTACTCGTTCAAAGATTTCTGGATATTTAGCTTTAAGCTCATCCAAGAAGGCTCCACCGTACTTACCTTGGAAATCAGTCCCATTGGTCTTACTATTAGCTACATAGAGTTTTTCCTTGATTTCTGCGCCTTCACGGTAGGTTCCGTAGTTATTGACACGTGTTGCTGTTACCACTTCCTTACCTGGTAGGTTATAGATTTGGTCTGGTACCCAGTCCGCGATGGCTTGGATATTGACACTGTGAAGCGCACGAAGAGCATTGAGCAAATCTTTTAAAGAACCATATTTATTGTTCTTGCTCATCGCCATATCGTAGCGGTCTTCAAAGGCATAACCATTCTGAATGATAGAATCTAAGAAAGTACCGTCTTGGCTAGATACATACTGAGGTGGTAGCTCAAATGAAGTTACTCCCCATTCCTTGAAGAGGTTGACATTTTTAGCAATGACTTTATTGGTATATTGGTCATCGCGGGTTGCAAAGTCTTGGAAGTTAGAAAATCCTTCGTAAATCAACTGAGAATCAAGGGCTGCGCTAGATTCGTAAACTTGACCACTAGCATTTTTCTTCTTGCTTGCTGTTGTACGAGCATCCTGATCTGCCTTAGCGCCAACTGGTACCCAAACAGCCAGATAACCAGAAACCTGTACATTGCTGTAGCCTGCAATATCATTCATATCAAAGGTTAAAATGCCATTAGCATCTGTCTTCTTCCAGAGCGATTGCGGCACTTCTTCGTCAGTTAGATAACGGGAAATACCATCTTTGGTCGTCAAAAGCACAGGGCGATAGTATTGATTCTTGTGGGCTGCTCCCATATTGACTTGCAGTTTATCCCATTCGTTCAGTTTCAGGTTAGGGTTGTTAGAAGCAATAACAGCCATCCCTTGGGTACGGGTTTCTGCTGTTCCTTCATCTGTTGCTTCATTGGCACCAGTACCGTAGCGAACAGAAGTCAAAATACCATTGTAAGACCATTTATCAGCCTCACGAGGTACACCCATATATGTGACTTTCATGTCTTGTCCACCTGCTACATACTTAATACGAGCACGCAACAAGGCATCGATAGCATCGTGGTAAGGAGATTTTTTCTCCATGTATTGACCATCATCGGTATAGAGGTCACCATAGTAGACCCGAGTGATAGAGTCTTTATTGGAGAGCATGAGAGCATGAGCAGTTGGGATGTTGAACTGCGTATACTTCTTGTCTGCCTTGCGCATATCTTCGTTGTAGATCTTGAAGGCTTGCTTGAGTTCATCCATAGTAAAGGTCAAACCATCCGTGTTTGGATTAATATTTTCTCGGATGATGTCGGCAATAACGGTTTGTACTTCACTGTCATGAGCCCGAACAAAGATATAGTTAGCCATCCGTTCGCCATTTTTCTTTTCAGAAGAACGGTCATTTAGACTATTTGTAATCGTTGGCTCTACTCCGCTACGGATAGATAGATTACGCATGAATGAATAAAGCAAGGAGAAGCGTAGCTTGTTGTCAATTGCTAGTTGAGCACCTTTAGTATCTTTGTTGTAGTCAGGATCGTTATCAGACCAAGCTTCCAAGATAGACAAATGCTTGATAGCTTCTTCTTCACTTTCTCCCACCTTGTAGCGAGACTTGAAGTAGTCAGATGCGATTTGGAGCAAGTCTGCGTTGACATTGTCCACCGCATCGACACGAACTCCATCAAAATTAGCAGTCGGATCATTGGCTACGATGCTTCCAAAGTTCATCATAAAATGCAACCAGTTGAGTTGTTCGGCTTGAACAGCTGGATTAGAGTTGTCAAAGTCGTTAGCGAGCAAGAACTCATAACCACCATTTGACTTGTCAATGAAGTACTTAGGTGTACCTGTTTGACTAGTAGGGGTACGGTTAAGCAGACGGAACTTAGAGTCAGCATGAGAGCTCTTCTCATTATTAGTATAAAGCAAAGCTCCACCCTGCAAGTGGTCCTTTTTAGTACCAGTTGTTTCAGACTCTGACTTGATATTCCAGTTTGGCTGGGTTTTGACAAAGGCACCCATCAGCGTTCTCAACCATTTGGTATCGCCTTCTTTACCAATTTTTTCCTCAATTTTGCGCTGAACCTGCTGAGAAGCACCTGTCAGAAGAGCTTGTTCAACTTTGTTTTCAAAAGCACCTGCTCCCAGACCTTGCTGGTTCATATAGTTGAGGTAATTAATTTGAGTACGTTTATCAGGCCACCAAGCCATCAAAAGAGGACGCAAGTCTGTTTCTGTCGAAGCCGTCCATGCTTTTCCATCTTTTAAGATGAACTTTGGACGATACCAAGTATCTGCTGTCAAATAACCGTCTACAGTTTCAATATCCTTGTCAGTCGTACCATAGAAAGCATTCTTTTGGGAGAATTCATTATTGAGACTGCTGGTTCCTTGTTGGAACTGATATTCATTTGAATCAACTAAGGCACCAGTTTCTGCATCAAAATAAAGTATTCTCCCATTAAGTTCAACTGCAAAGTTCTTTTTAACTGTACCATCGTCCTGAACATAGTAATTTTTACCATCAATGGTCTTGATATGAGATAGGACATCATCATCATGGTCAGCATTTACAGGTGCAGGTTGAGCCTGAGCTGCCACCATTCTTTCAGCTACTGCTCCTTGTTTTTGAGCAGGTTCAGGCAAGCGATCTTTCTTTGCAACCTTTGGATTTGCAACAATCTTGTCTTCAACAGCCGATTTTTCTCGTTTGCCGCCTTCTTGGTCTTGGGCAGTTGTTGGCCCTGCTTGTTTATTCTGCTCTGCTACTTCTGTTTTAGGAGTTTCTGTGATTGCATTAGCAGCTTTAACTTCTTCAGCAACAGCAGCCTTTTCTGTAGATGCTTCTTTCGTATCTGCTGGTTTAGCAGGCTCTTGAGCATTGGTTTGAACTGTTGCTTCCGTATTTTCTGCTGGTTTAGCAGGTTTTTCACTAGCAGCAACATCGCCTGTCACCTTGTCTGCAGGGGTTGCTTTTTCTACTTCTTTCTCAGAAGCTACGTTAGCTTGGGCTGGAGTTTGCTGACCCGGACCACTAGTCTGAGCTGTAGCAGGTTCTTGAACTACAACCTGCTTTACATCATCCGCATGGACAACGCCTGGTTCTAGACCAAGTACCTTTGGTGCTACAATAAGGGCCAAGGTAGTCAAAGCAATGGCTACCCAGTTTTTCTTAACTTTATGCATCTTATAATGAATCTTTTTCTCCATCATAAAGCCTCCTTCTGAATTTAGTATAAAGTTACGCTCTTATTCTAGTATATTTTTCAAAATGATCATTTTTTGTTGCACATCTACAACTATGAAAGGCAAATTCTTTCAAACTGTTCTTTAAGCTTTTGAGCAACACCAAAGGAATCTAAAAATTCAAAAAAAGATAGGCATTGCTCGATGTCACTGAGAGCATTGGTATTCCCAACCTTGTAGGAGTAGAGAGCCCTATGATACTTAATCAGCGTTCGATCATATAGATCTGTTTCAGGAATTTTAGAGTGGTCGAGATAATTGAGAAACCTCATAGCAACTAGCAGATGGTTTCCTTCGATACAGACGCTAATGACATTAAGTAGCATCTTGATAATACGGCGGCGATTTTCAGGTAGGTTATTATAAAACTGGGTACGATTGATCATCTCACTAGCGAAGGTTTCCAGCGTTTCCAAGGTCATCAAATCAACACTGTTTGTAAAAAGCCAGAGTTCATAACGTCCCCACTCCTCAACAGAAAAGAGATGATCCGTCAGGAATTCAATATCCTTCTTGCTAATCTGAAAATCTGAGCAACAGGAGGACAAGAGGGCCCTGACAATGATTGTATTGAGTTTATAGTTTTTCTTCTCAGGAAACTGTTCGGTCAAAGCTTCTGAGCTTGACAAAATATTTTGGAGCTTGACAACATTGTTTTCCTGATATGCATCAGCTACTTTTTTTGAGAACAGCACATCATCTGAATCAATGTAATTATGGTAAACATACTGAAACTCCTCTAGGGAAACGGCCATATTTTTTAAACAGCAATAAAAAGAATCAAGTGTGATCCCATTGACTCCCCGTTCAAAACGGGATAGCTGAGCCACGGAAATATCACCAGCAGCTACCTCTTTCAGGGACATTTTTTTTGATTCTCTAATGACTTTGAATATTTTTCCAAAAGTTTCCAACATATCACTCCCCCAGTTTCGTATATGCAAAAAATTCTTACTAATTTTAATATACTAGTAACACATTTCAATTACATTACAGAGAAAGTACTTTATATTTCAAATTAATACAAGCAGATTAATTCACACGATAAAGTATCTTAATATAGCATTTGTTGAATATTCTATCTTTTTCAAGAATCTTTTGATTTCAGAAACAATCTGAAGTATTCTATCTAACAACTTGAAAACACTAACATTTCTAGAGATAGATTTCCTTCTTATGCTAGACAAAGTTCTGGACAAAACTTGATTGATTTATAAAAGATTGATATAAAAGCGCAGGACAATCATATGAAACATTTTTTAGAAATGGAGTAAATAAAAAAACGAGAGTCCGCCTCTCGTTTTACTGTTGATTTCCAAAGACATCTCGATAGAGCATGCCGTCTCGTAAACTTTCAGCATCTCCTCCCAATTGCTCTACCAATTCATAGGCAAAGGCAAGTGCGGTTGACGGTCCTCGGCTAGTTGTTAGATTACCATCTACAACCACTGTTTGCTTTTGATAAATTCCATCAGTAATTTGCTCCTGAACTCCGTCATAACAAGTAAAGTGCTTGTCTTTCAGGACACCTGCTTGATGGAGGGCGATTGGGGCTGCACAGATAGCTGCAATTTTCTTTCCAGCTTGGTCAAAGGCTTTAATCTCAGAAATGAGGGCTGGATTATCCCGTAGGTGAGCTGATCCTGGCATGCCACCTGGAAGAACTACCAAGTCATAGTCAGACAAATCACCATCAAAGATACGGTCGGCTTTTACCTGAATGCCATGTGATCCTGTCACGTGCTCTTCAAATCCTACCATATCACATGAAATGTTTGCTCGACGCAAGACATCAACTACTGTCAAGGCTTCAATTTCTTCAAAACCCTGGGCTAAGATAACTGCTACTGTTGCCATAGTGGCCTCCTTATTTGATTTGTTTTAGGACGACTTTCTTTCGTTTGAATGGAACTTTTCCACTTTTCTCCTCTGCTAGATTGGTCTGGTAACTCATAGATAAGAGAAGACCGACTCCGATAAGGTTACTAATAATTGCGGACCCCCCTTGAGAAATGAAAGGCAGAGGAATCCCTGTCAAAGGAAGTAAGCCTGTCACGGCACCGATATTTTCAAAGATATGGAAGAGCAACATCATGATAAAACCAGTCGAGATATAGGTGTAGAACTGATTGTTTGACTTAAGTGTAATCTTCAACATCCGATAGATAAGAAGTAAGTACAGGGCAACCAAAAAGACTGAACCAATAAAGCCAAAATCTTCAGCAATCACCGTAAAAATCATATCACTCTCGCGTACTGGAATGAGGAGATTGGACACATTGAAACCTTGTCCAAACAAGCCACCACTTCCAATCGCAATTTGTCCCTGCGCTTGTTGGTAAGTCGTTGTTTGCGCGAAGTCAAAGGGATTGAGCCAAGCCAAAATGCGGTTGATCTGGTAAGTTGGCATCCCAATCTGATGCAAGAAGGCACGTCCATCCTTGCTTATAAAGATGGCCATGAAGCCTGCAACAGCAGTCACTCCTGTCGCAAAAACAGGAATGATAATCTTCCACGAAACACCTGAAAGGAGAACCATACCGGAAAAAATAGCTACAAAGACCAAGGCAGTCCCCAAGTCACTTTGTAGGGCTAAGAGGATCAAGACTGGGATGGTAAAAGCAATCATCCAACCAATCAATAGGAAATCCAAGGGAATAGTCCGTCGCCATTCCTTGTGTTTTTGAGTGAATTGTACGATGACTCGAGCCAACATCAAGATATAGGAAATCTTCATGAACTCCGAAGGCTGAAAAAGTGTCGTTCCGCCAATTGATACCCAGTTCTTGGCACCTGTTGACGCTACAAGATTTGGATTGTAGAAAACAAGAGGGAGGACCATCAAAGCCAACCCTAGACCATAAAGATAGGGAGTCACTTTCCATAAAAACTCGGTATTAAAGAACATGACCACAAAACCAATGACAAGGCCCAAGGCAATCCAAGCGATTTGCTGACCTAGAATTGGTAATACATTATTTGGATAGTCATGACTAACTGCTATATAAATGGCCACTACTCCAATCACCAGTAAACAAAACACTGGTAGGAGGAGGCTATAATCGACTCGAGAGTCGAAGGAACGTTTCATATTTTTTACCTTTTCTCTTTCTTGGATTTTTCTTTCATTCTATTGCAACGAGATTGGAGAAAATCAGCTACAGCAGGCTCTAGCTGTTCTCTAGAAAGAACCTGAACAGCCCTTTCTTTTGACAAGGCCTGAGCGATTTGTTTGCCGTAACGCTTGCTAACGACACGACTATCTAAGATAACAGCAACCGAACCTTGGTCAGATCTTCTAACAGTACGGCCCAGAGCTTGTTTTAGCCGAATGATCGCCATCGGCAACTGATAATCATAGAAAGGATTTTTCCCTTCTTGACGCAGTTCTTGGTTTAATTTTTTGGTTAAAGGCTCTTGGGGATTTTGGAAAGGCAATCTCGGAATCACTTGAATCACGCAAGGATGGATTGAAAAATCAACCCCTTCCCAGAAACTACCTGTTCCAAGCAAGATCTGGCGTTCGCCCTTTTCAAAACGTTTTTTCAGTTGGCTTGGTTCCCCATTTTTATACTGAGCTAGATGCGGTTGGTCGAGCAGGTCCGAAACTGCCAGCAACATTTCTTTTGAGGTAAACAAGACCAGTATGGGTTCTTGAAAGGCTTGTAACCTTCGGATAACAGAAGCCACTTCACTAGCATAGTCAACAGGTGAAACTTCTGTCACAAGAGGAAAATCATCGACTAGAAAGACTTCTTGTTGCTCCTGTTTTGCTACATCAAGCCTAACAAGCGGAGCATCCGGAAATCCCAATAAATCTGCTAGGGAAACCCGATTGCTGATTTCAAGAGTGGCCGATACTCCTAGGAGCCTACAATCTTCTGGCAATAAGTCTGCTAGTATAAAGCGGCCTTTTTTACTTGAACAAATCAAGACATCCTTGCTCGATTTCTCTGCTGTAGCAAGCCAAAATTCACGGTCCGAGGTGAAAAAGTTTGCAATCTCTCTATACTCTGGGAGAGCTAGCTCCGAAAAATGCTGGCGCAACTGTTCAAGAGAATCCAACCACTTTCCATTCTTAAGGCCTGACTGGTAGTGCTCCATCAAGTAACGACATTCAAAACCTATACTCTCAAGCAAGCGTTTCTGAATCAAATCTTCTTCTGACTCCAAGGACTTTTCAATTTGAGTTACAAGTTCCTCAAGGCGGTAAGCCTGCTGGGCTAGATTTTCGAGAGCTAGTAGCATTTTTTGAGCTTCATCCAAAATCACCAAACGGTTGTCGATAAACTCTGGATTGTCTTCCAAACGAGTGACCAGATAGGCATGATTGGTCAGAAGAACACGACTGGTCTTGGCCTTTTCCTGCCCTCGTTTCCAAAAATCCTCTGTAGCAAATAAACTTTTCTTTGAAAGCTTGCCATCGTGGACTAGTTCTGGCAGAAAGTGTTGATAGCGATAAAGTTGCCCGATTTCGTCCAAGTCGCCAGTCTCTGTCTCTGTTAGCCAGATGAGCAGTTGCATTTTAAAGCGTGTGAAAAGGCGATTGGACTCCAGTCGATGGAGAACTCGGTGAAAGGCATCCAGTTTTAAATAATTTTGAGGCCCCTTGAGACTATGAATTTCCAGATGGAAGACCTCTTTTAAGCGCCGACCTTCTTCTTGCATGATTTGATTTTGAAGAATTTTGGTCGGAACACTCACTAGGATACCTGCTTGACTCTCCAAGTTCAAAGCTGGGAGGAGATAACCATAAGTCTTGCCCAGTCCCGTTTGGGCTTGGATAAAGGAAGTCTGGTGTTCTTCCAATAATTGCTCAATCTTCTCCGCAAATTCCAACTGTTGCGGACGCTCCTCCAGCCCCAATAAAGAAATGTTTTTAGCAAAGTCTTTGGATAACTTTCGTGGGACTAAGGCTTTGCTTTCCTTTCTGAGGAAAAGCCCATGAAGTTCTATCAAGTCGGGCGAAGATAAGAGAGATTGTTGCTGGTAAACCTCCTCAATCAACAGATAACTTTCATAGAGAAGGTTGTCTGCAAGTTTTAGCAAGCTTTCTAAGAGCCCTTTTGGTAACTCAAATAGTTTTTGACGCATGTAAAGCAAGAGTTCAGCTGTTGCCTGAGCATCTGACAGGGCAGTGTGGGCATGTTCAAGCTCAATTCCCAACTCTTGACAAAGGATACCTAAGTTATACTTTTCAAACTGAGGATACAGAACCTGGGCAAGCTCAACTGTATCCACCCGCGGTGTGCGCAATTCATATCCTTCAAAAAAGAGAAATTCTGCAAGAAGGTTGGCATCAAACTGTACATTATGCGCAACAAAAATACCGTCCTTAACCAATTCAAAAATTTTTCCGGCCACCTGAGAAAACTCTGGTGCCACAGCCAAACGTTGATCGGACAGACCCGTTAATTCTTTGATATGAGAATCCAAGGGTTCGTGAGGATTGACATCAGTCGCATACTGATCGATGATGTCACCATTCTCAATCACCACAATGCCTACTTGAATAATTTTTGCCTTGCTTCCGGTGCTGGTCGCCTCTAAATCAACGACCACATACCGATCATTTCTTGCATTCATCATTAAAAATTATATCAAAAAAAGCATGATTTGACACCCCTCAACTTTGATAACAATCTCGCTTTCCTTGCGAGTTTGAGTAAAAATCAAGACCTTAAAAGAGAGAATTTCACGCAAGTTCAGCAGTTGGTCGCTGGTTTTGAGGTATTTAAAAACCTTATCAACAAAGCTTCATCAACATAAAAAGACAACCAAGATATTAGCTGCCTTTTTGAGATATTTTTTTCATTGTTTTTGGGAGTAGCTTGCTAATTTCTGTTGGCAAGACAAGGTAGTTTTCTTGAGCTAGTTCTTGCGCAATAGCTGAATGAAGATAGGTCGCTACCACCACTCTCTCATAGAGACTGGCTTGGTGAAACTGACCTGTAAATCCTGCAATCATCCCAGCAAGTGTATCTCCCATTCCACCAGTTGCTTGATAGGGACCTCCAACCTGTAACTGATAATATTCAGGCTGACCAGCTTTCCAGATACGAGTTGCTGGCCCCTTCTCGACTAGAATCGTTTCTTGAGGAAAAGCTGAAAGAGCCCTAGCAGTCGTCTCTGTATTTTGATGGTCAAGAACTATACCAGACAGTCTTTCCCATTCCTTTTGGTGGGGAGTTAGGATGAGCTGACTAGATGGGAATGGAAAATGAGCTTTTGCTAAGATGCCCAAAGCGCCGCCATCTGCAATCAAAATCTGGTCTTTTCTAAGGCTGTCAAAGACTCGTTTTACGAGTTCTTCTCCAAATGCATCCTCTCGCAAACCCGGACCTAACAAGACAACTTCTGCCTTTTCCAACTGCTCTTTTAACAATTGCTGGTCTTGAAGAGAAAATGCCATGGCCTCAGGTAAATGACTGTGTAGAGCAAGGATATTTTCCCTATCTGTTCCAACGGTCACCAATCCTGCACCACTTTTGACAGTTGCAATGGCTGACATGATGATAGCTCCCCCATAAGGATAGATCCCTCCCAGCAAGAGCAGACGCCCGTAATCTCCCTTATGGCTGTGACGAGAACGTTCAATAATGACTTTTTCTAGTAAAGCTTGATCAATCACTTTCATCGTTTTTTCCCTCTCACTCTATTATACTACAAAAGGAGGTTCAGACCTCCTTTTATCTATTTTCCCTTAAATTCCGCAAAGGTCTGTAAGATTTTAGCTGCCACTGCTGGAGAAGGAGCTCCTTTAAGCTCTAACGTGTCATCTGCATATGGAGTAAGGCCAGCAAAATCTCCTATCTGAACTGAATAAAGAGATGTCTTAAACAGTTCAATATCGTTTTGGTCATTTCCAAAAGCGATGAAGTTCTCCCCGCATAACTTTTCAACAGTTGTCGCCTTATGAGTATCCAAGGGGTTGACATAAAGGCACTTTTCATGCGCATGATAGGAGAGATGAGCCAGTCCCAGTCTTTCTAACTGACCAAGCAGATCATCAAGCAACTCCTCATGGTCACCCATATAAACGACTACCTTAATCGGAGTCCCTAAGTCCTCAAGTTTCTGATGACGAGCCACCTTTAGGGGATCCACACTGGAGAAAAATGGAATCTTCTCTACAATCTGACCACTATAGTCAAAGCAATCATCTACAAAGAAAGGGAGATTATAAGTCTGGCAATAATCCACTAGCGCATGATAAACTCTAGCATAGAGATTCCTTTCGAAGATAGCCTTCCCCAAATGATAGGCTACGCCACCATTCAACCCTATGACCAAGCGCTGACTGAGTTTAGGGCCTAATAAACCCAAGCAATCCCGATAAGAGCGAGCTGAGGCAAACACAAGCTCATGCCCATAATCTTCAGCCTTTAAAAGAACCTGCTGAATCTCCTCATCAATAGTCATGTAGTCAAAAGATAGCGTTCCATCCAGGTCAAATACGAATTTCATCTTCCTAGTCCTTGTTTAGTGTTCGAAGCGCTGCCTGATAGGTTTGCTCCATTAGCATGGTAATAGTCATAGGACCAACTCCACCCGGTACAGGTGTGATGTGGCTAGCAAGTGGTGCAACAGCATCATAATCAACATCTCCACAAAGCTTGCCATTTTCATCTCGGTTCATCCCAACATCAATGACAACCGCTCCTGGTTTGACAAAGTCAGCAGTCACAAACTTAGCGCGACCGATTGCAACCACAAGAATATCCGCCTTAGCAGCAACCTTGGCAAGATGATGGGTGCGTGAGTGGGTCAAGGTCACAGTCGCATTTTTAGCCAAAAGAAGCTGAGCCATCGGTTTTCCGACGATATTCGAACGACCAATAACGACTGCATTTTTACCTTCCAAGTCAATCCCATATTCATGAAACATCTCCATAATCCCTGCAGGTGTAGAAGGAATCATAACTGGATGACCTGACCAAAGACGGCCCATATTTAGAGGATGGAAACCATCCACATCCTTTTCTGGATCAATGGCTAATAAAACTGCCTCTTCGTCAATATGTTTTGGCAAAGGTAACTGGACTAAAATCCCATGCCAAGCTGGATCTTGATTGTATTTGGAAATCAAGTCTAACAATTCCGCTTGGGTAATGGTCTCTGGAACTCGCACTACTTCACTACGGAAGCCAGCAGCGAGAGCTGACCGTTCCTTGTTGCGAACGTAGACTTGGCTGGCAGGATTGTCCCCCACCAAAATCACTACCAAGCCTGGAACTAAACCTGTTTCTTCTTTTAGTTTGGCCGTTTTTTCAGTCAACTGTCCTTGTAACTTAGCCGCAAGAGCCTTCCCATCAATCATCTGTGTCATATCTCTTCTCTTTTCTATCAGATATCCTCTATTATAACAAAAAACGCCTTGTCATTCTAACACTTCCTGACTAATAGACCTTATAGTCTGAAACTATAAGAAAAAGCTCGTATCGAGCTTTTATGCCTATTTATACTAGGTAAATTTGTCATGCTTTCTTTTTGACTTTTGGAGCCGGTAAGACTTCATACATCTCCTTGATTAATCTGATTAGACATGACTTATCTTCAATGTCTTCTATCAAAATCATCTCCTTAGCTCCTTCATAAGGACGTTCAAACCTAGTCTGTCCCAGTTGATCCAAGACCACCTTCACAGGCTTCAGTAACAGACGATTATCGTAGATTCCTCCAATAATCTTTCCACGATAATAAAGGATATACTCTCCCATCATTGGACGATAACTCATCTCCTCTAGCTCTGATAGCTGTTCGAGAATAAAATCTAAATATTCTTTACTGGAAGCCATGATGCCTACTCCATTTCTTCTAAAAATGAGGTATTACAAAACCTTACTCAAAAATTCCTTGGTCCGTTGTTCTTTTGTTTGATCGAAAATCTCCTCAGGCGTTCCATCTTCGACAACAACTCCATCCGCCATAAAGATAACACGGTCTGCTACCTCACGCGCAAAGCCCATTTCATGCGTCACAATCACCATAGTCATCCCTGACTTGGCAAGGTCTTGCATAACAGCTAGGACTTCTCCAACCATCTCAGGGTCTAGGGCTGAAGTTGGCTCATCAAAAAGCAAAACATCTGGTTCCATAGCAAGTCCACGTGCAATGGCAATCCGTTGTTGCTGACCACCTGACAAACTCTGAGGATAAGCAGTTTCCTTATCTGGCAAACCAACTTTTTCCAAAAGCTCTTGGGCTCTCTTCTCCGCAACTCCCTTGCTTTCACCTTTGGTTTTAATTGGTGACAAAGTGATATTTTCCATCACTGTCATATTGGGAAAGAGGTTGAATTGTTGGAATACCATACCCATCTTTTCACGCATAGCAAAAAGGTCATTTTTCTTATCTGTGATATCAACTCCTTCAAAGATAACCTTACCTTTACTTGCTTCTTCAAGGAGATTCATCGAACGAAGGAGAGTTGATTTCCCGCTCCCTGATGGACCGATAATGACCACAACTTCTCCTCGTTTAATCTCAAGGTCAATCCCTTTCAAGACTTCGTTTTTCCCAAAAGACTTATGTAGTTCTTCAATTTTAATCAAGGTTTCTGTCATTATTTCTTGTCTCCTTGTCCAATATGTTTTTCAAATGCTTTCAACGCCACTGTCAAAACAGAGGTCATAATCAAATAGTAAAAGGCTGCAAATAAAAGGGGAGTCAGCGGTAAATACGTTGTTGTCGCTACAGTCGTTGCACCATTCCACAACTCCATCACCCCAATCGCAGACAAGAGGGAACTATCCTTGATAATGGTGATAAATTCATTTCCCAGCGCTGGAAGAATATTCTTGATAGCTTGTGGCAAAATGACATAACGCATGGCATTTTTCGGACGAATTCCAAGAGAGTATGCGGCCTCTAACTGCCCTTTAGGAACCGCATTGATCCCCGCACGAACAGTTTCTGAAACGTAAGCTCCACTATTCATAGAAATAATCAGAATACCAGGAATCAAACGAGAAAGATCAACTCCTAAAATTCCCACTTGAATAGTCGGAGCATTGATATGCATAAGAGCAAAGGCAATCATAATCTGAACCATCATCGGAGTTCCACGGAAGATCCAAACATACACATTTGCAAACCAAACGAGCGGTTTAAAGCGTGAACGTTGGGCAAAGGCCAGTAACACACCTATAATGGTACCTAAGCAAACAACAAGGATGGAAATCAATACGGTAATCAGAGCACCATAGTTAAAATATGGTAAATACTTTGGTAAAAAAGAAAAATTCATATTCAATCAACTTTCTATGTATTAGATTGTATGATTATAACATGAATTGAATTAAAATTCAATCCTTTTTCCCTAATTTTAACAATTAACTTGATAGAATGGAGAAATAGAGAGAAATCACAGTTTTTTTCTAGTCAACTACCTCTTGTTTATGGTAAAATAGAAACGATAAGAAATGGAGGAGAATCAAAATGGAATCACATTTGGTTAGAATCATTAACCGCCTAGAAGCAATGACAAAAGATGGTGGAAATCTAAAACGTAATTTTGAACGTGAAGGTGTTGTTGTCGCAGAAGTTGCATACAGCCACGACGAAGAAAATGGATCACTCTTCACCCTTCGCGATGTAGAAGCTCGTGAAACTTATACCTTTGATAGCATTGATTTGATTGCAATGGAGATCTACGAACTCCTTTACTAATATAAAAACAACGGGCAGTAAGGCCCGATAAATGAGAATCCTTTTTGTCACCACAAATGGGATTTTTTCTTACCTTCAATGTCGCTGGATTCTCCATGAATCCCTCTTTTAAAAACGACCACTTCCCAATCTTTTTACTTGCTTTACACCTTAATCATGCTATAATGAGAGTATAAAACTTTGACTATTCTTGACCTTTTTCTTAGACCAAGAATAAGAATGAAATGAGGTAGATGTATGCTCTGTCAAAACTGTAAAATAAACGACTCAACAATTCATCTGTATACCAATATCAATGGACAGCAAAAGCAAATTGATCTCTGTCAAAATTGCTATAAAATTATCAAAACAGATCCAAATAATACCCTCTTTAAAGGAATGACTGACTTAAATAATCATGACTTTGATCCTTTCGGCGACTTTTTCAATGATTTGAACAATTTCAAACCTTCTTCTAATAACGTCCCTCCAACTCAATCTGGTGGGGGATATGGAGGAAATGGTGGTTATGGACCTCAAAACCGAGGCCCGCTTCAAACACCTCCTAGCCAAGAAAAAGGACTCCTAGAGGAATATGGTATCAATATTACTGAGATTGCTCGTCGGGGAGATATTGACCCTGTTATCGGTCGAGATGAGGAGATTATCCGCGTTATCGAAATCCTCAACCGTCGAACCAAGAACAATCCTGTCCTCATCGGAGAACCGGGTGTTGGTAAAACAGCCGTTGTGGAAGGTCTAGCTCAGAAGATTGTCGATGGCGATGTTCCCCATAAACTTCAAGGCAAGCAGGTCATCCGTCTGGATGTGGTCAGTCTAGTCCAAGGAACAGGGATTCGAGGCCAATTTGAAGAACGTATGCAAAAACTCATGGAAGAAATCCGCAAACGTGAGGACATCATCCTCTTTATCGATGAAATCCATGAAATTGTTGGTGCAGGATCTGCTGGCGATGGCAATATGGATGCAGGAAATATCCTCAAACCAGCCCTTGCCCGTGGTGAATTGCAAATGGTCGGAGCCACTACTCTCAATGAATACCGCATCATTGAAAAAGATGCTGCCCTAGAGCGTCGTATGCAGCCCGTCAAGGTAGATGAACCAACTGTTGAAGAAACCATTATCATCCTCAAAGGGGTTCAAAAGAAATACGAAGACTACCATCACGTCAAGTATACTGATGCGGCTATAGAAGCTGCTGCAAATCTATCCAATCGCTATATCCAAGACCGCTTCTTGCCAGACAAGGCTATTGACCTGTTGGATGAAGCTGGTTCTAAGATGAATCTGACACTGAACTTTGTTGATCCTAAAGTGATTGATCAGCGCTTGATTGAGGCTGAAAATCTCAAGGCTCAAGCTACACGAGAGGAAGATTTTGAAAAGGCTGCTTATTTCCGCGATCAGATTGCCAAGTACAAGGAAATGCAGAAAAACAAGGTGACCGATCAGGATACTCCAATCATCAGCGAGAAAACAATCGAACATATCATTGAGCAGAAAACCAATATCCCTGTTGGAGAACTCAAAGAAAAAGAACAGTCTCAGCTTATCCATCTAGCAGACGACCTCAAGGCCCATGTTATAGGTCAAGATGAAGCTGTCGATAAGATTGCCAAAGCCATCCGTCGTAATCGTGTTGGACTTGGAACTCCTAACCGGCCAATCGGAAGCTTCCTCTTTGTCGGACCAACTGGTGTCGGTAAGACAGAACTCTCTAAACAACTAGCCATTGAGCTCTTTGGCTCTGCTGACAGCATGATTCGCTTTGATATGAGTGAATACATGGAAAAACACAGTGTGGCTAAATTAGTCGGTGCCCCTCCAGGTTATGTTGGCTATGATGAAGCTGGTCAGTTAACGGAAAAAGTTCGTCGCAATCCTTACTCACTCATCCTTCTCGATGAGGTCGAGAAAGCCCACCCAGATGTCATGCACATGTTCCTTCAAGTCTTGGACGATGGTCGTTTGACTGATGGGCAAGGACGCACAGTTAGCTTTAAGGATGCTATCATTATCATGACCTCAAATGCGGGTACTGGTAAGGCCGAAGCCAGCGTTGGTTTTGGAGCTGCTCGTGAAGGACGTACCAACTCTGTTCTCGGTGAACTCGGTAACTTCTTTAGTCCAGAGTTTATGAACCGTTTTGACGGCATCATCGAATTTAAACCTCTCAGCAAGGACAACCTTCTCCAAATCGTCGAACTCATGCTAGCGGATGTCAATAAACGCCTCTCTAGCAACAATATCCACCTCGATGTGACAGACAAGGTCAAGGAAAAGTTGGTTGACTTAGGTTATGATCCAAAAATGGGGGCACGCCCACTCCGCCGTACCATTCAAGACCATATCGAGGATGCCATAACAGACTTCTACCTTGAAAATCCAAGTGAAAAAGACCTCAAGGCAGTTATGACAAGCAATGGCAATATTCAAATCAAATCTGCCAAAAAAACTGAGAAAACAGAAGAGATTGCTTCTGAAATAGAAGAATAAATCTATATAACAAGTGCAGAAAGTCTATCATTTTCTGCACCTTTTTTACTAAAATAAATGTAAAACCTTGACAGCTTGCCCCTCGTCCATTATGATAATAATAAAGATACTAGAGAATGAGGAAAAAGCAATGGCAAACCCAACTTATGGTGATAAAAAAGAGAATGTGACCTACCAGCCCCGCTATGGTGTGTACGCAGTTATTCCGGATGCGGAGAAAAAACAAATTGTCTTAGTTCAAGCTCCCAATGGTGCTTGGTTCTTGCCAGGTGGAGAGATTGAAGCAGGCGAAGATCATCAAGAAGCACTGAAGAGAGAACTAATCGAAGAACTTGGCTTTACAGCTGAGATTGGAACCTATTATGGACAAGCTGATGAGTATTTCTACTCTCGCCACCGTGATACCTACTACTACAATCCAGCGTATCTCTATGAAGCTATTTCTTTCAAAGAAGCACAAAAACCATTGGAAGATTTCAATCATATTGCTTGGTTCCCTATTGATGAAGCAATTGAAAAACTCAAACGTGGTAGCCATAAATGGGGAATTGAAGCTTGGAAAATCCAGCATGGAATTGGCTAAAATACACGATTTTATCCAAAAAGTGCTATAATAGAGTTAGAAAATCGGAGGAACTGTTATGAAGCTTATCAACACGACTAATTCACACTCGCAACTTGTTAAAAGCCAATTAGAAAGCACAGACGCAACTCTTGTCGAGGTCTATTCTGCTGGAAACACAGATGTAGTTTTCACGCAAGCCCCGCTTCACTATGAAATCCTCATTTCCAACAAACACCGTGCTATTCGTGAACCTGAAATCGAAACTATCCAAGACTTCTTCTTAAAACGTAAAATCGACAAAGGAAGCATTGATGAAGCCAATATCAAGACGCTTTATTCAGATAAATTGATTGAGATTTCAATCCCTATAAAATAAGAAGACCAGCCAAAAGCTGGTTTTCTTTTGCAAAAAAGATTGGCAGTGCACAGCTACCAATCTTTTAGTTTTATTTCACAGCTTCTTTTAATGCATCTACCTTATCCAAACGTTCCCATGGAAGGTCAATATCTGTACGTCCCATGTGTCCATAAGCCGCTGTTTGACGGTAAATTGGACGTTTGAGATCCAGCATTTGGATAATTCCCGCAGGGCGAAGGTCAAAGATTTGACGCGCTGCTTTTTCAAGCTTGCTTTCAGCTACTGTTCCTGTACCAAAAGTATCGATACGAACAGAAACAGGTTGCGCCACCCCGATAGCATAAGCCAATTGCACTTCTGCCTTCTTAGCAAGACCTGCTGCAACGATGTTCTTGGCAATGTAGCGAGCTGCATAAGAGGCTGAACGGTCCACTTTCGTCGCATCCTTACCAGAGAAGGCACCACCACCATGACGAGAGTAGCCACCATAGGTATCCACGATAATCTTACGACCAGTCAAACCTGAGTCCCCTTGAGGTCCACCGATTACAAAGCGACCAGTTGGATTGATGAAGAATTTGGTTTGCTCATCCAAGTAAGAAGCTGGGATCACCTCTTTGATAACCTTGTTAATCACATCATTGTGAATTTGTTCATTGCTAACTTCTGGATCGTGCTGAGTTGAAATAACGACTGTGTCCACACGTACCGGACGGTCATTTTCATCATACTCAACTGTTACTTGTGATTTGGCATCAGGACGAAGATAGCTAATTTCACCAGACTTACGAAGTTCTGCCAAACGACGAACCAACTTGTGACTAAGTGAGATTGGTAAAGGCATGAGTTCTTCTGTCTCATCCACTGCAAACCCAAACATAAGACCTTGGTCACCAGCACCAATCAAGTCCAGCGGATCTTGATCTACATTCCCACGAACCTCCAAGGCTTCGTTAACACCTTGGGCGATATCTGGTGACTGCTCAACAAGTGACGGATGAACTCCCACCGTCTCTGCAGAAAAACCATACTCTGTATTGGTATAACCAATCTCTGCAATGGTATCGCGAACCACACGGTTAATGTCCACATAGGCATTTGTCGAAATTTCACCAAAAACGTGGACAGAACCAGTATAAACAGCTGTCTCAGCAGCAACGTGCGCTTCTGGGTCCTTTGCTAAAATAGCATCCAAAATCGCATCTGAAATTTGGTCTGCAATCTTATCTGGATGCCCCTCAGATACAGATTCAGACGTGAATAATTTACGTTCTGACATAAAAATGTCCCCCCTTAAAAAATATTGTTATAGAGTTACAAAGTACTGGTAAAAAATCTTATCCTCTACGGTTTCAACTCGAAAGAAAAATAGATCTTTCTACCACCTTATCGGGACTATATAACCTTATCATTATACCACTTTTTATTTTTTTTTTGCAGTATTTTTAAAAATTCATAAAATGAAGTTAAAAAAAGGAGCCATTCAGCTCCAATTTTGTTCTTAAAATGTTTGGCGTTTGGCTTTACGCTCAGCACGGCCACGTGCACGATTTTCAGCACGCTTGGTTTTGCGACGTTTTTCATCCACCGCCCATTGAATCTTCTTCTTATAGCCTGGTTTGACTTTTTTCTTTTTCTTTTTAACCAAGCCAATCATTTCGATATCAAGCTTATCCTGCTTCTTTTCACGGTTGGCACGACGATCACGGTCATAGGTATCTTGGAACTCTCCGTCTTTGACCATCTTAGGAATAAACTTGATCCCTAATTTCTCCAACTCGCGGATATCCGAGTCATCGCTTGGCTGGTAAAGGGTAATAGCTGTACCAGGCAGTCCGTTGCGCCCAGTTCGTCCAACACGGTGAACAAAGAAAGACAAGTCTTGCGGAATGGCATCATTGATAACATGGCTGACCCCTTCAATGTCAATTCCACGCGCTGCCAAGTCTGTTGCAACAATGTACTCAAAATCCAGATTTTTCACCTGATTCATGATCCGTTTGCGTTCACGAGGAGCAATATCTCCATGAATCTTAGCTACCTTCAATCCTTGAGCAGTCAAGTAGGCATGTAACTCATCAGCACGCGTTTTTGTGTTAACAAAAATCATTGCCAAATAAGGCTGCATCAACTGAGTCAGCTGGTAAATTTGAGCGTTCTTGTCACGGCCCTTGGTAGAAATCAACCAATTATCGATCGTATCTGAGATAACTGTCTTAGTCTTGATTTTTTCCATGACAGGATTTGACAAGTATTTTTTCAAGAACGGTTGCAATTTTTGTGGAATAGTTGCTGAAAAGACCATGAACTGCAAGTCTTTTGGAAGGCTCCCTGCAATCTTATCAACGGTTTCCAAGAATCCCATATCCAAGGTCATATCGGCTTCATCGACGACAAAGGTCTTGGCCTTGTGAATAGCTAAATCACCAGATTTGACCAAATCATAGATGCGACCTGGCGTTCCGATAACGATATGTGGTTGGTTGCTAGCAAGTTTTTCAATCTGACGCGCCTTATCCGTACCACCCACATAATTAACCACACGAACTTCGACATCTGAGTGAGCTGCAATCTGACGAGCTGCTTGGTAGATTTGAGTGGCCAACTCACGACTAGGTGCAGTAATGACTGCTTGCACACTATCGCTAGTTTCATCTAATTGCTGGAAAATTGGTAATAAGAAAGTATGAGTCTTTCCTGAACCAGTTTTTGACTCGCCCACCAAGTCACGACCTGCCAGTACAATAGGAATTAATTTTTCTTGTACCTCTGTTGGAGTTGTAAATTTTAACTCCTCCAAGGCTTCTACTATATAATTTTTAAATTGAAATTTCTTAAATGACATACTATCCTCGCTTCTATCCTTTCAATTATACCATATTTTGTCCCATTGCAGTAGTCCCATTTGAGTCTCAGTCCTGTAGTAAAGATTCAAGTAGATTAAAAGGTTGAAACTATCTGGTTCCAACCTCTTTCATTATTTCCAGGTCAATACAGCATTCAAACCATAATGATCGCTGACTTGTGGACTATTTTGACCATCAAAAACTACTTGTAAACTCTCTACTTCCAACTCTTTGGTCGTAAAGACGTAGTCGATTCGTAGTGGCTCGGTATTGCCTTTCCAACCATCAATTTCTGGTGGAACGGTGTAGCTACCACTTCTTTCTTTCGCAACTTCAAACGCGTCTTGTAATCCTAATGGGCTAGCTAAAATCGCTTGATAGCCTTCCTGACCAGCTGGATTATTAAAATCACCTGCTAAAATCAGAGGTTTGTTCAAATCTTTTAGTACAGCCTCAAATCGTGCCCATTCTTCTTGGAAACCTTTATCCCACCAAGAGAGATGAACGCTTGCAAGAGCCAGTTCCTTTCCTTCAACTTCTGTCTCAGCCAAGGCAACGCGACGAGTATGGTAGTCCGTTGGATCATCTACATCTGATACTAAAATCTCACGCGCCTTAATAGGTGTTTTGGATAAGATTGCTACGCCTTCATGGTAGCGGTCATAGCCAATATGATTGTAAGCCCAAGTCCAGTAGTAGCTTTTCCCTTTCTCAGCCAATTTTTCAACCAGGAGTCGGACATAGTGATCCTGATGAATGGGTTCTGCTGATGGTAAAGCTTGATAGTGATTATTAACCTCTCCCTCAGGCGAAGTCATTTCTTGATTAATTTCTTGGAAACAAATCAAATCATAGTCCTTATCGAGAATATCTTGGAGTAAGATTTGGAATTTTTCCTCTGCTTCCTTCTCCATCCAACTGTGAGTATTGAGTGTTAGAAATTTCATGCTTTTCTCCTAAAACAAGAGGTTGGAAAACAGCTTCCAACCCCAAGTATATTACAATTCTACTTTAGCAACTGCTGTTTTAGCTGCAAGAGAACCTGTTTGTTCTAATTTAACTGATTTGAGGACATCACCATTTGTGAAGACAACCACTGTTGATGTTTTGCGTCCTGCTTCTCGAATAGCATCCAAGTCAGCTGTAACAAGAAGATCACCAGCAGCCACTTTTTGTCCTTCAGAAACATGAACAGTAAATGGTTTTCCTTCAAGACTTACTGTATCCAAACCAATATGAACAAGCACTTCAAGACCTGAGTCAGTGACAAGACCAAGAGCGTGTTTTGTTGGGAAGATACTTGATACAGTACCAGTAACTGGAGATACAATGTTACCATTTGCTGGTTCTACTGCAAATCCATCACCCATCATTTTTTGAGCAAAAACTGGATCTTCCACTTGTTCCAAAGCAACAACTTGACCGTCAGCTACTGAGTAAACTTCCTCAGTTACACCTTTATAGTGTACAGTATTTTGTTGAGTTTCTGTCATTTGACTTGGAAGAGTTTCAGGAATTACTTCCCCTGAGTCAAGGATATCTTGGATATCAGATTTCAATACGTCAGCTTTTGGTCCGTAGATAGCTTGGACACCTTGTCCTTTCATGACAAGACCCATAGCTCCTTCTGCTTTCCATTGTTCCTCAGTACCAACGCGATCTGCGTCTTTAACAGTTACACGAAGACGAGTCATACATGCATCCACATCTACGATATTTGCACGACCACCAAGAAGGTTAATGATGTTTACGGCTTGAGAAGCTGCTGCAACTTTTGGAGTTCCAGGAGCTGCTTCTTCTGATGCTCCTTCAGCTGTTTCGTAGTTTCCGTTACGTCCTGGAGTTGCGTAGTTGAATTTCTTGATCATGAAGTTGGCAATGAAGTACATGATAACCGCAAAGAGAACAGTTACCCAGATAAAGTTAACGATATCCATACCAATACCAGCATTAATTGCCAATGGTGTACGAGTCAAGAATTCAATTGAACCGAATGAGTGGACACGAAGGTGAACAATATCTGCCATAGCAAAGGCAGCACCTTGAACTACTGAATAAACAAGGTAAAGCGGTGTTGCGATGAACATGAACATATACTCGATAGGTTCAGTAACCCCTGTCAAGAATGTTGCAAGGGCTGTCGCAATCATCATACCCTTGTATTGGTGTTTCTTGTCAGCATCAACATTGCGGTAGATAGCAACGATGACACCCATCAAGATACCAAATGAACCGATCATTTGTCCAACTTTGAAACGAGCTGGAGTGACTGTTGTAAGAAGGTGTTGGTATTGGTCAGCATTTGAACCTTTAAGGTTAACAAGGTCAGTTACCCATGCAAGCCAAAGTGGATCTTGACCAAATACTTGTGTTCCTTTTGCTGCACCAGTTAACACTTCGTATGTTCCACCAAGAGCTGTATAGTTCATTGGGATAGTCAACATGTGGTGAAGACCGAATGGCAAGAGCAAACGTTCCAAAGTACCATACAAGAATGGTGCAAGAACTGGAGCAGTTTCTTGTGAGTTGGCAATCCAAATACCAAAGTTGTTGATACCTGTTTGAACTACTGGCCAAAAGGCAGCAAGTACAATTGCAGCAATAGTTGAACGAAGAATAACGACGAATGGTACGAAACGTTTACCATTGAAGAATGAAAGGGCATCAGGAAGTTTACGGAAGTTGTAGTATTTGTTATAAGCTGTTGCCCCAACAAAACCAGAGATAATCCCTACGAAAACCCCCATGTTAAGCGCTGGTGCCTCAAGAACGCTGATAAAGTAGTCAGCAACCTTGATTGAACCACCAAAGAAGGTAGTAACCATTGCTTCAGGGTTTTTCAACATATCACCTGTAACACCAAAGATAGTACCTGTGATACGGTTAATCAAGATAAAGGCAAGTCCGGCTGCAAATGCACCACCTGCACGTTCTTTTGCCCAGCTTCCCCCAATAGCAAGGGCAAACAAGATATGAAGGTTACCGATAACCCCCCAACCAATTTGCTCAAGGATTCCACCTGTAATCACTAGAGGAGCAAGGTTTGGGTCGATCATCACGATTGATTTACCGATTGAGATCATCAATCCCGCCGCTGGCATAACGGCGATAACCACCATTAAAGCCTTACCGAATTTTTGCCAAAATTCGAAAGACAAGACATTTTTGAATGTAGCTTTCATCATTCAAATCTCCTTTATTTTATTTAGGCAAACGTTTTACGAAAACGTTTGCATTTGGTTATGTATTAATTATACCACTTTTATTTTTTTTGTAAAGGCTTTTATAAAAAAATTGTCTATTTTTTTTAATTTTTAAAAAAGAAAAAGAGAAGTTTACGAAAACTTCTCTTTTAAATATGTATTATTTTTCTGATTTGTACTGCAATTTGCATTTAAATCCAACTAGATCTTCAAGAATCGACGCATGGAAATCCCTGAACCAATTGAACCAATGAAAATTCCGATTATAAATAATAGGACTGTCATCAGAGGGATAAACACATCTGGTGTAATCATTGACAAGTTTTGACCTACCAAGGATTTATTGACCGATTGATAAACCATATTGTAAACAAAGAATACAAGGACTGAAGGAATTGCTGCACCAAGCAAGCCAATAAAAGCACCTTCTAGCAAGAATGGACCACGGATATAGCCATTTTTCGCTCCTACAAGACGCATGATCTGAATCTCACGACTACGTGAAATAATAGTGATACGAATGGTATTGGAAATGAGGAAGACTGCGATAAAAATCAAGAGCCCTGCAATAACCAATCCCCAAACACGGATAAAGGAAGCCAGTTCGAAAAGTCGTTGAGTGTTGGCTCCACCATCTTGAACTTCTGATACTCCCTCAATTTTCTTCGCTTCTTCAGCTACTGTTTTAACATCACTTGGAGAATTTGTATCGACGATATAGGCATCATAGAGAGGATTTGCATCCCCTTCAAAGACCTTCCAATCCTCACCCATGGTTTCCGTTAATTTTTCATACTGTTCTTCTTTACTTGAGAAGGTAACACTTTTTACAGCAGGCATAGCTTTCAAAGCGTCATAGACCTTGTGGTAGTCATTATTGGTAACTGTCTGACCTTCTTTTTCAATCGTTTCACTGTTATCTGCTACATCCTTACGAATGTAGACCATAACACGAACGTTGTTTTCAATATCGGTAGCCAGTTTTGCTGTATTAAAAATTACAGATGCAAACAGGGCAACCAGAGTCAAGGTAATCATAACCGAACTCACTGCTGCTACTGTCATCCAGCCATTTCGTTTTAAGCTTTTTAATGATTCAAATAAATGGCGAAAAAATCTACTAATCATCGTATCCATATTCTCCTTTAGCTTCGTCACGAACGACACGGCCATTTTCAATGGCAATGACACGGTGGCGCAAGGTATTTACAATCTGGCTATTGTGGGTCGCCATCAAGACAGTCGTACCTTGGAGATTGATGCGTTCCAACAGATTCATAATTTCCCAAGAATTATCTGGGTCCAAGTTTCCTGTTGGTTCATCAGCAATCAATACCTTAGGATTGTTGACAATCGCACGGGCAATCGCAATCCGTTGCTGTTCTCCACCTGAGAGTTCATTCGGGAAAGAACGAACCTTGTGTTTTAAACCTACTAGGTCCAACACTTCCATAACACGTTTTTTGATGTTACGGCGATTCTCTCCGATAACTTCCATTGCGTAGGCAATATTCTCATAAACCGTTTTCTTTGGCAAGAGTTTGTAATCTTGAAAGACAACCCCAACACTACGACGTAGAAGCGGGATATCTTTCTTCTTAATTTTAACTAAATTAAAGCCTGCAACTGTTAGGCTTCCTTTTTCGATCTTTACTTCTCGGTATAAAGCTCGAATAAAGGTTGACTTACCTGCCCCAGAAGGTCCTACGATATAGGCAAACTCTCCTGGTTCAATGGTGACAGAGACACCACGCAGGGCAGTCGTTCCATTGTCATACTTTTTGACAACATCTCTCATTTCAATGATTGACATATGAGTTCCTTTCTATCTTAGCTGATTCGCCACTTGAGGTAGGCATCGATAAAACCATCAAGGTCTCCATCCATCACCTTATCTACCTGAGCAACTTCAAAGCTTGTACGGTGATCTTTTACCATAGTATAAGGTGTGAAGACATAAGAACGGATCTGACTTCCCCATGTGATTTCTTTTTTTTCACCTTTGAGAGAATCAACTTCCGCAGCTTTCTTTTCTTGCTCCATCTGATAGAGCTTAGCCTGCAACATCTTCATGGCACGATCTCTATTTCCATACTGGGTACGATCGACCGTTGATTGGACGACAGTTCCTGTAGGAATGTGTGTCAAACGCACACCTGTTGAAACTTTATTGACGTTTTGTCCACCAGCACCACCTGAACGGAAGGTATCCATTTTGATATCATCTTCACGAATCTCCACTTCGATGGTATCATCCAACTCAGGCATAACCTCTACGGATGTAAATGAAGTATGGCGACGTTTGGCAGAGTCAAATGGTGAAATACGGACCAAACGGTGAACACCCATTTCTGATTTAAGTAGGCCGTATGCATTAGGTCCTTCAAAAGATAAGGTCACAGACTTGATACCTGCTTCATCACCAGCCTGGTAATCCAAAACTTCTACTTTAAAGCCTTTGGCATTTCCATAACGAGTATACATACGAAGCAACATATCGCCCCAGTCCTGTGCCTCAGTACCTCCAGATCCTGGATGGATTTCCAAGATTGCATTATTATGGTCATAAGGTTCTGACAAGAGAAGCGTCATTTCGTAATTGGTCATCATCTTATCCAACTCGGTTAGCTGCTCGACCAGTTCATCATGGACTGACTCGTCTTCTGCTAAAAAGTCCAATAAAATCTCAACTTCATCCTGCAACTCTTCCATTTTACGGAAGGTGTTGTAGGTGTTTTTTAATTCATTTAATTCTTGCGACGTCTTTTGGGCCGCGATATTATCGTTCCAAAAATCAGGTTCTGTCATCTTGTTTTCCAAGATGGCAATCTCTTCCTCTAAGCCTTCGAGGTCAAAGAGACCCCCTAAAAGAAGCTAATTTTTCACGATTTGCGTCAATTTTTTGACGAATTTCTGAAATGTCCATAGATACTCCTTTTCATATCGTTTTATTATACCATAATCTCTCATTTCTTTCCATATTTTGCTTTTCACCGCTTTTGATGGCAGAAGAAAAGAGGCTTTAAAGCCTCTGGTTTAAAGGACTTTGGCAGAGGTCTGAGTAATCTCCTCCACTTGAATTCCTTCTTTTTCAAACTTATCCTTTAATGAAGTCAAATCGATTTTTCCATCAATTTGAACTTCGATGACGACCTTCCCATCCTTACGTGGAATGTTAACTGTGTGCGAGATATTTAGATTTTCTTCTACTATTAGAGCTACAATTTTTCCCAGTACACCGACTTCATTTTCTGTGATAAAACGAACGCGGATTCCCTCTTCTCCGTATCCGGCAATTTCCAAGAATGCCCGAAAGACATCGCGATCTGTAATTACGCCATAAACTTGATGGTTGTCTACGACTGGTAATATCCCAATTTTATTTTTCAGCATCAGATAGGTCGCATCTTCTAGACTAGCATATCCAGAAACAGTCACGACATCTCGAATCATCACATCTTTTACTTTGGTTTTATTCAAAAGATAATTCATCTCATAGATAGAGAGACTTGTTGCTTTAGATGGGCTGGCTTCCGCGATGGTTCCTTCTGTTACCAATCCGACTAATTGATCGTTTTCGATAACAGGTAAACGGTGCAAACCTTGCTCGCGCATCAAATCTGCTGCATGTGCTACAGTCGTATCTGGACTGATATAAACTACCTTACGGGTCATGAAATCTTTAACTGCCATGAGACTTCTCCTTCTATATTGCTACTTTTATTATACACTTTCTTAGAAAATCTATCAAACGCTTTCATCTCTTTTTCAAGATTTTGAATAATCTGAGAAGTTTGCATAAAATGCCAGTATAAATTAAAAGGGAACCGAAGTTCCCTCTCTTCTTAAATCGTAACAGTGTCTCGATCTTTTATCATATAACGTTTCAACGGGCTAAGACTAGCTAGCCAATATAGTAGACCGCCAAATAGCGCAGTAAATCCGCTACCCGTTGTGATTAAAAAGATTGGACTTTGAATTTGTGCAGTTACAGGGTTGTAGACAAAAAGTACCGCTACCAATAAGGAGATAAATACGCAAGACAAGCCAACTAAGTTAAATCCTTTAGTAAATTCGTAGGCGTCATGCCCTTCAAGGAAATAGGCTGAACGCAAGTCGAGTTTTCGTTTTCTTAAGATAAAATAGTCGACAACAATCATACCAATAATTGGCCCCTGAATATAGGCTGCTAGGGAGATGAAGGATCCGAAATACTCTTCTACTCCTCCCCAGATAGTGAGTAGACTCACGTAAACCATGGCAATCCAAACCATTAGTTTATAGCTTACTTTGGGCATCCCACTTTTTACAATCATACAGTTCACGTATGATCCTGTCCCCTGGGTTCCAATATTAGCAAAGGCTACTAGTAGTAGACTTAAGAGAGCAAAGGCTGGGGTGCTTAGAGTTGATAGCATGGTTGTTGGATCACTTTCATACACGCCTGTTTTGACAAACATGGCTAGAGCCATGACTCCACCTGTCGCAACGAAGAATGGAGCCACAACTCCGTATGATAAGGCTGTAGCCCAATAACCACTGCGTTCTGATTTTGCTAAACGTGGTAAAACCAATGCTTGTGTAGACCAAGAAAAGGCAAAGGCAACATTTCCTTCTCCGGAGAGCATGAAGCGTTCTAATGGCGTCAAATCTCCTTGAGTGGCTGGTTGGATATTCATAATATCCGTTATAGGAACGGCGACAAAGCAGATTCCAACGATAATGAGACCGACAATCAATAAGGCGATAACCAAGAAGCGATTGGTCCATTTAATCACTTCTGGGCCACCAAGAGCAATGAGAGTTCCAAGCAGAACACAGAGGGTACCAAGAATAGGCGCCCATACTCCCTTGTCCAAACCAAGACCAAAATTATTTGCCAAATGGATCATGGAACTAGCAAAAAGATTGGCCGCAACAGCATACCATCCAAAGTTAGCCAAGCTAATAATGGTTGATAACAGGGCTACACCTCTTTTTCCTAGAACAGCTCTCAACCAAATCCACAAATCAATCCCATATTTAACCGCAAACAGAATTGGGAGACACTCAATAAAGACCCAGATAATGTTAAAGCTAAAAATATTAATCAACATTTGATTAAAGGTCAAATATTGAGCTACATAAGCCCCTTGAGTATAACACCAAGTTGCAATGGCAAAACCACTTGTCGATAGAAAGAGATCCCAAAAAGAATACTGACGATCCTTATTGGTCATGGGAACAATTCCTGTTATGGTTTCTTGTTGGATATAGTCATTCATTTTAGACATATTATTGAATTCCTCCCATCATTGCTAAGATAATCAAAACAAGGTTGATTAGGACTATGGAGATGATTAAAATGAAATCACTTTTTAGGAAGGGTTGAACAAACTCGTAGTTTGGCGACTCCATTTCTTCCAATCTTCTCTTTGTTTCAGTTGCTACTAATTCTTCAATTTCAGATGTCGTTTTCATCTCAGTTCTCCTCCAAATACAAGTCAAGGGCCAATTGTCCATATTGTTTGGTATAGCGATACCAGATGTAAAGAAACTCACCGACTGGTTTTCCGACACTCTCCTGGAACAAAGCCCACAAGAACCAATAATATGAGGTCACTGCTACATAAGCCAAGTAGTGACGTTTGGTTTTCTTATCTGGTACTTCTTGTAGATACAATTCCAGTACTTTTTCAGCATCCTCTACGGTATAGTTGGAACATGCGATAAAGGTTCCCAAATCTCCTGCCGGCTCTCCCATTCCAGAATATTCCCAATCAATCAAGCTCATTTCGCCTGCTTCATTCAACAAGAAATTAGGACTATAGGAATCTCCATGACAAAGGACAACCTGTTTGAGATCATTCTGTAAATAACTTTTGAGAAGTGAAACAGTTTCATCCAATTCCTCGAGGCCATCAAATTCAAATCGATTTCTAGCCTTCAATTTTTCTCTAAAATCATCGATTCCTTCAAATTGGTCAAAGGAATGTTCCGTTTTTTCTCCAGATTGGTGTAACCGTCTCAAGAGGTCCATTGCATTCGCCACATCATCCCAATTATCATAATCCAGTTGCTTAGCATTGGGAATAAATTCTGAAATTTTCCAGCCCTCATCCTTGTTCATAGCTACGAAGGTACGGTCAATCTTTAATTTTGCAGCAATTTCCATAGAAGCTGCTTCACTAGCTCGGTCGATATAATTTTCTGTTCCCCTACCCGGATGACGGTAAACATATTTTTTCCCTAGACAGTCAAATGAAAATGATGTGTTGGTTAACCCATCTTTTAAAGGTTTGATATTGACAATATCTGAAGCCACACACTTTAATGTCTTACAGATATTATCGATAATAGCTGAGTCTGCATTTACCAAATAACGTTCATCAAATTGACGGAGTTCATCTAGAGAGTCGAATTCTTTAACAATATCCGCTGAATAGTGGCGGGCTTCTAAAAGGAGTTCCTTGACATGGCGACTATAGTAATCCTCCCAAAGCTGTTCACGATAAGGTTCGTGTTTAAACTCGGTTTCTAAAACTTCCTTGAATTTCTCGCTGAATGCACGGTCGAAATAAACGTGCCCCACCATGGCCCAAGTATTTTCTCCACCAATCTGGATATCAATAATGGTGTGATTCGAATCCTCTATAGCACAATATTCGTCCGTTTGACCTTCTGCAAATATCGTCGAGTAGTAACCTCTATAAATATATTGCTCAAAAGGATTTTCCACAAAATAATTATCCGATGAACAAATATACGTGTTGGAAAGTTGATCTTTAACCAACATAAGAGACGAACAGTTATTGTATTTGAAGTAATCATTATTCACTACAATTTTTACACCAAACTTCTCTGCAAGATAGAACATTTTTTCTTGAAGATAGCCTACAATAACGGTTATATCTTCTATTCCCGCTTCTTGCAGTTGTCTGATTTCCCTCTCTATCAAGCGTTCCCCCTTGACTTGAAGTAATCCTTTAGGAATCTCATAAGACAAAGGAGCAAAACGACTACTCATGCCAGCAGCCATTATAATGGCATTTTTTACTCGATAGGGTTCTAAAACTTTCTGACCTAGTTCTGTTAAGTGAAGCTCCTCATCAAGCCACTTCTCTTCTTTCAGTTTTTTCAATAATGTGTTGATTGTTCCTAAAGATAGGTCTAACTCTTCAGCTAACTGTCGCTGAGTAAATGTCTTTTCTTTATGTATCAACATAAAACGCAAAAGTTTAAATTGTTTTTCTGTTAGCATTCTTAGTCCTCCTGTTCAATTTTTTCTTACTCATATTATAATATGAACAAAAATGACTGTCAATTCAAATAGGGAAACAATGAGTAAAAATTAAGACCTTCTTCCCTTTCCTCAAAAAACATATAAATAAAAGAGCTCCTTATTCTGGAGCCCTGAAATATTTTATATTTTTGATAAGTAGTCGTATTAGGTTTCGCTTGATTGCAATCCTTATCCGCCGACTAAAAAGGTCACCCAGACTATAGAGGGATTACGTGCGCAATCTCCATCCACAACCTAAACTAGTCTCTCAGACTAGAGGAGAATTGCTTATGCAATCCTTATCCTCCGACTAAAAAGGTCCCCCGGACTATAGAGGGATTACGTGCGCAATCTCCATCCACAACCTAAACTAGTCCCCCGGACCTTTTTAGCCACCTAGATATGCTTTTCTGACTTCATCGGATGCTGCGAGTTCTTTTCCTGTTCCTGATAGGACAATCTTTCCTGTTTCAAGTACATAACCACGGTCAGAAATAGCAAGGGCCTTGTTAGCGTTCTGTTCAATTAGGAGAACCGTTGTTCCTTGCTTCTGAATATCTTGAATGATATCAAAAATTTCTTGGATAAAGATTGGGGCAAGTCCCATTGACGGCTCATCCAAGAGAAGGAGCTTAGGTGTAGACATGAGAGCGCGTCCCATAGCCAGCATCTGCTGTTCACCACCTGAAAGAGTTGCCGCATCTTGGTTTTTGCGTTCTTCCAGACGAGGGAAACGTGAAAAGACTTTTTTCAAGTTGGCTTGATTTTCTTCACGATTCTTCTTTAAAAAGGCTCCCATTTCCAAGTTTTCCATAACAGTCAAGCCTGGGAAAACATGGCGTCCCTCAGGAACTTGTGAAAGGCCACCTGCCACGATTTTTTGAGCTGGCAACTTTTGAATTTCTTTTCCTAAAAACTGAATTTTACCAGCACTTGGACGAACCAAACCTGAAAGGGTACGAAGAATGGTTGTTTTACCAGCACCATTGGCACCGATAAGTGACACAACTTCACCTTCATTAACCTCGAAACTTACATCACGAACTGCTTGGATCATACCGTAATGCACAGAGAGGTTTTCAACTTTTAACATAGACATTAGGCTTCACCTCCTAGATAAGCTTCGATAACGCGTTTGTTGTTCTTGATCTCATCCGGAGTCCCATGAGCAATCAACCGACCATATTCAAGAACATAGATACGCTCAGTGACTTCCATAACCAAATTCATGTCATGTTCGATAAGCATGATGGTAATTTTAAATTCATCTTTGATACGACGGATCAATTCTGTCAATTCAGCTGTTTCTTGTGGATTCATACCAGCTGCAGGTTCGTCCAAAAAGAGAATCTTGGGTTCGGTTGCCAGAGCACGAACGATTTCTAATCGACGTTGTTGACCATAGGCCAGATTCTTCGCAAGAGTATCTGCGTCACCATCCAAATCAAAGATCTTCAACAAGTCCAGAGCTTTGCTTTTTAATTCTTCCTCATTCTTATAAAAAGCTGGTAGACGTAGAAAGCTCGCAAGGACATGTTGTTTATGATGATTGCTAAATGCAATCAAAACATTTTCCAAAACTGTCAAGTCCTTGAACAAACGAATATTTTGGAAAGTACGACTGAGACCAAGTGAAGCAATCTTATAGGGAGTTTTCCCATTTAGGAGGTGACCATCTAGTGTCACAGTACCTTCGCTTGGTTCATAAACACCGGTCAAGAGATTGAAAAGGGTCGTTTTACCAGCCCCGTTTGGTCCAATCAGACCAACCAATTCTCCCTCATTCAATTCAAGAGTGACATCTCCAACAGCTGTTAGACCGCCAAAATGTTTGGTTAACTGTTTAACTTCAAGTAGTGCCATTAGTTTTGTCCCTCCTTCTTCGATTTTTTAAAGAAGCGTGATAGACTTAATTCCCATGTCCCAAGAAGTCCACCTGGTCTGAAAATCATGACCAATACAAGAGCCAAAGCGTAGATAATCATACGTACGCTTGCTACATCCTGAAGGAGCATATTTAAAATTCCTAAAACAATCGCTGAAACGATGGTACCAGTAATGGATCCAAGTCCACCAAATACAACGATAATCAACACGTTGATGGAATTAATAAAGGTGTAATCTTTTGGGACAACAGATCCGATAAAACCAGCCTGAAGTGAACCAGCAATACTTGCTGTAATGGCTCCAAAGACAAAAGCGATAATCTTGATCTTTGTGGTGTTTACCCCAACAGACTCTGCAGCAATCTCATCCTCACGAACAGATAGAGTAGAGCGTCCAATTGGACTACGTAAGAAATTGAGAGTTGCAATAGTTGTAATCACTACAAAAAGATAAACCATTTGCCAGTTGGTGAAGTTTGGAATACCCAAGATACCAGCGGCACCGTTGGTCAAACTTCCACCATTAATGATAAAGATACGAATGATTTCTGAAACACCTAGTGTCGCAACAGCCAGGTAGTCACCCTTCAAACGGAGTGTTGGAATCCCAACGAGCAAAGCAACTGCACCAGAAATCAAGGCGCCCAAGACCATTGCTCCAAAGAAGGCACCATAGGTTGGTGATTTTGAACCAATAATCGCTGCTGCATAAGCCCCAATCGCCATAAAACCTGCATGACCTAGTGAGAATTGTCCTGAAAAACCAACGATTAAGTTCAAACCTACTGCAAGGATGATATTAATCCCAATTTGTTCTAAAATTTGGACATGGAATAGATTGAGAACACCAGCAGAAACCAGTACGCTAATCAATCCATAACCCACTAACAGAAGGAATAACCAGAGAATATTTACTTTAAGATTTGTCTTCATTGTTTACACCTTCTCTTTCACATTCTTACCAAGGATACCTGCAGGTCGAACAATCAGAATCAAAAGCAAGATTCCATATACGATAGCATCACGGAAATCAGACATACCGAAGGCAGTAGCAAATGTTTCCAACAAGCCAATCACAAATCCCCCTAGAGCTGCACCAGGAATAATCCCGATACCACCAAGTACGGCCGCAACGAATGATTTTAGACCTGGAGTCACACCCATCAAAGGTTCCAGAGAGTTGTAGTAAAGGGCAATGAGGACACCTGCTGCACCAGCAAGAGCTGAACCCAAAGCAAAGGTAAAGCTGATTGTGCGATTTACATTAATTCCCATCAATTGAGCTGCGTCACTGTCAACTGATACCGCACGCATGGCTTTCCCCATTTTTGTTTTTTGGACGATCAATTGCAATAAAACCATCAAGAGTACAGAAACTGCTAAAATCATCAATTGAACATTTGTCAAGCTAATTGGTCCCAAGTCAAAGCGGACTGTTTCTATTGCTTGAGGGAAGGCACGAGTATTGGCGCCTACTAGATAAACCATTCCGTATTCCAGTAGGAAAGACACTCCGATGGCAGTAATCAATACAGCAATACGTGTAGAGTGTCGTAAAGGACGGTAGGCAAGAAACTCAATCACAACACCAAGTAGTGCAGTCCCTGCCATTGAAATAATTAAAGCTAAAAAGAAATCCATTTGGAAAGAATTAATCAAAAAGTAACCAATAAAGGCACCCATCATGTAAATATCACCGTGGGCGAAGTTGATGAGTTTGATAATTCCATAAACCATGGTATAACCCAGAGCCAAAAGTGCATAAACACTACCCAGAATTAGACCATTCACAAGTTGTTGGAGCATAGCATTCACTCTTTTCTATCGTTATTTTTTAGAAAATTTCATTATTTTCACAAGTTCATAAACACCGAAACAGGGAGTGAGTCAAAGGCTCATTCCCCATTTTAAGTACTATTCTAATGTTATGGTTTTACAACTTCTGCTTCTTCAACTTTACCATTGTTCATGGTCATCATGTAAGCAGTTTTCACTGTATTGTGGTCAGCATCAAAGCTTGTTTGACCAGTGACACCATCAAAATCTTTGGTTTTAGCAAGGTTGTCCTTGATTTCACCTGAGTTTTTAGCACCTTTTGCAGCATTTGCTACTAGGTAAACTGAGTCATAGGCCAAAGCTGAGAATGTTGAAGGCTCTTCGTTGTATTTAGCACGGTATGCTTCAAGGAAAGCTTTAGCTTTTGCAGAAACATCAACTGTGGTGGAGAATCCAGAGATGAAGTAAATGTTTGATGCTCTTTCAGCAGTTGCTTGTTGAACAAATTCTTCACCGTTAAATCCATCACCACCAACGATTGGTTTATCAATTCCCATACCACGAGCTTGGTTTACAATTTTACCTGCTTCTGTGTAGTAACCTGGAACAACGATAGCATCAAACTCTTTGCCTTTCATTTTAGTAAGGGCTGCTTGGAAGTCTGTATCACCTGCTACAAACGTTTCATCTGCTACAATCTCACCCTTGTAGGATTCGCGGAATGATTTAGCAATACCTTTAGCATAGTCACTAGCGTTGTCAGTATAAAGAACAACCTTCTTAGCATTCAATTTGTTTGTTACATAGTTAGAGATAATCTTCCCTTGGAAGCTATCTTGGAATGTTCCGATAAATAGGTAATCTTGACCTTTAGTCAAACCGTCTTGAGTAGCACTTGGTGAAATCAATGGCACTCCAGCTTTAGTAGCGTTAGCTACAGCTGCAGCAGTTGCACCAGATGTCGCAGGTCCTACAATAGCTGCTACTTTTGATTGGGTAACAAGGTTTGTTGTAACAGAAGCTGCTTCAGCAGTTTCTGACTTGTTGTCTTTGTCTACAACTTCGATTTGTTTTCCATCAATTCCACCTGCAGCGTTGATTTCGTCTACAGCAAGTTGGGCACCTTTTTGTTCAGCTGTACCGTAAGCTGCCACAGCACCTGTCTCTTCAAAGTTAAAACCGATTTTAATTGTTTTTTCGTCTACTGGATTTCCAGTTGTGTTTGACGCTCCTGACTTGACCTCTCCACAGGCAGCAAGAAGAGCCACACTAGCAAGAGCCACAAAAGATAGGGCAAATTTTTTCTTCATTTTTAATCTCCTTATAGTTGTTTCAAAAATTGTATGTTAAGAATATACCGAATTATCAGAAAATTGTCAATGTATTTGTTTAACTTTTTTAAATGATAACGTTTTCTTCGGTTCGATAGAGATTCCCAACGAAGGGAGTTTCTAGCTCTTGAATATGGCAACGTCTAATTTTCTTGATATATCTTTCCTTACCTAATCTCTCAACCAAGTCATCTAGCTCCTCAGTTGGAACATAGAGCTGCAAGTAACGATGTTTTTTGGAATGGTAACAGATATCACCGTATTCCTGAATTTTTTTTGCATCTCGATTATAGTAGAGATAGATGATTAATCCTGATCGATTTGTTTTTTCAAACATGAGGAATCCTCTTTCTAAGAAATCTTCTCCTATTATATCAAAAAAAGCAAACTCCGTCGAGTTTGCTTTCTAGGTTGCTTAGCTTAAAGAATTATTGGCCATGATTTCATCAATAAAGCCATATTCAAGTGTTTCTTGGGCACTCATCCAGTAATCACGTTCCGCATCTGCATGAATTTGCTCGACTGATTTACCAGAGTTATCTGCAAGGATTTGCTCCAATGTCTTACGAGTTTTAAGCAAGTGCTCTGCAGCGATTGCCATATCGGTTTGTTGGGTACCACCACCTGTACCACCCATTGGTTGGTGAATCATGTACTCTGCATTTGGAAGCATGAAACGTTTGCCTTTGGCGCCACTTGATGCAATAACAGTCCCCATGGATGCAGCCATCCCCATAACGATTGTTTGGACATCTGCCTTGATAAAGTTCATGGTATCAACGATTGCCAAACCAGCTGAAACAGAGCCCCCAGGTGTATTGACATAAAGGTAAATATCTTTTGTGCTGTCTTGGGCATCCAAGAAAAGTAATTGGGCGATAACGGAGTTGGCCATGTTGTCTTCAACTGGACCTGTTAGCATGATGATGCGGTCTTTCAGAAGACGAGAGTAAATATCATAGGAACGTTCTCCACGGCTTGTTTGTTCAATAACTACAGGAATCATTCATTTCTCCTTTTAATGTTGAATTTTCTTAGTCTTACGACTCAATACAGAACTATTATATCTTTTTGGTCAAAAAAGGTCAAATTTTTGCTCTATTCTCTAAACAGAAACAAAAACTCAACCTCCTTTCAAGTTAAAAACGAACTTCTAGTTTCACTATTTACTTTGGGATTTTATTTAGTACCGAACAAGCGGTCTCCAGCATCTCCAAGACCTGGAACGATATAACCGTGTTCGTTCAAGCGTTCATCCAAGGCTGCTGTAAAGATTTCTACATCTGGGTGTGCTTCTTGAAGAGCTTTCACACCTTCTGGAGCAGATACTAGGCAGACAAACTTGATATTTGAAGCGCCACGTTTTTTAAGGGAGTCAACAGCCAAGATTGCTGAGCCACCTGTTGCCAACATTGGATCAACGACAAAGATTTGACGTTGGTCAATATCCTCAGGCAATTTCACCAAATATTCAACTGGTTGAAGGGTTTCTTCATCACGGTACATACCGATATGACCAACTTTAGCTGCTGGAACCAAGCTCAAGAGGCCATCTACCATCCCGATACCTGCGCGCAAGATTGGGACAATCGCCAATTTTTTCCCAGCCAATTGTTTTTGAACTGTTTTTGTGATTGGTGTTTCGATTTCCACATCTTCAAGTGGAAGATCACGAAGTACTTCATATCCCATCAACATTGCAATCTCATCTACCAGCTCACGAAAAGCTTTTGTAGAAGTATCTGTACGTCGCAAGATTGACAATTTGTGTTGAATGAGTGGATGATTAATGACTTCAATTTTTCCCATTTTCTGAATTCCTTCTTTCAATTTATTCTTCTTATTATATCAAAAAACGGTTTAAAAAGCTTTCTAAACCATTTATTTTAATTAATTTTTAAATCAAATCTGCCTCTTGAAGAGCTGCCTGAACAGTCTCTAATGGTAAATGGGTCAACTCGGTGCCTTTTTCTTGATAAAGGTACTGGGCATAGTCATCCATTCGGTACTGGTTGATATAAACCACGCGCTTGCAACCAACTTGTAGCAGTTGTTTGGTGCAGTTCAGACATGGAAAATGGGTCACATAGGCTGTAAATCCTCTAGGAACCCCTCGTTCAGCCCCTTGTAAAATGGCATTAACCTCAGCGTGAAGGGTTCGAACACAGTGACCCTCAATGACCAGACATTCGTGGTCGATACAGTGTTCCGTTCCTGATACGGAACCATTGTAGCCTGTTGAAATGACCTTATTATCCTTGACTAGGACTGCTCCCACCTTGGCGCGTTTACAAGTAGAACGATTGGCAATCAGTAAGGCCTGGGCTGCAAAATACTCATCCCAAGCCAGTCTTTTTTCTGTCATAAGTCTTCTCCTTTTCCTCTATTTTTTGAAAAATGGCAAGCGTAAATCTGCAATCTTTTCAGCTGGAACCTTCATGCCATCCTTGATCCATTTGAGTAGGACTGATACGATGGCAGAACTCCAAAAGGAATGAAGGTAGCTGCTGACGCCTTTTGATTTTCCGTGGTATTTTTCCAAAAATTCCTGCATAGCTTGGACGAAAATCTTTTCCAAGTGGTAGTCCAGAGCAAGTTGGATGACCTTGGCTTCTTTCATGGCTGCGCGGAAAAGGTGTACCCAGACTAGATAAAGGTCTGTTTTGACATCGTAATGGCTCAACTGTTCCATAATGTTATGGACACTGCGTTTAAAGACACTTTCCAAAATCTCTTCTTTGGAGTCATAGTTACGATAGAAGGCGGCACGAGAGACGCCAGCCCGTTTGACCAGCTCCGAAATGCTGATCTTGGCCAAGTCTTTTTTCTCTAGAAGTTGCAAAAGAGCCGTCTCGATTGCTTCTCTGGTTAAAAAATTGGATTCTTGATTTGATTTTCTGAGATTTTCAAGAGATTTTTCAGATATTTTACGTTCAGACATAACAATTTCTTTCTACTTGTGACAACAGAGAGGTGGTACTTTTGTTTCAAGGGCTTTCATGATATAATTGTAAAAAAAGACAGAACCTTTGTCAATGTATAAGTGACAAAGATGGAGAATTTCTATGACTTGGAAGATTGTAGCTGACTCTGGTTGTGATTATCGTCAACTGGCAACTCCTGCTATTGATACAGAATTTGTTAGTGTTCCTTTAACCATTCAAGTAGCTGATCAGGTCTTTATCGATGATGCCAATCTTGACATTGACCACATGATGGAAACCATGTATGCGACTTCTGAGGCTTCAAAATCAGCTTGTCCTAGCCCTGATGATTACTTGCGTGCATTTGAAGGTGCTAAGCATATCTTTGTCGTTACTATCACTGGTACTCTTTCAGGTAGCCATAATAGTGCACAACTCGCTAAAAATATCTACCTTGAAGAACATCCTGACACTCAGATTCATGTAATCGATACATTGTCTGCAGGTGGTGAGGTTGACTTGATTGTCGAGAAAATCAATAGTTTGATTGAGCAAGGACTGTCTTATGAGGAAATTGTTGAAGCGATTACAGCCTACCAAGAAAAAACGAAGTTGCTTTTTGTCCTTGCTAAGGTCGATAACTTGGTAAAAAATGGCCGTTTGAGCAAGCTGATCGGTACAGTCGTTGGCCTCCTCAACATCCGTATGGTTGGGGAAGCAAGTGAAACTGGAATCCTAGAACTACTCCAAAAAGCGCGTGGACCAAAAAAATCCCTTCAAGCAGCCTATGAAGAACTCATCAAGGCTGGCTACGCTGGTGGCCGTATCGTCATGGCTCATCGCAGCAATGAAAAATTCTGTCAGCAATTGTCAGAACGCTTGCTGGAAACCTTCCCGCAAGCGGATATCAAAATCATCCCGACGTCTGGTCTCTGCAGTTTCTATGCAGAAGATGGCGGTTTGTTGATGGGATATGAAATTAACTAAGATTATGAGCAACAAGAGATGCCAAGCATCTCTTATTTTTTGTGGTACAATAGAGCTATGAAACATTTTGATACTATTGTCATTGGTGGAGGACCTGCAGGTATGATGGCTACGATTTCCAGTAGCTTTTATGGTCAGAAAACTCTTCTCATCGAAAAAAATCGCAAACTTGGAAAAAAATTAGCTGGAACGGGCGGTGGTCGTTGCAATGTAACTAACAACGGAACTCTAGATGACCTACTAGCTGGCATCCCTGGAAATGGACGCTTTCTATACAGTGTCTTTTCCCAGTTTGACAACCATGATATCATCAACTTTTTCACGGAAAACGGTGTTAAACTTAAGGTTGAAGACCACGGTCGCGTCTTTCCTGCTAGCGACAAATCTCGGACCATTATCGAAGCCTTGGATAAGAAAATCGCTGAGCTAGGCGGACAAGTTCTCACTCAAACAGAAATTGTTTCGGTTAAAAAGATAGACGACCAGTTTGTCCTTAAGTCCGCAGACCAAACCTTCACTTGTGATAAACTCATTGTCACAACAGGTGGTAAGTCTTATCCTTCCACTGGTTCGACTGGTTTTGGACATGAGATTGCCCGTCATTTCAAACATACCATTACCGAGCTTGAAGCTGCTGAGAGCCCATTGTTGACTGATTTTCCACACAAAGCGCTTCAGGGGATTTCACTAGACGATGTGACCTTAAGCTATGGCAAGCATGTCATCACCCACGATTTGCTCTTTACCCACTTTGGTCTATCCGGTCCTGCTGCCCTACGCATGTCTAGCTTTGTCAAGGGCGGAGAGGTTCTCTCGCTAGATGTTTTACCTCAACTTTCTGAGAAGGACTTGGTTGCATTTCTAGAAGAAAATCGGGAAAAATCCTTGAAAAATGCTTTAAAAACTTTGCTTCCAGAACGCTTGGCAGAATTTTTGTCGCAAGGCTATCCTGAAAAAGTCAAACAACTGACTGAAAAGGAACGCGAACAACTACTCCAGTCCATCAAGGCCCTCAAAATCCCTGTGACTGGAAAAATGTCTCTTGCTAAGTCCTTTGTCACCAAGGGGGGCGTCAGTCTCAAGGAAATCAACCCTAAAACACTGGAAAGCAAACTGGTCCCTGGTCTCCACTTTGCTGGTGAGGTACTGGATATCAATGCCCACACGGGTGGCTTTAACATCACTTCTGCCCTCTGCACCGGCTGGGTGGCAGGCTCAAATCCAATAAATACCAAATAAGAAAGGAAGTCCTTTGGAACATATTATTTTACTAAGAGGTGTTACTCCTAATGGAAAGAATGCTATCCCGAAAATGTCTTATTTGGTAGATATTCTGACAGAAGCTGGTTTTCAACACGTTCGAACCTATATTCAAAGTGGGAATATCATTCTTGAAAGTGACTTAGATTTAGAAGAAATACGAGAACGCGTTCATACTCTGATAAAGGAAAAAATTGGGGCCGACTTAAAAATGGTAATCAAGAATAAAAGTGATTTTACAAAAATTGTCCAAGAAAACCCATTTAGAGAACATTATCTTTATGACCGTATACACATGATTCTTTATCAAGAATCTATTCAAAGTCTCCCTTTAGAAAAACTAAAAATTGATTACGGTGAAGAAGAAATTTGTATCGGTAACCATTGTCTTTACCTCTATCTCCCTAGAACTGCAAAACAAAAGAAACTTAATACCAACTATCTTGAAAAGCTTTTTAATGTAGATTTGACCATGCGAAAGTTAAACGTGGTAGAAAAATTACTAACAAAATAAGTGAAAGAAAATGAACAAAAGAGAATCAGTCGAATTTGTCAATATGTGTATGATTAAAAACGGGGATAAGGTCTTGGTCCAAGATCGAGTTAATCCCGACTGGCCTGGCATTACTTTTCCTGGTGGTCATGTTGAACGTGGCGAATCCTTTGTCGATGCTGTCATTCGTGAAGTGAAAGAAGAAACTGGTCTGACCATTTCCAAACCACAACTCTGTGGTATCAAAAACTGGTACGATGACAAGGATTATCGTTATGTCGTCCTTTTTTACAAGACAGAACACTTTACTGGTGAGCTCCAGTCTTCAGACGAAGGGAAGGTTTGGTGGGAGGATTTTGACAATCTATCTCATCTAAAACTTGCAACCGATGATATGTCTGATATGCTTCGTGTGTTTCTAGAAGAAGATCTCAGTGAATTCTTTTACTACAAAGACGGTGACGACTGGCTTTATGACTTGAAGTAAAAAATAGGCTAGGAAATTCCTAGCCTATTTATTCTGCATTTGTCTGAACGTAAGCAGCAATGACATCTGATGTGTACTGGGCTGTCCCAGGTCCAAATTTGTCAATGTTTTCCTTAAACTCTGGGTTGTAGACGTAGCCTTTACCGATATGACCGAATACCTCAATAGAGCAGTCAAATCCATAAGTACGAATAGCTTGCAAGAGTTTGGCTGCCTCTTCTTGGTTTTCGGCTGCTGTTGCAGCTAGTCCATTTTGAAGGTTTTGTGCCAAGGCTTGAAAAACTTGGTTGAAAGCGGCTGTGGACTCGTCTTCGCGACCTTTTTGGCGTTCAAGCGCTTGGCCCATGACTTCTTGTCCATACTTCTCTACCGCCTCTTGGTGGTATTTTTGATTGTCTTGATAGCTAAATCCAGTGAATTTTTCCTCAATCGTCATTTTTCTTTCTCCTTTTTGTTCTTGAATGGTTTTTTGCAAGGTGGAAATCAGGGTATCCAGATGTTGCCTTTCTCGAGTCAAATAGTCCAACTGTCTGGTCAAATGGGGCAATAAATCTGTCCTTTCTTCCTTTAATAACTCTGCTATTTTTTCTAAAGAAAAGCCTAGATATTTGTAGTACAGAATGACCTGAAGTCGTTCCAAATCCTCCTGACTATAGGTTCGATAGCCATTTTCCGACTTCAACGGAACCAAGAGCCCTATCTTATCGTAGTGATGCAGGGTCTTAACAGAGACACCTGAAAGCTGCGCAGCTTCTTTTATATGGTACATGATTTCCTCCTTATACTCAATGAAAATCAAAGAGCAAACTAGGAAGCTAGCCGCAGGCTGTACTTGAGTACGGTAAGGCGACGCTGACGTGGTTTGAATTTGATTTTCGAAGAGTATTACATTGATAGTATAACCCCTCCCCCTAGGTCAGAGTCAAGCGTTTTTGAGAAAAATTTTTAACTTTTTGAGAAAGGTGTGAAAACTTGAAAATGGTTTTCTTGACAGACCTTAGAAAACATGATAGGATAGTCAAGTCTATCAATCAAACAGAAGGCTCATAGAGAGCCGTTGAGAGAAGGCTATTTGACATCTCAAGTAGCCTTTTCTTATTTTAAAAAAGAGATTGGAGTTTCAACTATGTCAGAAAAATCACAATGGGGTTCAAAACTAGGCTTTATTCTAGCATCTGCTGGTTCAGCCATCGGGCTTGGAGCCGTTTGGAAGTTTCCATACATGACTGCCGCTAATGGCGGGGGAGGCTTTTTACTGGTCTTTCTCATTTCCACCATTTTAATCGGTTTCCCGCTCCTGCTGGCTGAATTTGCCCTTGGCCGTAGTGCTGGCGTTTCCGCTATCAAAACCTTTGGAAAACTAGGCAAGAATAACAAGTACAACTTTATCGGTTGGATTGGTGCCTTTGCCCTCTTTATCCTCCTCTCCTTTTACAGTGTCATCGGAGGTTGGATTCTAGTCTATCTAGGAATTGAGTTTGGGAAATTGTTCCAGCTTGGCGGTACGGGTGATTATGCTCAGTTATTTACTTCAATCATTTCAAATCCAGCCATTGCCCTAGGAGCTCAAGCAGCCTTTATCTTGTTGAATATCTTTATTGTATCACGTGGGGTTCAAAAAGGAATTGAAAGAGCCTCGAAAGTCATGATGCCTATGCTCTTTATCATCTTTGTCGTGATCATCGGGCGCTCGCTCAGCTTGCCAAACGCCATGGAAGGGGTTCTCTACTTCCTCAAACCAGACTTTTCAAAACTAACTAGCGCTGGTCTCCTCTATGCTCTGGGTCAATCTTTCTTTGCCCTCTCACTAGGGGTGACAGCCATGCTGACCTATGCGTCCTACTTGGACAAGAAAACCAAGCTGGTCCAATCGGGGATTTCCATCGTAGCCATGAACATCTCGGTATCCATCATGGCAGGTCTAGCCATTTTCCCAGCCATGTCAGCCTTCAATATTCAGTCTGAAGGGGGACCAAGCCTGCTCTTTATCGTCTTGCCTCAACTCTTTGACAAGATGCCCTTTGGAACCATTTTCTACATCCTCTTCCTCTTGCTCTTCCTCTTTGCGACGGTTACTTCCTCTGTCGTCATGCTAGAAATCAATGTGGGCAATATCACCAACCAGGACAACAGCAAGCGTGCTAAATGGAGTGCGACTTTAGGAATCTTGACCTTCGTCTTTGGCATTCCTTCAGCCCTATCCTATGGGGTCATGGCAGATGTTCACATTTTGGGTAAAACCTTCTTTGATGCTATGGACTTCTTGGTTTCCAATCTCCTCATGCCATTTGGAGCTCTCTGTCTGTCACTTTTTACTGGCTATATCTTTAAAAAGGCCCTTGCCATGGAGGAACTGCATCTTGATGAAAGAGCATGGAAACAGGGACTTTTCCAAGTCTGGCTCTTCCTCCTTCGTTTCATCATTCCTATTATCATCATTGTGGTTTTTATCGCCCAATTTATGTAATCAAAAAGGACTTGAGTAGTAAACTCAGGCCCTTTCTTTTTTTATGGATGGCTTACAATCAATTCCAAACCTTGCCCTTCTAGGGTCCAAGTTTCAACATCACTTGGTAGGATAAAGTGGCTACCTTTTTGGATTGGATAATTTTCCCCGTCAACAGTCAGTTGACCTTGACCAGCCAAGACACTCAACAAGCTGTAGTCAGCTGTCTTTTCAAAGTTAACTTTTCCAGTAATTTCCCATTTGTAAACCGCAAAGAAATCATTGGATACAAGGAGAGTGGAACGTAAATCATCTGCTTTGATAGTTACGGGACGGCTATTAGCAGGTTCACCAATGTTCAAGACATCGATGGATTTTTCAAGGTGAAGTTCACGCAAGTTGCCCTTGTCATCCTTACGGTCAAAGTCATAAACACGGTAGGTGGTATCGCTAGACTGCTGGGTTTCCAGAATCAAGATACCTGCTCCAATAGCGTGCATGGTGCCACTTGGTACATAGAAGAAGTCTCCAGCCTTAACAGGCACTTTGGTCAGCAAGGCATCCCAGTTCTTGTCCTCAATTTGCTGGCGAAGTTCTTCTTTTGATTTGGCATTGTGACCATAGATAATCTCTGAACCTTCATCCGCAGCGATGATGTACCAGCACTCTGTTTTCCCGAGCTCGCCTTCATGCTCTAGTCCATAGGCATCGTCTGGGTGAACTTGGACACTGAGCCAATCGTTGGCATCGAGTATCTTGGTCAAGAGTGGAAATACAGGTTCTGGACGATTGCCAAACAATTCACGGTGTTCCGCATACAAAGTAGCTAGGTCTGTTCCCTCAAAACGACCATTGGCAACTTTAGAAACACCATTTGGGTGGGCTGAAATAGCCCAGTATTCTCCTATTTTTTCACTCGGGATGTCGTAGCCAAACTCATCACGTAGCTTGGTTCCACCCCAGATTTTTTCTTGCATAACTGATTGTAAAAATAATGGTTCTGACATCTTGATCTCCTGTCTATTTTTCTCACTTCATTATAGCAAAAAGCTTGGTCTAATTGAACTCTTTTTCACACATTATAAAGTAGGGAGAAGATTTTATAAAAATAGTGAACAAATGTGCTCTACTTAATACTTGCACCATTGCTGGCAATGACATCCTTGTACCAGTAGAAGGATTTCTTCTTGCTTCGTTTGAGACTTCCTTGACCTGCATTATCACGATCCACATAGATAAAACCATAGCGCTTGTTCATCTCGCCTGTTCCAGCTGAAACCAGATCTATACAACCCCAAGTCGTATAACCAAGCAATTCAACGCCATCTTGGTAAATAGCATCTCGCATAGCCTTGATGTGGGCTTCTAGATAAGCAATCCGATAGTCATCTGCTACATAGCCATTTTCATCCGGCGTGTCCATAGCACCAAGTCCATTTTCTACGATGAACATAGGCTTTTGATAACGATCCCAGATGGTATTTAGAGTGATACGAAGTCCCAGTGGGTCAATCTGCCAACCCCATTCTGAGGATTCCAGATAGGGATTTTTGATAGAGGCAAAGACATTTCCAGATGTCAGATTCCTCACTTCTGGATCGCCTGAAGCCACTCGGCTCGCATAATAAGAGAAGGAAACAAAGTCAACAGTGTGATTCTTTAACAAGTCTAAATCTTCTGTCGTCATTTCAATCTCGATTCCCTCACGCTCCCACTGCTTCTTGGCATAATTTGGGTATTCCCCACGCGCTTGGACGTCAATGAAAAAGTAACTCTTACGGTCTTCCTCCATAGCTGCCCAGTAGTCTCTCGGATGGGCAGTGTTAGGATAATATTGCCCTGCTGCCAACATACATCCCACCTTGTTTTCTGGGTCAATTTCGTGGGCAATTTTAGTCGCCATAGCCGAGGCTACCAGCTCATGGTGGGCTGCTTGGTATTTGACTTGCTCTTGATTTTCCCCCTCTTCAAAACAGATCCCAGCTCCTAAAAAGGGGGCATGCAGAATCATATTGATTTCGTTGAAGGTTAGCCAGTACTTGACCAAGCCCTTGTAACGGGTAAAGAGGGTGCGACAGAGCTTTGCGTAAAAGTCCAACATACGACGATTGCGCCAACCACCGTACTCCCTAATTAAGTGCATGGGGCAATCGAAATGCGTGATGGTCACCAGTGGTTCAATTCCATACTTGTGACATTCTTTAAACAAATCCTCATAAAAAGCTAGACCAGCTTCATTTGGCTCTGCTTCGTCACCTTGAGGAAAAATCCGAGTCCAAGCAATGGAAAGTCGATAGGTTTTAAATCCCATTTCTGCAAAAAGCGCAATATCTTCCTTGTAATGATGGTACATATCAATGGCTTCCTTTGCTGGGTAAAAATAGCACTCCTCAAAAGAAAACATCTTTTTCTGACCTGTGATAATAGCTTCACGGTCTGGACCAATCGGTACCACATCCACATTAGCAAGACCACGACCGTCCTGATTATAAGCACCCTCACATTGATTAGCCGCCGTTGCACCACCCCAGAGAAATCCTTCTGGAAATTGTAGTATTTCTGTCATCACTTTACCTCGATTGATTTATTACTTCTATTATACTAAAAAGGAGGCGAAAAGTTTGGAACCCTCTGGATAATAATAGCACTAAACTTACTTTTATATATACGAAAAAAAGACTGAAACCAGTCTTCTTTTTAAATCAAAGCTGTAATAACCGTCACTAGGCCAAAAATAATACCTGGTGCATTAGCTGCTGCAAGGGGGATATCTCTTTCTTTTTTGAAAAGACCGTAGTAAACCCAGAGACTACAGTTGATGGCAGCAACCAAGGGCTGGATGAAATTTCCTTTTTGACCAGCCAGATTGTTCATGATTTGTGGGAAGTAAGACACATACATCATAACAGACATAAAGGTCGCTACCCAACCTAAAATTTTCATTTGTTTTTCAGACATTTTCAAAACCTCTTTCATTTTTACTGAATCTTATTTTAAAATATTCTTTCAAAACAATCAAGTCTTTAAAACTTTTGTTATAAAGATATAAACTATCACAATCTTGTTATAAGAAAGAGGGAACAGAAAAAAGACCGAATTGCTCCGTTCTGTTTACTCAATCAAATATTAGAAAATGAATACTCCTTTTCAATGAATCGATTGATTGATGGTAAATAAGCCGTTAGAAATTATTGACAGTATCGAAATTTTCTAGTAAAATGAATTTTGTTAATACCTAAATGGTGTGTAGTTTTCTATCAACATAGTCAGGAGAAAAGGAACTTATGCTAAAAAAATTTAATGAATTGTCACTGAAAGATAAGGCTTATCTAATTGGCGGTTTGAGCTTATTAGTCATTGTGATCTCATTTGGTCTACTCAATCGTCAAACAGTAACTGTCAGTCTTGTCTTTACACAACTATCTGCTCCCTTGATTTTGGTGATTTTTACTTGTCTAGTAATCGGGATCATTGCTGGTAGTGCTATTGGTATTAGCTATCACCATAACAAGACTCAAGATCTGAGAAGCCGCATTGCTGAAGCAGAAGCGACTATCAATATAAAAGACAGGGAGCTTGTCCAGTACGAGGAACAGGTGCAACAATTAAAACAGGAAGCCAAACAATAAGTGTAGAAATCATAACCACCCGTGAAAACGGGTGGTTTTTTGTCTCGCACCTAACGGAGCGAGACGGACTGAAAGTCGCATAAATACAAAAAAGATCGAATTGCTCCGATCTTTTTAAGTTTCACTCCAAGAATGTTTAGATAAAAAATTTGATAATAGAATTACCTACTTCATACGATAAAAATCAATCACTAGACCAGCAGGCCCTTTAACTAATAAGGACTCTGTTCCCCAATCGGTTACAGTTGGTCCGTTTAAAACCTGGATACCAAGTTCTTTCAACCGTTGGTAATTCTGGTCTACATCCTCAACCTCGATATGAAGAATGATTCCTGACTGAAAATCTTCCAAAGGAATCAAATGATTTTGGGACAACATCAGACAGTGACTGCCAATCGTAAACTGAGCAAAACTGTCATCAACATAATCGGGCTTTTTATCCAAAATACGCTCCAAGTCAGCACAGACTTGGGGAACATCTGAAACGATAATATCTAATTGATTTAAATTCATTTACTATCCTCCATAAAAAGACCGGATTGCTCCGATCTTTTCAAGTTCGACTCTTGAAAATCAAAGAATAAAATCTACAAAGTTTACATTTGATTTTCGACGAGAGGAATTATTTGATTGCGCGTGATTGCAATCCTTCTTCTTCCAAGAAGAGGCGGAATGGTACGAGTTCTTCTGCTTCGTATTTTTCCTTGAAGTCTTTGATTGCTTCTTCTGAGTGAAGTTTTGGATCCAATTCAAGTACTTCTACTGGAAGTGGACGGTGTGGAGTGATGCGAGCATCGATCACAACAGTTTTACCTTCTTTGTTGAGTTTAACAGCTTCTGCAACAACTGCATCGATGTCTTCGATACGGTCAACTGTAAATCCTACAGCACCTTGAGCTTCAGCGATTTTCGCATAGTCAGCATTAGGGAAGTCACAACCAAACAAGTGTTTGTTTGTGTCTTCGTATTTGTCCTTGATGAAGGCATATTTACCATTTGAGAAGACAACGTTGATAACTGGAAGGTCGTATTGAACGTTTGTGATCACGTCTGGGTAGCACATGTTGAATGCACCGTCACCCATGATGTTCCATACTTGGCGATCTGGATTGTCTTTCTTAGCAGCGATACCACCAGGAAGGGCAATACCCATTGTCGCAAAGAGTGGAGATGTACGCCACATGTTCTTAGGTGTCATGTGAAGGTGACGAGTAGATGTTTGAGTAGTGTCACCTACGTCGATTGAGTAGATAGCGTCTTGATCAGCATGTTTGTTGATTGCATTGTAGACTTGATACAATTGCAATTCACCCTCAGTTTTACCTTCGAGTTTGTTCATGTAATCACGCCAGTTTTGGTTGTTCTTCACGTTTGCACGCCACCATGGAGTAGATTCTACTGGGATTACTTTGTCAAGGATTGCTTTCGCTGCTTGACCTGCATCACCAAGGATAGAAGCGTCAAGGGCATGACGTTTACCAAGTTTGTAAGGGTCGATATCGACTTGGATGAATTTTTCAGTGTTCTTGAAGGCTTCGTAAACTTCAGCAAATGGGAAGTTTGAACCAAGGAAAAGAACGGTGTCTGCTTCAAAGACCACTTCGTTGGCTGGTTTCCAACCAACACGGTAAGCAGAACCTGTCAAACCTTCGTAGTTCCATTCAAAGGCTTCAAAGTTTTTACCAGTTGTGATGATTGGTGCTTTGATTTTACGTGACAATTCAGTAATCACTTCACCTGCTTTAACACCACCGTAACCAGCATAGATAACTGGGCGCTCAGCATTGTTCAAGATTTCAACAGCTTTGTCAATTTCAACTTCGTTCAAGGCAGGAGCGATGAATGAGCGTTCGTATGAACCTGAACCGTAGTAAGAGTTTTCGTCGATTTCTTGGAAACCAAAGTTTACTGGAATTTCAACAACAGCTGGACCTTTTTTAGAAACTGCAGCACGGCAAGCTTCGTCGATTACTTTTGGCAATTGCTCAGCGTAAGCGACACGTTTGTTGTAGACAGCGATACCGTTGTACATTGGGTTTTGGTTCAATTCTTGGAAGGCATCCATGTTCAATTCATTAACAGGACGTGATCCAAGGATAGCAAGGAATGGAGTGTTATCCATAGCTGCATCGTAAACACCGTTAATCAAGTGAGTCGCACCTGGACCACCTGAACCAACTGCAACCCCGATTGAGCCGCCGAATTTAGCTTGCATGACCGCTGCAAGAGCACCTGTTTCTTCGTGGCGAACTTGCAAGAAGCGGATATCTTTGTCTTCAGCCAAAGCATCCATCAATGAGCTGAGTGTTCCTGATGGGATACCGTAGATTGTGTCTACGCCCCATGTTTTCAATACGTTGAGCATTGCTGCAGATGCAGTAATTTTCCCTTGAGTCATAATGATAACTCTCCTTCAAATATTTTTAAAACTTGATAAATCCGTTTTCATATACTAATTGGAAACGTTTCAGCAAATTTTTACTCTACTACTTTACCACATTTGTTTTGGGTCTCCTAAGAATGTGCTCAGAAGTTTTTATTCTCTATTACAGTACAGTTTGAAAACGTTTTATATAACTGTTTTATAATAAAAAGCGAGCAAGCTCGCTTTTAGTCTATTTTACTAAAGTTTAGCATGAGTGAACTGGTTAAAACAGATACAGAACTAAAGGCCATGGCAAGACCTGCCAGTTCTGGATTGAGAACGAGACCAATTCCTGAAAAGACTCCTGCTGCAATCGGAATTCCGGCGACATTGTAGATAAAGGCCCAGAAAAGATTGAGCAGAATTCGATTGAAGGTTTTCTTGCTCATGTCAAAGGCACGAACCACTCCTAGGAGGTTATTAGTTGTCAACACCAAATCTGCTGACTCGATGGCAATATCTGTTCCAGCTCCCATAGCAATCCCCACATCTGCTACACTGAGGGCAGGAGCGTCATTGATACCATCACCAACAAAGGCTACTTTTCCAGCTGATTGTAGTTTATGGATTTCATGGGCTTTTTCTTCTGGCAAGACACCTGCAATGACCTCTTCGATTCCGATCTGATCTGCAATAGCACGCGCCACTCCAGCATTATCCCCTGTCAGCATGACTGTTTTAAGTCCACGTTTTTTCAGCTGACTGATGGCTAGCTTGGCATTTTCCTTGGGAATATCTTGCAGGGCAAGCAAGCCTTTAATTTCATTGTCAACAGCCAAGTAGACAACTGTCTTAGCTTCTTTTTCTAGTTCTTCTAGTTTTTCTTGATAAGTGCTAGAAATGTTCATGCCATCCAGCATTTTAGCATTTCCAAGCAGAACTTGTTTTCCATTGATTTGCCCTGAGACACCTTTTCCGTGCAAGGCTTGGAAATTCTCTACAGTTTGAATCTCAAGTCCGACTTCAGTCGCTCGCTTGACAATGGCCTCAGCCAGTGGGTGTTGAGAAGCTTCTTCCAAGGAGGCTGCCAATCCAAGCACTTCTACTTCGTCGCCGATGATATCTGTGACCACAGGTTTCCCTTCGGTCAAGGTTCCGGTCTTATCAAAGACAATAGTTTGAACTTTCTGGATTTCCTGTAAGACGGTTCCATTCTTGAGGAGAACGCCCATTTTGGCACTGCGACCTGTCCCCACCATAAGAGCTGTCGGTGTTGCAAGTCCTAGTGCACAAGGACAAGCGATAATCAAAACTGCTACTCCATAGAGAAGAGAAGAGACAAAACTCGCTCCAAGCACGACTACACTATCCCTGAGCAAGACGAACCAAACCCAAAAGGTCACAATCCCTAAAATGACAACCGCTGGTACAAAAATCCCTGAAACCTTATCCGTCAAATCCTGAATTGGTGCTCGGCTGGTCTGGGCTTTCTTAACAAAGTCCACAATCTGTGCCAAGACAGTCTCTGAACCAACTTTTTCTGCTTTAAAAACAAGCGTTCCGCTATTATTGATGGTTGAGCCAATGACGGTATCTCCAACTGTTTTGTCTACCGGCAGGCTCTCACCTGTCACCATAGACTCATCAATACTGGACACACCTTCGACTACAACCCCATCAACCGCAATCTTTTCACCGGGACGCACTCGAATCAGGTCACCTACCTTGACTTGCTCCAAGGGGATTTGAACATAGCTATCATCACGCAAGACTTCTGCAGTTTTAGCCTGCAAGTCAAGTAATTTCTCCACAGCTTGGGAAGTATTTTTCCGCATTTTTTCCTCAAAAACGGCTCCCAAAAGAACGAAGAAGAAGATAAATGCAGCACTTTCAAAGTAAACGGGGAGACCAGCGAAGAGGGCAACTAAGCTATAGAAATAGGCCACTAGGGTTCCCAGAGCAACCAGGGTATCCATGTTGGCATTGTGCTTTTTAAAGCTGGCCCAAGCACTCTGGATATAAGGACCACCTGCTACTAGCATGATGGGTGTTGTGGCTAAAAAGGTGCCCCAACGCATGACTTGGTGACTAATTCCTCCTGTCGACATCCCAATCATGATAATCACAAGAGGCACAGTAAAGATACTAGTAATCCAAAAACGTTGCAAAAGTGACAAAGATTTTCGAGTCTTCTCAACTACGGTGTAGCTTCCCTTTTGCATCTTCATGCCACATGAGAATTCATGCTCACCCAACTCTTGAGGTGTAAAACGAATTGTCTTCTCTTCATCCACGCCGATTGGTTCCAAGATGTCTTCTTCTTCAAAAAGGATTTCCTTGTAACAGTTTGAAGGAGTTATACGATGAAAGGTAATTTCAGCGGGAATCCCTTTTTGAAGCTGAATATGGGCTGGATGGTAGCCTTTGTCTGCCGTGATACGGATTTTTTGAACACCATTTTCAAGACTTGCTTTTACGATTTCAGTCATATCATTCTCCTATTCTACAATCATCTTACCGTGCATCATATTCATGCCACAAGAGAAACCATACTCTCCAGCCTGTTCAGGTGTGATTTCCACTACATACTCTTCACCCATAGGCAGGTCCGCATGCACTCCAAAATCTGGGAAAACAATCTGATCTAGGCAGGGTG